>DXAV01000006.1 GCA_019116805.1 Candidatus Bacteroides merdavium | reverse complement strand
ACACTCTTTGCAGGATGACAGACAGATTTTCCACTAGAAAGATACCGCAGAGGATGGGAATCAGCAGTTCCTTGTGGATGATGATAGCAAAGACCGCAATAATACCTCCGATGGTAAGGCTGCCTGTATCGCCCATGAACACTTGTGCCGGATAGGCATTGTACCACAGGAAACCGATAAGTGCACCGATAAAGGCGCAAATGAAGATTACCAGCTCTTCGGAACCGGGAATGTACATGATGTTCAGGTAGCCTGCATATTCGATGTGACTCGACACGTATGCTAGGATACCCAGTGTCAGTCCGATGATGGCCGAGTTACCTGCCGCCATGCCGTCCATGCCATCATTCAGATTGGCACCGTTGCTTACAGCCGTAACGACGAAGATGGTGACGATGACGAACAATATCCATCCAGCTGTCTGGGCGTGGTCACCCCAAAAACCCATGATATCGGCATAATCCAGGTTATTGCTTTTGAAGAAGGGAATGGTAGTTTGTGTAGCCTTGATTTCTTTGGCTGCATGTACTACTTCAATTTGCCCGTCTGGTTGTTCCACTTCAATGTTTTCGCGAATGACAACCTGTGGGCTGAGGTAGAGAGTCAGCCCCACAATCAGGCCGAGACCCACTTGTCCGATAATCTTGAACTTGCCGTGCAAGCCTTCCTTGTCTTTCTTGAATATCTTGATATAGTCGTCAGCAAAGCCCAACGAACCCAGCCAGACAGTGGTGATGAGCATCAGGATCATGTAGATGTTCTCTAATTTACCCAACAGCAGGCAGGGGATGAGAGTTGCAAAAATGATAATGACTCCTCCCATACTGGGTACTCCCACTTTGTTTACGCCGAACGGGTCGATGCTGGCATCACGTTGGGTTTCGGTAATCTGTTTCCGTTGCAGCAGATGAATAAATTTGTCTCCCCAAATCGTAGAAATCAGCAGAGCCAGGATGATAGCCATCAGTGCACGGAACGACGTATAAGCAAACATACCTGCACCGGGGAAATCATATTGGTCGAGCCAATGGAATAAATAGTATAGCATGGCAATGAATAAATTACAATGTTCAATTAACAGTTGGTTCTTAGTTCATGATTTTCTGGAGCTCTTCCTTGTCGTCGAAGTGGTGTTTTACACCCTTTATCTCCTGATAGTTCTCATGGCCCTTGCCGGCTACCAGCACGACGTCGCCGGGTTGTGCCAGCATGCAGGCAGTCTTGATGGCTTCACGGCGGTCGGCAATGCTGAGCGTCTTCTGCATGTCGTCCTTGTCGAGTCCGGCCAGCATGTCGTTGATGATGTCCTGCGGCTCTTCGAAGCGGGGATTGTCGCTCGTGATGATAACACGGTCGCTCAGGCGGGCGGCTTCCTTGGCCATGATGGGGCGTTTGCCCTTGTCGCGGTTTCCGCCAGCTCCTACGACGGTGATGACCTTACCTTTCCCTTCCAACACTCCATGAATGGCGTTCAGTACGTTGACCAGTGCATCGGGCGTATGGGCATAATCGATAATGGCGGTAAAACCTTTTTCGGGCGAACGAATCGCATCAAAGCGTCCGGCAACCGGATGCAGGGTGCTCAGTGCCACCAGTACGTCTTCTTCCTTCTTACCCAACAATACGGCAGCACCGAATACGGCCAGTAGGTTGGAGGCGTTGAAGCGTCCGATAAATTGGACGGCCACCTCGTGGTTGTTGAAGTCGAGCAACATGCCTTCGAAGTGTGATTCCAATACACGTCCCTTGAAGTCGCTCAGGCTGCGCAGTGAATAGGTATATATGTGCGAACGGGTGTTTTGAGTCATCACCAACCCGTTCTTGTCGTCTAGATTGGTCAGGCTGAAAGCATTCTTGGGCATGTCGTCGAAGAATTTCTTTTTGGCCTTCAGATAGCTCTCCACCGTTTTATGATAGTCCAGATGGTCGCGTGTCAGGTTGGTGAAAATGCCTCCGGCAAAGTGCAATCCGCTAATCCGCTTCTGGTCAATGGAGTGGGAACTTACTTCCATGAAAGCATATTTACATCCTGCGTCGGCCATCTGCCCCAGCAGACGGTTGAGCGTGATGGGATCAGGGGTCGTGTGCTCGGTCGGTACCGGCTGGTCGTCGATGTAGTTACATACGGTAGAGATGAGGCCTACCTTATAGCCAAAATATCGGAATACATTATATAATAAGGTTGCGATAGTAGTCTTGCCATTGGTGCCGGTAACACCCACCAACTCTAGTTTCGAGGTCGGGTCACCATAGAAAGTTGTTGCTATCTTACCCACAGCATCTTCACTATCCTTTACACGAACGTAAGTGATGCCGGTTTCCTTCTGCTCTGGCATTTCTTCACAAAGTACGGCAACGGCTCCTTTGCCGATAGCAGAGGGAATATAAGCATGACCGTCGGTCTGCGTGCCACGCATGGCCATGAAGAGGTGTCCAGCTTCTATTAAGCGTGAGTCGATGTTCACTCCGCTTATTTCTATGTCTGTACTGCCGGTTATTTCTACTGGCTGTATCACTTTCAGCAAATCATTCAGTTTCATAATCATTCATTAAAATGTTTCCATTCGTTATTGTCTTAGTTGAAGGGTAACGGTCTGACCCTTTACAATCCTACTCCCCCCTGTAATGGACTGGCTTCTCACCTTACCGATGCCGTAGATTTGTACGCGCAATCCTTTGCTTTCCAACAAATAGACGGCGTCTTTAGCCCCCATGCCTATCACGTTCGGTACCAATCCCGATTTACTTTCGCTTGTTTGCAGGATAACAGCATTGGGCGATTGCTGCGCATGCCCCCATTTAATTTGACTGTCTGTTAGTTTGAAGTCTTTTTGGACAGGTACCTTCAAACTTTCCAGTACCCGAACTGTTTCGTTCATATTTCCAGCTTTGACAGACGGGATGACGTTACTTGTACTGTCTATGGCATTCTTTAAGTCGAAATGCAGGTTCTTGGCATAGACTCTTTCGGCTATCTTGCCGAAGACACTTCCTGCCATTCCACCACCCGAGGCAATACCTTTGTTGATCTGGATGGAGACGATACAACTGTATTTTGGTTGCTCTGAGGGGAAATAACCACAGAAGCTGACCAAGTGGTTGCGTACACCGCTTTTGTAGCCTGCCGCTCCTTGCGAAATCTGTGCCGTACCGGTCTTTCCCGAAACATGGAACTGGTCACTACCTGCTGGTTTGGCCAGTCCGTGTCCTACGACGTTTCGCAGGATGGTGCGTATTTGTTCCAGCGTATGGTCCGAGCAGATTTTTTTGTTGATAACCTCGACCGGATATTCTTCCACGACGTCGCCGTCCTTCACCGCTTTGGTCACGAAACGGGGGCGTACCATGGTGCCGTTGTTGGCAATAGCGTTGTAGAAAGTCAGAATGTTGATGGGAGGGATCTGTACTTCGTAGCCGATACTCATCCAGGGCAGGGTTGTCTTGGCAAAATATTTCTCTTTCGGCCCTTTGATGTTGGGGGTGCCTTCTCCTGGTATTTGCAAATGTAGTGGCTGGTCGATGCTCATGCGCTTCAGACCGTCCACAAACTTTTGCGGGTCGTCTTTGTAGAACTTGTCGATGATGCTCGACACACCAATGTTGGACGATACCTCCATGATGCGGTTCACATCGATGACGCCATATCCACCCTTGTACCAGTTGTGGTCGCGCATGGCCTGCCCGTACATCATCTTGATACCTTTCTCGGTGTCCACGGTGTAGTCGGGCGTAATTTTACCGTCCTCCAACGCCACCATGATGGAAGCTGTCTTGAAAGTAGAGCCGGGCTCCTGCAGATTGCTTATGGCCAGATTGCGCATTTCATAGTAGTTGCCGTCCTGGCCGCGCGTCATGTTCACGATGGCCTTGACGTCGCCCGTAGGTACGTCCATCAGGATGGCTACGCCCGACACGGCTTCCAATTCCTTCAGTTTATCCACCAGCGCTTTTTCGCAGATGTCCTGCATGTCCACATCAAGGGTGGTGATGATGTCGCAGCCGTCCACGGGCGGACGGTCCACGATGTTCAGGTATTTGTTCATTACCTTTTGGCGATGAGTGATGCCTTCGCGCCCTTTCAACAGAGAATCAAAAGCTAGTTCGATACCGTTCTTGGCTCCTTGAGCTGTGTCGGCATACAGGTCTCCCAAGGTACGTGCGGCCAGTGAACCGAAGGGCTTCTTTCGTTGGTTGTAGGCTAATTCATGAAATCCTCCCTTGTATTTGTTTAAGTTGAATACCGGCAGACGCTTCGCCTCCTTATACTGGATGTATGAGATACGTTTGGGATAAATCAAGTAGTTGCGGCTTCCTTTCTTGCGGCCTTTCAGCAGATGGGCCTTGAACTGGGCAGCGCTTCGGTCAGGAAATATCTTGTGTAGGCCTTCACAGATTTCCGTCAGATGGTTCATCAGCATGGTGTCTTTCTGATATCCACCAGCTTTGAAGTCCATGTAGATACGGTATTCGGGCAGGGAGCTGGCCATCAGCTTCCCGTCGGCTGAGAGGATATTACCGCGATTGGGCTTGACGGGGACGCCCTCGCGCACAAAGCGGTCGGCCACGTCTTTCCAATAGCCCTGTTCGGCAAACATGATGAAGCCGGCCTTGACTACCACCGCTATTCCCATCAGCGACATCAGCAGCACGACGAAGAAGTAGCGGGTCATTATGTTTTTTTTGTTTACAGCCATGGTTGTTCGTTGCAGGTTGTGGTTTTACTTGATGAGATAGGGCGGAGTCGTTGCCGTCTGCAGGTCGCTCTCGCGGGTGGAAATATATTCCTCGATGCGTGACTGGCGGCTGCGCTCCATCAGTTCTGAACTACGCGTCAGTGCGTCGTACTTGATGTCGATCAGTTCCTTTTTCAGCCGATCAATCTCTATCATCTGCTGCTGGCAGGCATAGCGATTGTGGATGTAGAAAATGATGAGCACCATGACCAATACCAGCAGTTTGGTTTGTCGGCGGAAGAAGTCTGTGGCCAGTATGTCTCCGCCCACAATGCTTTTCCAGGAAGCGTGCTTGTTTTTCTTTTCCGATAATGCAGTGTTTTCTTGTATGGTTTCCATTGCAATGTCTCCTTTATCTCATCGTTTTTCTGCTATTCTCAGTTTGGCGCTTCGCGAACGAGGATTACGGGCAATCTCCTCTTCGTCGGGCACAATCACTTTGTTGTTTACGAGTCGGAAGGGTGTCTGTACGTTGCCGTAGAAATCTTTTTCCGCCTTGCCCTCTACGTTGCCCGTCTTCATGATGTTCTTCACCATGCGGTCCTCCAGCGAGTGGTAAGTGATGACAACCAGCCGTCCACCCGGACGCAGGGATTCGGTGGCGGCATAGAGCATTTCCTTCAGAGCCTCCATCTCTTGGTTCACCTCAATACGCAGGGCCTGGAATACCTTGGCCAATTCCTTCTTCTCGCGTTCGCGGCCGAAGAGGGGTTTCACGATGTCCAGGAAGTCGCCAATGGTTTCTATCTGCCGCGTGTTGCGCGCCTTGACCAGCAGGGCGGCCAGCTTGCGGCTGTTCTTCAGTTCGCCGTAGAGGTAGAAGATATCCGCCAGCCGTTCCTCGTTATAGGTGTTCACTACGTCGGCAGCCGTCAGGCCCGCCCGCTTGTTCATGCGCATGTCCAGCTTGCCTTCGAAGCGGAAGGAGAAGCCCCGTTCGCTGTCGTCGAAGTGATGGGACGATACGCCCAGGTCGGCCAGGATGGCATCCACCTGCTCCACACCGTAGTAGCGCAGGAAGTTGTGTAGGTAGCGGAAGTTGCTTCGCACGAAGGTGAAATGCGGGTCGTCCACGATGTTACGTTCGGCGTCCTCGTCTTGGTCGAAGCTCAGCAGCCGTCCTCCGTCGCCTAGCCGTGACAGAATCTCGCGCGAGTGTCCGCCTCCACCGAAGGTCACGTCTATATATGTGCCGTCCGGACGGATGTTCATACCGTCCACGCTGGCTTTCAGCAGCACGGGGATGTGATATGTTGTTTCTTCTGTTGCCATTTACACCTTAGTTATATAAACGGCTGTAAAAGTACGCATTTCTCTACAATTACAGGCAAGATTTCTGCAAAAAACCATAAACAAGTTTTCAACAGCCTTAAACTCCTTGTTTGCAGGTGTTTCTGAAGACTTGTGCGAACGATACTTTAAGTGGGATGGGGCTTGTGCTTTCGGAATGGTCAGCGGCTGTGTGGGGGAGATGATCTTTCGTGTGGTTTACGCTTTGAGATGTAAGAATTAGTGATTATTTGCTGATGGTTCGCAAATGTTTGATAATCAATGGTTGTAGTAGGGTCTTGGCCTTGGACTTAGAGCGCTTTTATTGGGGGGTAATGAATGGTGTATCCCTTTGTTGTAGGAATAATAGAAAGGACAGACTTCGGATGAAGCCTGCCCTTTCATTTGCACAACTAAAAATATACGCGGTCTTTTTTAGGTAAAACAGACGCTTGTATTTCGCTAAGAGGTTAGGTTCTTTTATATGAAATCTTTCAATTCGCGTTGCAGCTTCTGTCGTGTGAAGAAGATGCGGCTTTTAACGGTACCCAAAGGGAGGTCCAGCTTTTCGGCAATCTCACGGTACTTGAATCCGGCTACGTGCATGGAGAAGGGGACGCGGTATTCCTTAGGCAGCGCGTTGACGATGCGACGCATCTCTTTCAAGTCGTAATTGGCTTCGGTGCTCTCGAACAAATTGTCGTTGGGGGTGTTCAAGTGGTATTGGTTGTCTGTTTGATCCACGAAGGTTTGGTCGCGCATCATCTTACGATAGTTGTTGATGAAAATATTGCGCATAATCGTATATACCCATCCTTTGAAATTGGTTTCGGGGGTGTATTTGTCTTCGTTGTCAAGGGCCTTCAAGGAAGTTTCCTGCAACAGGTCGTTGGCATCTTCATAATCTGCGGTCAGCTTGTATGCGAAACGTAGTAAGTCGTCTTGTACCCCGACAAGGGCTTTTGTAAAAGTTACACTGTTCATATTACGTGTGTTAAAGAATTAATTGTCGTACTTTTGTTCCGACGATGCAATGTTACGAACTATTTATGGGTAAGGCTGCCGGAAAACAGGTATGAATAGGGGGAGAAACTGACTATTGATAGTTTTTGGGTGTTTTTTGTCAGCTTTCAGGTGTATTTTCTATCAAATCTTTGCATAGAATTAAAAAGAAGCGTTAATTTTGCGCAGTTATTTATCTGGAAAGTGCATGGGGGATGACTCACTGTTTTTAATAGACATCGACAGAATTCTTCGGGAGAAAGCGCCGAAGCAGTCGCGCTACGTGCCTCGTTTCGTGGTATCGTATCTGAAACACATTGTTCATCAGGATGAACTGAATGTTTTTTTACGTGGATCGAAAGACAAAGTCGGGGTTGACTTTTTGGAGGCATGTCTGGATTTTCTGGATGCCAAGATTGAAGTAAAGGGGCTGGAGAACCTGCCTGATGACAGGTTGTGTACGTTCGTTTCCAACCATCCGTTGGGGGGACAGGACGGCATTGCATTAGGCTATGTTCTGGGAACTCATTATGGAGGTAAGGTGAAATATTTGGTTAACGACCTGTTGATGAACCTCCGCGGCCTGGCTCCGCTTTGCATTCCTATCAACAAGACCGGGCGGCAGGCCAAGGACTTTCCGAAACTGGTTGAAGCAGGTTTCGCTTCGGACAACCAACTCATTATGTTCCCTGCCGGACTTTGCTCCCGCCGTCAGAAGGGTGGAGTGATTGCGGACTTGGATTGGAAGAAGGCATTTATTGTAAAGAGCGTGGAGCATCAGCGGGATGTTGTTCCCATTCATTTTGAGGGTCGTAATTCCGATTTCTTCTACAACTTGGCCAACCTGTGCAAGTTTTTGGGTATCAAGTTCAATATTGCGATGCTTTATTTGGCTGACGAGATGTTGAAGAACCGCCATAAAACGTTCACGGTAACCATTGGCAAACCTATTCCTTGGCAGACATTCGACAAGTCTCGGACACCTGTTCAGTGGGCTCAATATGTTAGAGATATCGTATATAAGTTATAGGACATTGATTTTTGAAAAAAGGTATGAGTATGGAAGAAGTGATAGCACCGGTTGATAAGGAACTGCTGAAAGCGGAACTGACGGAAGACAAACGTCTGCGTATGACAAACCGTAGCAACAATCATATATATATAGTGACTGCACATAACGCTCCGAATACGATGAGAGAGATTGGGCGTCTGCGTGAAATCGCTTTCCGGGCTGCCGGAGGAGGAACAGGTATGTCGATGGACATTGATGAGTATGACACGATGGAAAATCCCTACAAGCAATTGATTGTGTGGAATCCGGAAGCAGAGGAAATATTGGGAGGATACCGGTATATATTGGGTACGGATGTGAGATTCGACGAGCAAGGAGCGCCTATTCTTGCCACTTCCCATATGTTTCATTTTTCCGAAAAGTTCTTGAAGGATTATTTGCCTACCACCATCGAACTGGGTCGTTCTTTCGTGACCTTGGAATATCAGTCCACCCGTACGGACAGCAAAGGCCTTTTCGCCTTGGATAACCTTTGGGACGGGTTGGGTGCGCTGACGGTGGTAATGCCCAATGTGAAATACTTCTTTGGCAAGGTGACTATGTATCCCAGTTATCACCGCTTGGGACGTGACATGATTCTTTACTTCCTGCATAAGCATTTCGGCGACAAAGAAGGTCTTGTTTATCCGATGGAACCGCTGAAATTGGAGGCTGACGAGAAGGATTTGGCCGCTCTCTTCTGTAAAGACTCGTTCAAGGAGGATTATAAGATACTGAATACGGAGATCCGTAAGTTCGGTTATAACATCCCGCCGTTAGTCAATGCCTACATGAGTTTGAGTCCTACGATGCGCATGTTCGGTACGGCTATCAATTACGAGTTTGGTGATGTGGAGGAAACTGGTATTCTGATAGCCGTTGATGAGATATTGGCCGAAAAACGTATCCGTCACATTCAGTCGTTCGTCGAGAATGAACAGGATGTGAACCGTTTCGTCTTCAACAAGAAGTCTTGACGGCTTGAGAGATCAGCTGATTTCCGGCAGGCTGTTCCCGTTTATTTTCCGATAGAGGTCGAGGGCGAAGACATCCGTCATGCCTGAGATATAATCCAATACCGCCTGTATTCTTTCGTAGAATACGGGCGATTTTATGTTATATTGGCTGGATACGCGGTTGATAAGCAGTTTGGAGTAGGTTTTCTCGGGCGAGCAGACGGCGTCGGTCATTAGCTCCAGTAGGGTGCCGATGATACGGAAACCGGCCAGTTCGATGTCGAGTACATCGCGTGAACGGTATATTTTCTCAAATGATATTTCTGCGCATTCCTTGTAGGCTTTGGCTGGCAGAGAATTGATGTGCTTGATGAGTGCACCTGCAAATCTCCCTGCCAATATCTGCTTTTCATTGTTCAGGAAGGCCTGGGTGCATTCGCGTATCAGCAGCCCGATGACGCAGGAGCGCAGGTAAGCAATCTGTTCGTTGATATCGCTCACAATCTTTAGTGTCTGCTCCATGTGGGCCTTGCGCGCGTCGTTGAAGTAAGAAAGGAGTAAGCCTTTGGTTTCGTCGGTTGTCAGTATCTTTAGCTTGTGCGCGTCTTCGATGTCCATCATCTGATAGCAGATGTCGTCTGCAGCCTCGACCAGGTAAACCAGCGGATGGCGGGTATACTTCAGCGGCAGGTCGTTCAGTTTCATCATACCCAGCTCTTCGGCTATGCGGCGGAAGCTTGCCTCTTCGCTGATGAAGAAGCCGAATTTCTGTTTTTGTCCTGCCAGACTCGATGAAAAGGGGTATTTTACGATACTGGCCAGGGTGGAGTAGGTCAGTACGAACCCACCGGGCCTCCTCCCTTCGAACTGGTGGGTTAGCAGTCGGAAAGCATTGGCGTTTCCTTCAAAGTGGGTAAAATCTTCCCATTGCGTGTCTGTCAGTTGCGGTTTTAAGGCAAGTCCCTTTCCTTCGGAAAAGAATGTGGAAATGGCTTTCTCGCCCGAGTGCCCGAAGGGAGGATTGCCCAAATCGTGTGCCAGGCAGGCTGCCGATACGATGGATCCGATCTCCGGCAGAAAACTTTGTTGTAGCTCCGGTTGACGTGCCAGGATACCTTTGGCGACGTCGTTACCCAACGAACGCCCTACGCAAGATACTTCCAGGCTATGTGTCAATCGGTTGTGCACGAAGATACTGCCCGGCAGAGGAAAGACTTGTGTTTTATTCTGTAGGCGGCGGAAGGGGGCCGAGAAGACCAGACGGTCATAGTCGCGTTGGAATTCAGAGCGGTTCTCGTGGCGTTCCTGATGGTACTCTTCCAGTCCGAAACGCTTGGCTGACAGGAGGGTGTTCCAGTTCATCATGGGCTGTATGTGGGCTTGATGTTTGATAAAATACAAATACGGTTACTATTATTTAACTGCAAATGTATGACTATTTGCTTCAAAATCCGTACTTTCGCCCGTTAAATAAGTACATAAATTTAGTAAAACAAGACCCAATATGCTGAAAGTACAGATTATCAACCGTTCGAAGCATCCGCTTCCGGCCTATGCCACCGAGTTGTCGGCAGGCATGGACTTGCGTGCCAATCTTTCCGAACCGATGACGCTTGCTCCGATGCAGCGTTGTCTGGTGCCTACCGGCCTATATATAGCTTTGCCTCCCGGTTTCGAAGCGCAGGTGCGCCCTCGTAGCGGACTGGCTCTGAAGAAAGGAGTAACGGTACTCAATTCTCCTGGTACGATAGATGCTGATTATCGGGGTGAAATCTGTGTTATTCTGATTAATTTGTCGTCTGATCCGTTTGTCATAGAAGACGGTGAGCGTATTGCACAGATGGTGATAGCCCGCCATGAGCAGGCTGTCTGGGAAGAGGTGGACGTGCTGAATGAAACACAGCGCGGAGCCGGAGGTTTCGGGCATACCGGTGTGTAATATTTGTGAATGAAAAAATGAATGAAGTAAGTGATGAAATATAAATTGAATGGAGGATTGGGCGTACTGCTCGTGATTTGCCTGCTGATTTCGTGCGGGACAGTACACCGGGGTAACGGAGAGGCTTCTCGCAGAAAGGCCGTTGTAGCCATGCCAGAGGATACACTGGCTCCGGCACTCCAACGCAAGTATGACTATTTCTTCTTGGAGGCTGCACGGTTGAAGACCCAACAGAAGTATGATGCGGCGTTTGATTTGCTGCAGCATTGCTTGCGCATCCGTCCTAATGCGCCTTCGGCATTGTTCGAACTGTCCCAGTATTATATGGCGCTGAAGCAGGAAAAGCAGGCGTTATCCTCGTTGGAAAAAGCTGTGTACTATGCTCCTGACAATTATTGGTATGCCCAGGGGTTGGTGAACTTGTATCAGCAGCAGAAAGAAACGGATAAGTCCATCAGCTTATTGGAGGATATGGCAATACGCTTTCCTGACAAACTGGATCCTGTTTATAACTTACTGGACATCTATAACCGCCAGCAACAATACGACAAGGTGCTGGTGCTGCTCAACCGATTGGAAGAGAAATTAGGCAAGAGCGAACAGATCAGTATGGAGAAATTCCGTATCTATTTGCAGCAGGACGACCGTAAGAATGCTTTTCGTGAGATGGAAAGTCTGGTGACGGAATATCCCAATGACCTTCGGTATCAGGTTGTCCTGGGTGATGTCTATCTGGAAAATGGTAAGGCAGAGGAAGCCCATGCGCTTTATCAGAAAGTGTTGGCTGAAGAACCGGATAATGCGATGGCTCTCTATTCAATGGCCTCTTATTATGAAGAGACCGGGCAGAAGGAACTCTACGACCTACAGCTCGACACCATCCTGTTGAACAAGAAAGTGGAACCGGTTACCAAAATGGAAGTGATGCGCCGCCTGATTGTGCAGAATGAACAGGCCGGTAAGGACAGCACACGTATCATTACTTTATTCGATCGCATTATGGAACAGGATACCGACGATGCCAATATGCCGATGCTTTATGCCCAATACCTTCTTTCCAAGGGCATGAACAAACAGTCGGTACCGGTACTCAATAAAGTGATAGACATTGATCCCACCAACACAGCAGCCCGCATGACACTGCTGGGTGAAGCTGTTCGTAGCGAGGATTACAAGGAAATTATTCGTCTGTGTGAAGCAGGTGTTGAGGCTAATCCTGACATGCTGGAGTTCTATTTCTACCTGGCTATCGCCTACAATCAGGCTGAACGGATCGACGATGCTCTTGATATCTGTCGCAAGGCATTGACACATGTTACCAAGGACAGTAAGAAGGAAGTGGTGTCCGACTTCTATGCTATCATCGGCGATGCCTGGCATACGAAGAATTGTAACGAAGAGGCGTATGCAGCCTACGATTCAGCTTTGGTTTATAATCCCAATAATATTGGTGCTTTGAATAACTATGCTTACTATCTTTCTTTGGAACGCAAGAACTTGGATAAGGCCGAGGAGATGAGCTACAAGACGGTGAAGGCCGAACCGCAGAATGCCACCTATCTGGATACGTACGCTTGGATTCTGTTTGAGAAGGGCAATTATGCCGAGGCTCGTCTGTACATCGACCAGGCCATGAAGAGCGAGGAAGAGAAGAGTGCCGAGGTAGTGGAACATTGCGGTGACATCTATTATATGGTAAATGAGGTCGAACAAGCCGTGAAATACTGGCAGGAGGCTCTCGATATGGGTAGTGACTCGAAAACATTGAAGCAGAAGATAAAGTTACGGAAATATATAACCGAACCGGAAAAAAAGACTGAATGATGATGAAAACAACGAAACCTTTGCGTTACCGGCCGTTATTACGGTTGGTGTGGCTGATGGCTTTACTGATAGGGCTGGCCGGATGTAAGACTTCCCGACAGGTTGAAAGCGACAAGTCTGAAACAGGCTTCCTGTCGTCCAAAGTTGTATTGACCGTACCGACAAAGGAGGCCGTGCTGACGGTTAACGGTACGATGAAGCTGAAGGCAGGCGAGCGCATGCAGCTTTCTTTCCTCATGCCAATATTGCGTTCGGAAGTTGCCCGTATCGATATTACTCCCGATGAAGTGATTTTGGTGGACCGTATGGGCAAGCGTTATGTACAGGCTTCACGTCAGGAACTGAAGGGTATGCTTCCTAAGAAGGCTACCTTTCGGCATTTGGAAAAATTGCTCTATGCTGCATCGCGTCCCGGCGGCAAGAATACACTGACCGGCATCGAGTTGGGTATCCCCTCGCTGGAAAAAGGAAAGATAGAATTGACGGATTTCTCTACCAAGCCGTTTAACATGACGCCTACTGAGTTGTCGTCCCGCTATCAGAGGGTGGAACTTTATGAACTTCTTGAATTGCTGATGAGTCTATGAGGCGGTTCTTGTGTGTGTTGGCGACATACTTCTGTCTGCTGTGCCCTCTGATGGCCCAGTCTAACAAGCTGATTAAGGAGCTGGAAAATAAGCGTGGTGCCTTGCAGAAGCAGATAGCCGAGTCGGAAAGCTTGCTGAAGACTACCACAAAGAATGTGGGCAGTCAGTTGAAAGGCCTGGCTGCATTGACGGGGCAGATTGAGGAGCGCAAGCGTTACATCCTTGCCATCAACCGCGATGTGGACCTGATAGACAAGGAACTGGTTTCCCTGCAACGTCAACTCACCCAGCTACAAAAGGAACTGAAGGACAAGAAAACCAAGTATGCGGCTTCGGTCAACTACCTTTACCGCAATCACACCATTCAGGATAAGTTGCTGTTTATTTTTTCGGCTTCTACTTTGGAACAGACGTATCGCCGTTTGCGTTACGTCCGTGAGTATGCTTCCTATCAGCGCATACAGGGTGAGGAGATACAGAAGAAACAGAAGCAGATTAGCGACAAGCGCACAGAACTGACTGAGGCGCGCAAGGCCAAGGAAGGTTTGTTGAAAGAACGTGAGGACGAGAAGGCTACGCTTGAAAAGCAAGAAAAAGAGCAGAAAGCGCTGGTAAACAATCTGCGCAAGAAGCAGCGCAGCCTGCAAAGCGAAATCAGCAAGAAGCGCAAGGAAGCCAACCAGCTGAATGCCCGCATTGACCGCCTGATAGCCGAAGAGATAGAGAAGGCTCGCAAGCGTGCTGAGGAAGAGGCTCGTAAGGAAGCGTCCGTACGCAAGAAGACGGAGGATAAGAGGGGAGGTTCTCCTGCCAAATCTGAGGTAACTCCGCTGGAGGCTTATACCATGAACAAGGCCGACCGCGAACTCTCCGGCAGTTTTGTCAGCAACCGGGGCAAGCTGCCCGTTCCCGTCACAGGACCTTACATCATCACCAGCCGTTATGGTGAATATACCGTACCCGGCCTGCGGGGCGTGAAGCTTGACAACAAGGGTATCGACATCCAGGCCAAGCCGGGAGCGCAGGCACGGGCCGTATTTAACGGAAAGGTGGCCGCCGTGTTCCAGCTGAACGGGCTGTTCAACATCCTCGTGCGCCACGGGGCCTATATTTCCGTCTATTGCAACCTGTCCTCGGCCTCGGTCAAGGCAGACGATGTAGTAAAGACGGGGCAGGCACTCGGTTCCATCTTCTCCGACGGGGCAGACGGCGGACGCACGGTGCTCCACTTCCAGCTGCGCAAGGAGAAGGAGAAGCTCAACCCCGAGCCGTGGCTCAACAGGTGATTTTACAGCTCTGCCCCGTCCAGCAGTTCCAGATACAGCCCGATGGCCTCTTCTATCTCCTTGACGAAGATGAATTCGTCGGCCGTATGCGAGCGGGCACTCTTGCCGGGTCCCATCTTCATGGAGGGGAAGGGCATCAGCGCCTGGTCCGACAGAGTAGGTGAGCCGAAGGGCGTGCGGCCCAGAGATACGGCACGGCGCACCAGCGGATGGTCGGCCGGCACGTGCGACGAGCTCAGGCGGAACGAACGGGCCTTCGGTTGGCAGTGGATGTGCTTCTTGATTTCCTCGAACAGCTCCTGGTTGGTATAGCATTCGTTGCTGCGGATGTCCACGACGAACGTACAGCGGTCGGGTACGACGTTGTGCTGCGTGCCGGCGTTGATCATCGTTACACTCATCTTCACGGGGCCCAGCAGGGGCGAAACCCGTTCGAACCGATAGTCGCGGAACCAGGCGATGTCTTCCAATACCTTGTAGATGGCATTGTCGCCCTCCTCGCGGGCGGCATGGCCGGAGCGGCCTGTGGCGGTGACGTCCAGCACCATCAGCCCCTTTTCGGCAATGGCGGGTTGCATCTCTGTGGGTTCGCCTACCAAGGCAAAGGTAATGGGCGGCAGTTGGGGCAGTACGCTTTCGATGCCCTCGCGCCCTGACACCTCTTCTTCGCACGAAGCCAGGTAGAGGAGGTTGTAGCGTTGCGTCGTGCGGCACAGGGTGAGGAACACCTGCAGCAGACTGACCACACTGGCACCTGCGTCGTTGCTGCCCAGGCCGTAGAGCTTGCCGTTCGGTTCGAGCTGGGGTGTATAGGGGGCCTTGCGCCAGCCTTGTACGGGCTTCACGGTGTCGATGTGCGAGTTGAGCAGCAGGGTGGGTCGTTTCAGGTCGAAGCCCGGAGCCAGGCACCACACGTTGTTGCCCTTGCGGCCCGTCTGCATGCCTTGCAGCTCGATGTACTGTTGCAGGCAATCGGCTGCCCGCTCCTCGTCGCGGCTGACGGAGGGGATGCTTATCAATGACTTGAGCAGGCCGACGGCCTCGGAGGTCAGGGTGGGGATGTCGTATTTCATGTCTTCTCTTGTTTTTTCTGCAAACATACGGATAAATTCGGAACTGCGCTTGGCTTTGCCTGCTTTTTCTTTAGACGGATGGTAAATAATACGTACATTAAATATTCCTTTCCGGTTGTGCCGCAGGTTTTCCGGCCCGATTTTCTTCTGATGTCGATTTTCTTGTTAATCGTCTGATAATCAGTATCGATTTTTTCAGGTTGCATTCCGGAAAAACCTGAATACTTTTCAGGCCATACCTGAAAGGTTTTCAGTCCCTACCTGAAAGGTCTTCAGGTCAAGCCTGAAAGGTTTTCAGGTCGCGTCTGAAAAATACCTGAAAAATAGGAAGAGAATAAGATGTTCTGATTTTCTTACATTTGGCGGACGCCTTTTCTGCCTTCGCGGCAAGCTTTGGAGGAGGGAAAGTGGTAATTCTTTGCGTTTTATGAAATAGTTTCAAATAAAACTAATACCTTTGTATCATATTAACCAACTTACTTTATCATGGTTCAGCATCATTTGTCTGTCCTGATTCATCGTCAGGCAGAGAAGTATGGAGAGAAAGTGGCCCTGAAGTACAGGGACTATGACACAAAACAATGGTTGCCGGTGACGTGGAACGACTTCTCGCGGCAGGTACGCCAGGCCGCCAATGCGATGGTGGCGCTGGGCATCGGCGAGCAGGAGAACATAGGCGTTTTCTCGCAAAACAAGCCCGAATGTCTGTACATCGACTTTGCCGCGTTCGGCAACCGGGCCGTTACCATCCCTCTGTACGCTACCAGTTCGCCTACGCAGGCACAGTATATCATCAACGACGCGCAGATACGTTTCCTTTTCGTGGGCGAGCAGTTCCAGTACGACGCCGCTTTCCGCGTCTTTGGCCTCTGCCAGTCGTTGCAGCAGCTCATTATCTTCGACCGTAAGGTGGTGCGCGACCCGCGCGACCTGACCTCCATCTATTTCGACGAGTTCATGCGGCTGGGCGAAGGCCTGCCGCATAACGAGGTGGTGGAGGCACGTACGGCCAAGGCTTCGCCCGACGACCTGGCCAACATCCTCTATACCTCCGGCACCACGGGCGAGCCCAAGGGAGTGATGCTTCCTCATTCCAACTATCTGGAGGCATTCCGCACGCACCGCATCCGCCTGCCACAGGTCACGGATCAGGATGTGTCGATGTGCTTCCTGCCGCTGACCCATGTCTTCGAGCGCGGCTGGACCTACGTCTGTCTGGAGCGTGGCGTGCAGGTGTGCATCAACCTGCGTCCGCAGGATATACAGACTACCATCAAGGAAGTGCGCCCCACGGTGATGTGCAGCGTCCCCCGCTTTTGGGAGAAAGTCTATCAGGGTGTGCAGGAGCGCATTGCTCAGGAAACAGGTCTGCGCAAGGCGATGATGCTCGATGCCATCCGCGTGGGCCGCGAGCACAACCTGCAGTACGTGCGTCAGGGCAAGACCCCGCCGCTGATGCTGCACCTCCGCTACAAATTCTACGAGAAGACCGTCTATGCCTTGCTGAAGAAGACCATCGGCATTGAGAACGGTACGTTCTTCCCCACCGCAGGTGCCGCCGTGTCGGACGAGGTATGCGAGTTTGTCCACTCGGTGGGTATTAACATGGTGGTAGGCTATGGCCTGACGGAATCGACGGCTACCGTCTCCTGCTTCCCGGCCGTGAACTACATCATCGGTTCGGTGGGCGAGGTGATGCCCGACCTGGAAGTGAAGATCGGCGAGAACGACGAAATCCTGCTCCGCGGCAAGACTGTGATGCGTGGCTATTACAAGAAGCCCGTCTCTACGGCCGATGCCATCGACAAGGACGGATGGTTCCACACCGGCGATGCCGGCCGGCTGGAAGGCCGCACCCTGTATCTGAAGGAGCGTATCAAGGACCTCTTCAAGACCTCGAACGGCAAGTACATCTCGCCGCAGGCCCTGGAGACCAAGATGATTATCGACCGCTACATCGACCAGATAGCCATCATTGCCGACCAGCGGAAGTTTGTCTCGGCGCTCATCGTACCGGCTTACGACCTGGTGGAGAAGTTTGCCCGCGAGCAGGGCATTGTCTGCAAGGACCGTACCGAGCTGATGCAGCATCCTGCCATCGTGGCCTTCTATCGCGACCGCATTGATACCCTGCAGCAGCAGTTTGCCCACTACGAGCAGATCAAGCGCTTTACCCTGCTGCCCGAACCTTTCAGCATGGAGCGCGGCGAGCTGACCAATACCTTGAAACTGAAACGCGGTGTCGTGGCCCGCAATTACAAGGACATCATCGACCGGATGTACGAAGAGTAAACAAATGTTGATAGTTTGATTGGATTTTTGGAGATATGGATGGAATTTCATTTCTTTGCAATCCAATCAAAACTATAAACGCGATGAAGAGAGCTTTTCCTCTTTTATCCATATACTTTCTGATGACCGTGCTGTGCGGTTGCAACGGCGACGTGTTCATCGACGACTTCGCCCCCTCGACAGACAAGATGCAGGTGCCTGCCGACGGTTCTGCCTCCATCCTCCGCTTCGGAGGTGACAACTGGTACGTGCGCGGACTCTTCCTGGAAAAGAAAGAGCAATACGAAGAAATCCGGGGCGACATCTACGGTGCTGACGGTACCCAACTCTATTTCGACGTTCCCTTCTACTTCAGTGACCTCGGGCTGGCGAAATACGTGGTCAGCTATCCGCAGTTTGCGCTTACACTGGAGCGTACAGGGGGAAAGGAACTGCGAATATCGGATGCCGAAAACATCGGGCTGGAGTCGTGCCGGCTCTCCCTCGGCGTGGGCAACGAGTACGAATACCGCGAAGTGGAGCTGCTTCTCGAACCCTCACCCCGCTATCGGCTGGACAGCATCGTCTATTCGTTGGATTCCTGGTACTTGGAGCAAGACAGTGCGAGAACAGATCGAATGGTGATTTCTCCCACCAATCTTACGGACAATCCCTGGAAATATCCGCTTCATCCTTATGACAGTTTCCGGCAAAGTTTCACCTTCAGAGGTGGTGACCAGTGGAACCCCGGCATCGACCCGTCGCTGTTCCAGATGTTCGGCACCGAGATGCCTGTCGTCCCCGTGCCCCGCCTGGACAAATACAATAGTCCTGCTTTGCTGGGCGACGAACTTCCGCTCTCGGGCGAAAACTATGAATTCCCCTTGTCCGACGAACTGCTGGCCGTGACAGATACCGTTGTCGTACCGCCCGGCAAGGCGGTAGAGTGTGCCGTGAAGTGCTGGTTCCGTTATACCAGCGTTCCCTATAAGATTTATGCCAGTTGCCCGCAGACGGGCCGCCACCGCGTGCTTGAAGGCCGGGCCGACCTTTACACTCCGCAAAGCTATTCGCTGACAACTGCCGTACGCGATGTGAACATCAACAAATAATCTACTGACTCTTTCCATGAAGAAGACCATTCTTGCTCTCCTGACAGCCCTCTGCCTGCCGCTTGCCGGCGTTGTCGTTCGGGCCCAGTCCTTACAGCAATCGTCGGATACACTCCGTCACCGTCCGTCGCACAGCATCGGATTTGACTTGCGCCCCAGCTATGTATTTCCCACCAGCAGTTTTTTTAGAGGTAACAATGCGGTGGGCGAACCCATCAACACGGCCCTTTCGGCTCATCTGAAATATGCCTTCCGCTTTTCGCCCGACTCCCGTTTGGGACGCTTGTATCCTTATGCCTATCAGGGTATCGGTGTGGCCTACAACACCTTCTTCAATTCGTCGGAAGTCGGGACACCTGTTGCGGTCTATGCTTTTCAGGGTTCGCGTATCGCAAAGCTAGCTCCGGGGCTGACGCTGGATTATGAGTGGAACTTCGGAGCCTCGTTCGGCTGGAAGCGGTATAATCCCGAAACCAATTATTATAACGATGTGGTGGGTTCGCGCATCAACGCCTACATCAATGCCGGCTTCTTCCTGAACTGGCAGGTGGCTCCGCAATGGAACTTGACGGCGGGTGTCGATCTGACCCACTACTCGAACGGCAATACCAATTACCCCAATTCGGGTGTCAATACGGTGGGAGCGCGCATCGGGCTGGTACATACTTTCGGAGACAGTGCGGCGGAACCTGAGACGGGTTCTGTCGGGAAGGAAGAAGAACCATCGTCTTTGGCCGGGTGCATCAGCTATGACGTGGTGCTCTACGGTTCCACACGCCGTCGGGGAGTTATCTGGGATAATCGCGCTGAGCTGGTTCCCGGTTCGTTTGGCGTGGCGGGTTTGAATTTCAATCCCATGTATCGGGTCAACCGGTATTTTCGTGCCGGTGTGTCGGTGGATGCGCAGTACGACGAGAGTGCCAATCTCAAGGACTATCACGTCGAAGGAACCAGTGGCGGCGACATCAAGTTTCATCGTCCGCCTTTCCGCGAGCAGTTTGCCGTCGGTCTGTCGCTCCGTGCCGAGCTGAATATGCCTATCTTCTCGGTAAACGTAGGTTTCGGCCGCAACCTCATCCAGCAGGGCGAGGATACCCGCGGTTTCTATCAGATACTGGTGCTCAAGACCTTTGTCACTCCCCGCCTCTTCCTCCACGTGGGCTACCAGCTGCATGACTTCAAGGACCCCAACAACCTGATGCTGGGCTTGGGCTGGCGGTTTGGGAAACGTTGATTAACGGTTAGCGGTTAGTGGTGAGTGATGGGCATAAAAAAGCGGTTAGCCGTCAGTATTGAAACTCACCGCTAACCGCTCACTGTTAACCGTTCAGTTTTAGTATCCGAAGATATCTTCTGTCGTCAGTTCGATAACCGGACCGATTTTCTTCAGTGCCTCCATGTCGAGTTCCTTCTTGTTACCCAGGATGCCGTAGCTGTACGTGCGCCCCTTGATCCACTTCTGCTGGAAGTCGATGACGTTCTGCAGCGTCATGCCCTGCACATCGTTGAAGAGCTTGATGCGGCTGTCCACCGTCTGGCCCAGATCCTGTGCGTTGATGTAGCTCCAGATGACGCTCATCTTCGTGATGCGGTCAGTGCGCAGGCGGGCTATCATACCCTCCTTGGCCAGCTTGAAGGCTGTTTCAGACTGCGGCATGTTGTTGATGATGTCGTTGAACGTGTTGATGGCGTCGAGCATCTTGTCGTTCTGTGACGAAATCTGCGAGATGAAGTAATAGTCCTCGTCGGCATAACCCGGCTTGTTCAGTCCGGCCCAAGCTGAATAGGCCAGTCCGCGGCTCTCGCGCATCTCCTGGAAGACGATGGAGTTCATGCCTCCGCCGAAGTATTCGTTGTAGAGTTGGCGGGTAGGCTCGATGGAAGCGTCAAACTTCTCGCCGCGGTTGGAAATCTGAGACATATAGATGTTCTTGGCTTCGTAGGGAGCCAGATAAATCTTCGTTTCGGGCGTAGCCTGTTGTTTGAAGTCTTCGCCGGCGGGTACATCTTTCAGCGTCTCGGGTGTACGGTGCTCCTTGTCGAGCAGAGCCACGAGTTCCTTGTCGCTGCTCGGACCGTAGTACAGGATGCGGTGCTTGTAGCTGTTCAGGCTGTGGATGCGGTCCACCAGTTCCTGCGGGTTCATGCCTTTCAGTTCGGCTTCGCTCAGCAAGTTTGTTGCGGGGTTCTTCGGGCCATAGTTCACGTAGCTGATGAGGCGGCCGAAGTTGGTACCCTGGCTCAGCTTGGCGTCCTTGCGTGCCTTCAGCAAGTCGTTGGCAAGGTTGGTGTAGGCTTCGGCGTTCACCTGTGCGTCGGCCAGCAGCTTTTCGAACAGCACCATGGCGGCAGGCAGATTCTCGTTGAGGCCGGAGAGGGTGACATACGTGCGTCGGCTGCCCGGCGATACGTAGAACGAGCAGGCCATGCGGTAGAACTCGCTCTTCACCTGTTCGGGTGTCATATCCGACGTACCCAGGTATTCCAGATACTGGGCGGCGGTACCCAGCGCCTTGTCCTGGTTGTTACCCATATCGAAGAGGTAAATCAGCTGGAAGAGGTCGTTGGATGTATTCTGCTTGTAGAGCACGGGCACGCCTTTGCCGGTGGTCAGTTGCGTCAGGTCCTTGCTGTAGTCCAGGAAGACAGGCTCGATAGGGGTTACGTTCTTGGCCTCGGCCTGCAGTTCCTTCAGGAAGGCGCTGGCTGTGTCGCGGTTCATCACAATCGGAGTGATTTCGGGCTTGGCAATCTTCATCTCGTTGGGATCTTTGCCCTGACGTTTGTAGATGATGGCGTAGTTGTCGTCCTTCAGGTACTTGTTGGCAAAGTCCACGACGTCCTGCTTCGTCAGTTTGGCCATGCGGTCCAGGGCAGTCACTTCGTCGGCCCAGTTGCTGCCGTTGATGAACGACTGTACGAACCAGTCGGCACGGGCACCGTTGCTTTCCAGCTGGTACAGCTGGTAGAGTTTGAAGTTGTTGATGTTGGCTTCCAGCAGACTTTCGTCGAAGTCGCCGTCACGCAGTTTCTTCAGTTCGCCCAGCAGCAGGTCCTTCACCTCGTCCAGCGTCTGCCCGGCTTTGGGGCGTCCGGCCATCATGAAGGCGCTGTAGTCGCTCATGGCCATCGGGTAGCAGTAGGCGCTCAGTGTTTTTTGCTGCTGCGTCAGGTCGAGGTCGATGAGGCCGGCCTGTCCGTTGTACAGTATCTGCGATACAATTTGCAGCGTTTCCAGTTCCTTGCTGGCTGCGCCGGGGAAGCGCCAGGCCAGGGTCACGTTCTCGGCCTCGGGACCCAGTACCTCACGTACCACGGGAGCCGTGATGTCGGTTTCTTTGGGCAAGTCGAGTTTCGGCAGGTTGGGGTTGGGCTGCATGTCGCCGAAATATTTGTCGATAGTGGCAATCATCTGTTCGGGGTCGAAGTCACCACTGAGACAGATGGCCATGTTGTTGGGCACGTACCACGTTTTGTAGTAGTTCTTGATGTTGGTGATGGAAGGGTTCTTCAGGTCTTCCTGCGTACCCAGTACGGTCTGCGTGCCGTAGGGATGATGGGGGAAGAGGGCGGCCAGCGTCTGCTCATATACCTTGCGGGCGTCGCGAGTCAGCGACATATTTTTTTCTTCATACACCGTTTCCAGTTCGGTATGGAAGCCGCGGATGACACAGTTTTTGAAGCGGTCGGCTTGAATCTTGGCCCAGTTTTCCACTTCGTTGCTGGGGATATCCTCGGTGTAGCAGGTTACGTCGAAGCTGGTGTAGGCGTTGGTGCCGTTGGCGCCGATGGCAGCCATCAGCTTGTCATATTCATTGGGAATGGCATATTTCGAGGCTTCGTACGAAAGGCTGTCGATGGTGTGGTAGATGGCCTTGCGTTCGGCTTCGTCGGTAGTCTTGCGATAGACCTCGAAAGTCTGTTCTATCTGGTCGAGCAAGGGCTTTTCAGCCTCGTAGTTCATGGTGCCGAAGTGGTTGGTACCCTTGAACATCAGGTGCTCGAAGTAGTGGGCCAGACCGGTGGTTTCGGCGGGGTCGTTCTTGCCGCCCACGCGTACGGCAATGTAGGTCTGGATGCGCGGTTCGTCCTTGTTGACGGTCATGTACACTTTCAGGCCGTTGTCCAGCGTGTAGATACGCGCCTGGAGCGGGTCGTTGGGAACTGTCTCGTAGCTGTACTTCGACTGAGTACAACTACTCAGGCCCAAAGCTGCCAAACAGAGCAGCGGCAGGCCAATTTTCTTGAGTAATGCGTTCATAAATAGACTTATTAGAATGATAACTGCAAAGTTATTCGTTTTTTTCATACCTTTGCATTCCGAAACAAAGTATTTTCATTATGATAACCGCTGAACAACTGAAAGATATCAAAGACCGTACCGAGGCGTTGAACCGCTACCTGGACATCGAAGGCAAGAAGATCCAGGTGGAGGAGGAACAGCTTCGCACACAGGCCCCCGGCTTTTGGGACGACCAAAAAGCTGCCGAAGCACAGATGAAGAAAGTAAAGGGACTCCAGCAGTGGATTTCCGGCTACAACGAAGTGAAAAACCTTTCGGAAGAGCTGCAGCTGGCGTTCGACTTCCATAAGGACGACCTGGTGACGGAAGAAGAAGTGGACGAGGCTTATGCCAAGGCTGCCGAAGCTGTCGAGGCCTTGGAACTGAAGAACATGCTGCGCGAGGAAGCCGACCAGATGGACTGTGTGCTCAAAATCAACTCCGGAGCCGGAGGCACGGAGAGCCAGGACTGGGCCAGCATGCTGATGCGCATGTACCTGCGCTATGCCGAGACCCACGGCTACAAGGCTACCATCGCCAACCTGCAGGAAGGCGACGAGGCAGGCATCAAGACCTGTACCATCGAAATCAGCGGCGACTATGCCTACGGCTACCTGAAGGGTGAGAACGGTGTGCACCGCCTGGTGCGCGTGTCGCCCTACAACGCCCAGGGCAAGCGTATGACGTCGTTTGCCTCCGTGTTCGTCACTCCGCTGGTGGACGATACCATCGAGGTGAACATCGAGCCGGCCCGAATCTCCTGGGATACCTTCCGAAGCGGCGGCGCGGGTGGCCAGAACGTGAACAAGGTGGAGTCCGGCGTGCGTCTGCGTTACCAGTACAAGGACCCCTACACGGGCGAGGAAGAAGAAATCCTGATTGAGAACACAGAGACGCGCGACCAGCCCAAGAACCGCGAGAATGCCCTCCGCCTCCTCCGCTCCATGCTCTACGACAAGGAGATGAAGCACCGCATGGCCGAGCAGGCCAAGATTGAGGCAGGCAAGAAGAAGATTGAGTGGGGCTCGCAGATCCGCAGCTACGTCTTCGACGACCGCCGCGTGAAGGACCACCGCACCAACTATCAGACCAGCGACGTGAACGGCGTGATGGACGGCAAGATAGACGGTTTCGTCAAGGCCTACCTGATGGAGTTCGCAGGAGCGGGCGAGGCGTAAGGTGAACGATTGCTTTTATACTTATTTATATATATGATGGAGGAAGTGACTGAATAAGGAGGTCACTTCCTCTTTTTTGTAAATAAAAGTCACTGTTTCAACGTGAAATCCTCAAAAGGGAGTCTTTGATGCGGTGGAAGTCATTTATAGGGAAGGTTTGAAACCTTGGGGCCTTATGTTTGAAACATTCCCCCCTTATGTTTCAAACATAGGCGTCTTAGGGTTTAAACCCATTTATTCCAAGGAGAAGAGAACGAAACTGAATTCGCTTTTACTTTGTCAAGAAAATGTACTTTCTGACAGGTGGATTGTTCGCTTCTGGAAACCCTCCCTCGGCTTGTGTCAAGGCTACCGGGTGACTTGCTGTGTGAACACCTTCACGCTGGGGTAGGCTGTCGGAATTTATTCGTTCATGTCTTTCAGCAGGACAAAGTGGGGGGTACATCTGTTTTTTGTAACAACTTTCTTGTTGGCATAGGAGGGCAATGCCAGTATATGTTCTTTTTCTTCCATTCCATTAGGAAGCGGTACTTCCAAAGATTCCTTTCGTTTTTCTCTTCTTCCCTATCTTCGTGGAATACTAGTTTTGATTCTGGGAGTTCATACTTGATGGAATTACGTATCTGATATAATGCAAAAGTAGTATGGAGTTGTATTGGTAAACATTTCGAATGGTTTTATTACCCTTCAAATCGTTCATGCAAGTTATGAGAATATCTTCAAGTCCTCGATTCTGTATGTCTGTAAACACACAGAACTGAAAGTTTGCTCCTTCATCTTTCAATCTATTCGCAATAGTTTCAATCCTAAATATTGTGGTAAATGCTTCGTTTCTTTTATTTATTGGTTCTAATGTTTTACTATTTTTTGTCTAATAACGCTATTTTTGTGGAACATTTAAAATCTATTGAATATGAAACAATACCTGTTTTTAGTGTCATTTTTGGCATTGTTTTTTTTGGAAGGATCGGCACAATGGAAGCCGGTTGGTGATAAGATAAAAACTCAATGGGCTTTTCAAGTAGATCCAGAGAATGTACTTCCTGAATATCCTCGTCCAATAATGGAAAGGAAGGAGTGGAAAAATCTGAATGGATTATGGAATTATGCTATAATTAATAGAGGTCAAGAACTTCCTGATAAGTTTGATGGGCAGATACTTGTTCCTTTTGCTGTGGAATCTTCTCTGTCAGGAGTTGGAAAGTCTTTGAATGAGAATCAAGAATTGATATATTCACGTGAATTTAAGGTCCCTTCTGACTGGAAAGGGAAACAAATACTTTTAAATTTTGGGGCAGTAGATTGGAAGGCAGATGTGTGGGTTAATGATATAAAGGTTGGAAGTCATACAGGAGGATTTACGCCTTTTACATTCAATATTACTGGTGCTTTGTCGAAAAGTGGCAAAAATCTGTTAACTGTGAAAGTGTGGGACCCAACAGATAAAGGACCTCAACCAAGAGGAAAACAGGTTAGTAAACCACATGGGATATGGTACACACCGGTAAGTGGTATTTGGCAAACTGTTTGGTTGGAACCGGTTGAGGATAAATATATTGAAAGCCTTCGCATTACCCCTGATATAGACAATCATCTTCTAAAAGTTGATGCAAAATTAAATACTGATTGTGTTTCGGATTTAGTTGAAGTTCAAGTATATGATGACAATCAGTTGATAGCTATAGGCAAAAGTTTAAATACGAATTATGTCGAAATTGCAATGCCAAAGGATGCCAAGTTGTGGAGTCCGGCTTCACCTTTCTTGTATAAGTTGAAAATAGCTTTAAAAAGTAAAGGTGAGGTTAAAGACCAATTGGAAAGTTATGCGGCAATGAGAAAATATTCTACTCGTCGTGATGCTGATGGTATTGTTCGTTTAGAGTTAAACAACCAAGCTCTGTTTCAGTTTGGACCTCTTGATCAAGGTTGGTGGCCAGATGGCTTATATACGGCTCCAACAGATGAAGCTTTATTGTATGACATCCAGAAGACTAAAGACTTCGGATACAATATGATACGAAAACATATTAAGGTGGAGCCAGCCCGTTGGTATACGCATTGTGATAGATTAGGAATTATTGTTTGGCAGGATATGCCAAGTGGCGACCGTAATCCACAATGGCAGAATAGGCAATATTTCGATGGGATTGAAATGCAACGAACAGTAGAATCTGAATCTTATTATCGTCAGGAATGGAAAGATATAATTGATTGCCTTTATTCCTATCCTTGTATTAGTACCTGGGTGCCATTTAACGAAGCATGGGGGCAATTTAAAACGGAAGAAATTGCCCAGTGGACAAAACAATATGATCCTACACGTTTAGTAAATCCGGCCAGTGGAGGAAATCATTATACTTGCGGTGATATACTTGATCTTCATAATTATCCGCAACCTGAGATTTATTTGTATGATGCACAACGTGCTACCGTTTTGGGTGAATATGGAGGAATAGGACTCGTTCTGAAAGATCATTTATGGGAGCCTAATCGAAACTGGGGATATGTTCAGTTTGATTCTTCAAAAGAAGCGACTGATGAATATGTAAAATATGCTGATATGCTATATAAGCTTATAAAAAAAGGTTTTTCTGCAGCCGTTTATACTCAAACTACCGATGTCGAAATTGAAGTCAATGGTCTGATGACTTATGACCGTAAGAAAATTAAACTGGATGAAAAACGTATTTGTGAGATAAATAAACGTATATGTAATGCTTTGGAGAAATGAGGGGGAGATTCCCCTCATTTAATTAGGTAATATCAATATGAGTCTTATGGTAGTTTTCTGATGGATAAAATAGTGGAATAACATGTTGAAAAGAATATTCTTAGGGCTGCTTCTTGTTGTGAATTGTGATTTTGTCGTAGGAGAGGTGTCGGCAGATTATCAAAATCCTGTCGTAAATTATAGCTTACCAGATCCATCTGTTATCCAAGGTGCAGATGGCTATTATTATTTGTATGCGACTGAGGATATACGTAACATACCTATTCATCGTTCCAAAAATCTTGTTGATTGGGAATTTGTTGGTACGGCGTTTTCAGAAAAAACACGTCCAAGTTTTGAGCCGAAGGGTGGTTTATGGGCGCCCGATATTAATCGGATAGGTGATAAATATGTGTTGTATTATTCTATGTCGCGTTGGGGCGGGGAATGGACGTGTGGAATAGGTGTTGCTACGGCTGATACTCCTCTAGGGCCTTTCCGTGATCATGGAATGATGTTCCGCAGTAATGAGATAGGTATTCAGAATTGCATAGATCCTTTTTATATAGAAGACAATGGGAAAAAATATCTGTTTTGGGGTAGTTTCCGGGGAATCTATGGTGCAGAGTTGAATGATGACGGTTTGTCTTTAAAAACCGGATGTGAGAAGAAACAAATTGCAGGTACTGCTTACGAAGGAACTTACATCTGTAAACGAGGTGACTATTATTATTTATATGCTTCCACCGGAACTTGTTGTGAGGGATTGAAGAGTACTTATCAAACAGTAGTAGGGAGATCTAAGTCTGTATGGGGACCATATGTTGACAAACAAGGCCGTAGCATGATGGAAAACCATCATGAGTTGTTAATTAGAGGGAACAAACGCTTTGTAGGGACAGGTCATAATTCCGAATTGGTAACAGATGATGCAGGACAAGATTGGATTTTGTATCATGGTGTGGATACGGCCAATCCACATGGGCGCGTCTTGTTATTAGATAAAGTAGAATGGGAAGATGGATGGCCTGTTGTTCAGAGTAGTTCTCCTTCTATAAGTGCGTCTCGTCCATTATTCTTGATAGAAAATTTACAAACGATCTTGTCGTTAAAAAGTCCTGGTAATCAGGCTGTAGATTATCCTTTATATTATAACCGTCTATCAGATAATTTATATGATTATGAGTGGAAGGGTAACACTAAGTTGCCAGTATTGATTTTCCAGAAGATTGATGCTGCTGTAGGAAAGATTGTATTGAAGACTCAGATTATCGCTTTGGATGATATATACTTTAGCTACGGGCAATATTGGAATACGCATTTTCCCCATGATAAATGTCTGTTTTATATGCCAGGATTCTGGTATAGGCGGAATCAACGTTCTCCTCAAGAAGCACCCTCATTTTATGCTTCGGATAGTTGGATTGTTCGTGAGGACCGATTAAGTGCACCATTGACAGGTGTGTTCAATGAAATGAACGGACGTTCATTGCTCGTAAGTCGTTTGGATGTAGGAAATACGGATGTTTTGACTACACATAAGGAAGGGGATGTGATACTTTCCGGCTCGACGTCATTGGGTTTTACGGGCTTCGAGAGACAGGAAGGTTCTGCTGTGCTGGCTTTTGGTTTCCCTTATCGTGAGGCTCCTAAAACTTATATTCGTAAATTAACTTTGGCTCCTGAAGTGAGAACCTTCCAGGCATTGAAAAAAGGAGAAAGTATTTTCCTGACATGGGAAGTGAAGAGTGGCGAAGCTGAAAACTTCTCGGATTTTGTGAAACAAACTTGGGAATATAGCTATGATACTTATGCTCCCGTTCCGGTCGATACTACTTATTCTGTGAAGCAAGTGAAAGATTTGCTTAGTAAGTACTTTACCTCTAGTCTGGTAGATAGATATCCGTTAATTTATAATTCCGGAGCTCATCTTCGGGTCGATGATTGTCAGTCGCGTGGCATTGCCGAGGTTGGATTTATTGGACGAACTTTGCTCAATGCCTTCAATGCTTGGGAGTATGGATGGCAGGTAAATCGGCAAGATTTGAAGGAGAATAGCCAACACATTTTTGATTCTTACCTCAAAAATGGTTTCACATCTACAGGCTTTTTCCGTGAATATGTGGATTTCGAAAAGCAAGTGGATGAACAGAATCTGAGTATTCGTCGTCAATCCGAAGGAATATATGCCATGCTTCACTTTTTACACTATGAACGTGAGGCTGGACGTGTACATCCTGAATGGGAAAACAGAATACGAAAGATGCTGGATTTATTTTTACGTTTACAGAATGAGGATGGTAGTTTCCCACGTAAATTTCACGAGGACCTTTCTATAGTTGATAAAAGTGGTGGAAGTACATCATCGGCTACTCTTCCTTTAGTGATGGGCTATAAATATTATGGCGATAAGCGTTATTTGGAAGCAGCCATGCGTACTGCGGATTACATGGAGCAGAATATTATATTAAAGTCAGACTATTTTTCCTCAACTCTGGATGCGAATTGTGAAGACAAAGAAGCTTCACTTTATGCTTCGGTAGCCAATTATTATCTGGCGTTGGTGACACGAGGTGAGAAAAGCGAACATTATGCAAGGTTATGTCGGGATGCTGCTTATTTTGCCCTGTCTTGGTATTATTTGTGGGATGTTCCTTTTGCGAAAGGACAAATGTTAGGAGATTTAGGTTTACAGACGCGTGGTTGGGGAAATGTATCTGTGGAAAATAATCATATTGATGTTTTCATTTTTGGTTTTGCCGACGTATTAACTTGGTTGTCCAAGCGATTTGATGAACCGCGTTTCTCTTCTATGGCGAATGTGATATCAACTTCTATGAGGCAATTGTTACCTTTTGAAGGCCATCTCTGTGGTGTGGCAAAACCTGGTTATTATCCTGAGGTGATTCAGCACACTAATTGGGATTACGGACGTAATGGAAAAGGTTTTTATAATGATATTTTTGCTCCAGGATGGACTGTCGCATCATTATGGGAATTGTATTCTCCTGGACGGGCTGAACGTTTTTTCCATAAATGAGTCTTGTATTATGTTCTGTAGTTTAATCATGTTTAACAATCTTTTTTATTGAGACGACTTTATGTTTTCTCAGGTAATGTTGTACTTTTGTGTTATTTATGATTAACGTAATAATGTAAATAATTGCCATATTATCTTGTTGAAGCCAGAGTGGCTGTGTGAGAGGGAAGTTAGAATATTAGAATCATGTTATGTAATATTTGTGTGTCACTTATGTGGATCAGCTATGAAAAAAAGTGTATGAGAATTGTCCTTTTTTTGTTTCTGTTATTCGGAAATTTAGCTTTAACTTCCGGCCAAAAGATAGACTATTGTTTCAGAACGATAGATATTAGAAATGGTCTTTCTCAAAACTCTGTGAATAGGGTGTTCCAAGATCATATGGGCTTTATGTGGATTGGAACCAAAGATGGTTTGAATCGTTATGATGGGCATTCTTTTCGTATTTATAATAATGAAAATTCGAAACTGGGGCGCAGTTTTATTACAGCTTTTTATGAAGATGCCGAAGGCAATCTTTGGATAGGTACTGATGGTGGAGTCTATATCTATCATCCTTTATCGGATTCTTTTACAGCTTTTAAAGAAATGACGGATGAAGGAATTGTCATTCATGATTTTGTGACTATGATTGGCGATGATACGGAAGGGAATATTTGGATCTCTGTTGAAAATCAGGGACTTTTCTGTTTTACGATTGATAAAAAATTACACATCTCATTCAATCGTGAGAATATCGCTAACATTACTTGCTTTTGGATGGACAAGGACGATTGTTGGTTGGGATTATATTCTGATAATCTTTATTATTATACAAAATCAGGATCTGCCTTTTCTTTATACCCTTTTAAAAATGCTGATGGGGTTGAAGTTTTTAAGAATGATATAGTTAACTGTATCTTGAAAGGTAATGGAAATTTACTTTATGTGGCAACAGCTGATGGATTGACTGAGGTGAATTTGGATAATAATGAATCATACAAAATATTGACAGCTTTTGTACGTACCCTGCAATTCAAGTCGGATAACGAATTGTGGATTGGAACTGAAACGGGATTGTATATATATAATCTTACAAACAGACATATTACCCATATAACAGTATCTGATCAGGATGATCCTTATGCATTGGCAGATAATGCTATATACTCTATTTATCGTGATCGTGAGAATGGAATGTGGGTTGGTTCTTATTTTGGAGGAGTGAATTATTATCCCTATCAATGGACCTATTTTGAGAAATATTATCCGAGGGATGGCCTTCAGTTTTTCGGGCGCCGGATTAGGGAAATCTGTGAGGGAAACGATGGAACCTTGTGGATTGGAACAGAGGATAAAGGTCTATTCAATTATATACCCTCCACAGGTGAGATAAAGCCTTTCAATCATCCAGATATTTATAAAAATATTCATGGCCTTTGTTTGGATGGTGATGAATTGTGGGTAGGAACTTTCTCCGGAGGCTTGAACCGTATCGATTTACGGACTAAGCGAGTGAAGCACTATTCCAAAGAAAATGAAAATTATTCATCGACTGCAAATGATGCTTTTTCTATTTATAAGACCCGTTCTGGGGATATTTGGATTGGAACTACATTGGGATTGTTGAAGTATAATCGTTCGACTGATGATTTTGTCCGTATTTCCCAGATGGGAAATCGATTTGTATATGATATTTTGGAAGATCATAATGGCATTTTGTGGTTTGCTACTTATGCTAATGGGATATACAGCTACGATGTGAACTCGGGTAGATGGAAGAATTATCTGGCGAATGATAGAGACTCCACGTCTTTGGCTTATAATAAAGTTATTTCAATCTATGAAGATAGCAGGAAGTGTTTATGGTTCATGACTCAGGGTAAAGGTTTTTGTCGTTATAATCCCGATACAGATACTTTTACACGTTATGATATGTCGAAAGGGCTTCCTAATAATGTGACCTATAAGATGGTGGAAGACGCGAAAGGCAATCTTTGGATTACGACGAATAAGGGGTTGGTTTGTTTCAATCCGATCGAAGAGACCATGCATGTTTATACAACTGCTAATGGATTATTGAGTAATCAGTTTAATTTCCAATCTGGGTTTTGCGACAAAACTGGTAATATATATTTAGGCAGTATTAATGGGCTGGTAAAGTTTAATCCGGAAACGTTTAGGGAAGATCCTAATCAACCTCCAATTGTCATTACAGATTTCTATCTTTTTAATGAACTTTGTTTGGTGAATACTCCAGGAAGTCCATTGAAGGAGAGTATAACTTATGTGGATCAAATAGAATTAGCTGCAGATCAAAATTCTTTTGCATTTCAGGTTGCCGCCTTAAGTTATCAAGCACCGGAGATGGATAGTTTTATGTATCGACTGGAAGGTTTTGATCGGGAATGGTATTTGTTGGGACGGAATGCTCTAATAACCTATTCCAATTTACCCTATGGTCATTATACGTTGTATGTTAAAGGAGCTAATGGAAATGGTCGATTGAATGATGTTGTACGTACTCTTCATATTTATATCCGTCCTCCATTTTATTTGACTGTGTGGGCTTATATAGTTTATGTTCTTTTAGGATTGTCCCTGCTGTTTGTGATTATCAGAATCATCCGAATGAAAGCATCGCGCAGACAGATTGCTATGATGGAAAAATTTGAGCGTGAGAAAGAACGTGAACTCTATCAATCTAAAATCAAATTCTTTACAAATCTGGCTCATGAAATACGAACTCCACTTACTTTAATCAAAAGTCCGTTGGAGAATGTATTATTGTCTAAAAGGCTGCCGCAAGAGGTCCGTGATGATTTGGAGACGATGGATTTGAATACAAATAGATTGTTGGAGCTTATTAATCAATTGCTAGATTTCCGTAAGACAGAGTCGCAGGGATTTCAACTCAGCTTTGTGGAATGTAATGTGACAGATCTGTTAAGAAAGATATGCAAGCGATTTGAACCTTTGATTCGTGAGAGAGGTTTGACACAGAGTATAGAAATGCCCGATTGTCTGATTGTTTCAGCTGATAAAGAGGGATTAACGAAAATGATTAGCAATTTGCTTACTAATAGTGTTAAGTATGCAGATAGTTATATCCGGATTAAACTTTTTGTGAACGAAGATCTGATGGTCTTTGAAATATGCAATGATGGACTTATTGTTCCATCGGATAAACGGGAATATATTTTTCAACCCTTTGCACAATATTCTTCAGAAAAACATCGCATAGTTTCTGGTACAGGTATTGGATTGCCATTGGCAAGATCATTGGCAGAACTTCATGGAGGAACATTATGTATGGGAGATAGCCTGGAAGAGAATTGCTTCAGGCTCCAGCTTCCCATTAAGCATGCTAATACGATAAATGTAGAGCAGGAGAAGTTGGTACTGGATAAGGAAGGGTTGGCTAATGAAGAAGTTGAGGTAAGTTTAGAAAGGTCCTTGCCCACCGTGCTGATAGTGGAAGACAGTGTAGAAATGCAGATGTTCATAGTCAAACAATTGTCTGCACAATATCATGTTTTGTCGGCAATAAATGGAGTGGAGGCTATTAAAGTATTGGAAGAAAATGTGATAAATCTTGTAATCTCTGATATTATGATGCCTGAGATGGATGGACTGGAGTTGTGCGAATATTTAAAGGGGAGATTGGATTATAGTCATATACCTTTTATATTGCTTACAGCCAAGACTACTCTTCAGGCCAAGATAGAAGGAATGAAAATGGGGGCAGATGCATATATTGAGAAACCATTTTCTGTAGAATATTTAAAGGCTTGTGTCTCTAATCTATTAAACAGCCGTGATAAGCTTCGGCAGGCTTTTTTGCATTCTCCGTTTGCACAATCTTCTAGTGTTGCTATGAATAAAGCTGATGAGGATTTTCTTAAAAAGCTGAAAGATCTGGTGATAAATAATATGCAGAATCCCGATTTCTGTTTGGATGATATGATAAGCCAATTAAGTATGAGCCGGTCGAGTCTTAATCGTAAAATTAAAGGTGTGTTAGGAATGACCCCTAATGAATATATTCGACTGGAACGATTGAAAAAAGCGGCTCAGTTGTTAAAAGATGGCGAGGGAAGAGTGAACGAAGTTTGTTACATGGTTGGTTTTAGTACACCATCCTATTTTGCGAAATGCTTTCGTGATCAATTTGGAGTTTTGCCGAAAGACTTCATCAAAGAAAAATAATCAGTCCTGGAACTATTCTTATATGGTTTGACAGAATAGTTTTATTCCTCTATTGTTTTTCCTACTAATTTTGGTCGCAAAATTTTCGCATAATATGGAAATGGAATCTATCAATAGAAGAGAATTCTTAAAAAATATCGGAATGCTGGGAGCTGGAGTCTTGTTGTCGGCCAGTCCTTGGCTCTCTGCATTCTCAGAAGTGTTGGAAACTTCCCATGAAAAGTGTCGGTTGGCAATCATTGGTCCTGGTTCCAGAGGGCGTTTCTTAATGAGTTTCCTGGTTAAGAACCCCAAAGTGGAGATAGTTGCGTTATGTGATATTTATCAGCCATCTATTGATGAGGCTTTAAAACTTGTTCCGAAAGCTAGAACCTATACAGACTATCGGAAACTATTGGAAGAAAAACAGATTGATGCGGTCTTGGTCGCCACTCCTCTCAACACTCATTGTCAGATAGTATTGGATGCATTTGATGCAGGCAAACATGTTTTCTGTGAAAAGTCGATAGGATATACCATGGAAGAATGTTATCGTATGTATCAGAAGCATAAAGAAACAGGACTTATATTTTTTACAGGTCAACAAAGGCTTTTTGATCCACGATATATCAAGGCTATGGAAATGATTCATCAAGGTATATTTGGTGAAATAAGTGCGATTCATACTTTTTGGAATAGGAATGGAGATTGGAGAAGAAGTGTACCTTCACCTGAATTGGAAAGACTGATAAATTGGCGTCTGTATCGTGAATATTCTAAGGGATTGATGACAGAATTGGCCTGTCATCAGTTGCAGATCGGTAGTTGGGCTTTGCAGAGACTTCCCGAAAAAGTAATGGGGCATGGCGCGATTACGTTCTGGAAAGATGGTAGGGAAGTTTATGATAATGTGAGTTGCATATATGTATTTGATGATGGCGTGAAGATGACGTTTGATTCTGTTATTTCTAATAAATTTTATGGATTGGAGGAACAGATATTAGGTAATCTTGGAACAATCGAGCCGGAAAAAGGAAAATACTATTTTGAAAATATTCCTCCAGCTCCAGGTTTCTTACAAATGATTAATGATTGGGAAAATAAAGTCTTTGATTCTCTTCCGTTTGCAGGTACTAGTTGGGCTCCTGAAACGGCAAATGAAAATACGGGTGAGTTTATTTTAGGTGAGCGACCTAAGTCTGACGGTACTTCGCTTTTGTTGGAAGCTTTTGTGGAGGCGGCCATTACAGAGAAGCAACCTGTTCGTATAGCAGAAGAAGGATATTATGCTAGTATGCTCTGCCTGCTTGGTGATCGGGCTTTACAAGAAGAAAAGACTCTGTATTTTCCTGAAGAATTTAAAATTAATTACCTCAATCATCAGACTAAAACATCAACAACATTATGAAAGACACACTTATTACTGCGCGTAGAAAAAGAAATGAATTGTTCTCATGGTTGGTATGTTTTGTGATTGCCAATTTACTTAATTTATATGCTATAGTTACTTATAAAACGTCCTACGTAGAATTGTTTACATCGATATTTTATGTCATTATATTTTCTTGTATTTTATATATGATATGGGCATTTCTGCGTATTTTTTATTATGGAATTAAAAAACTGGTTCTTTCAAAATCAAAGTAAAGAACTTAAAAGAAATATTAACTGTTAAAAGATAAACTTATGACTACACGAAGAGATTTTCTAAAAACCATGGGGCTGGCTTCTGCAGGTTTGGCTTTTGGCTCAGGTGAAATGTTGGGTCTTAATTCAGCTGCGTCGCGAAGAAATATTAAAGATAAAGTGAAAATTGCCTATATCGGAATTGGAAATCGTGGTGAACAGATTATTGGCGAATTTGAACGCACCGGTATGGTTGAAGTGGTGGCATTATGTGATGTTGATATGGGAGCGCCCCATACTCAGAAAGTAATGAATAAATATCCTAAGGCTAAACGTTTCAGAGATTTCCGTCAAATGTTCGATAAGGCTGGGGGGGAATTTGATGCAGTTGCAATTGCTACTCCAGACCATTCTCATTTTCCAATCAGTATGTTAGCATTAGCTTCTGGTAAGCATGTGTATGTGGAAAAACCCCTAGCTCGTACTTTTCTTGAAGCCGAATTGTTAATGCAGGCAGCTTTGAAACGTCCTAACGTAGTTACTCAAGTTGGTAATCAGGGGCATTCAGAGGCAAATTATTTCCAGTTTAAGGCATGGATGGATGCTGGCATTATCAAAGATGTTACTGCGGTAACTGCACATATGAATAATCCACGGCGTTGGCATAAATGGGATACCAATATATATAAATTCCCGGAAGGACAACAATTGCCGAAAGATATGGATTGGGATACGTGGTTGATGGCGGCTCCTTATCATGAATATAATAAAGATTATCATTTGGGACAGTGGCGTTGTTGGTATGATTTTGGCATGGGATGTTTAGGTGATTGGGGAGCACATATTCTGGATACTGTTCATGAATTCTTGGAATTGGGACTTCCTTACGAAGTTACCATGAAGTATGCTAATGGTCATAATGATTACTTCTTCCCGTACTCATCAACGATCCTTTTCCGTTTCCCGCAGCGTAAAGGCATGCCTCCTGTTGACATTACTTGGTATGACGGTTTGGATAATCTTCCTCCTATACCGGCAGGCTATGGCGTTTCAGGATTAGACCCTAACATTCCCACAACAAATCAGGGGGATACACCTGTTTCCAAATTGAATCCTGGGAAGATTATTTATACAAAAGATTTGATTTTCAAGGGAGGAAGTCATGGAAGTACTCTTTCCATTATCCCAGAAGAGAAAGCTAAAGAGATGGCTGACAAACTGCCTGAAGTGCCCAAAAGTCCATCCAACCATTTTGAGAACTTCTTATTGGCATGTATGGGGTTGGAAAAGACACGTTCTCCGTTTGAAATTAATGGCGTGTTGAGTCAGGTCTTTTCTTTGGGAGTTATCGCTCAGCGATTGAATACTCAATTGTTCTTTGACCCACGTACCAAGCAGATTACAAACAATGCATTCGCTAATGCCATGTTGGCCGGTGTACCCCCTCGTAAAGGATGGGATGAATTCTATAGACTTTAACGTGTATCAAAAATTAGATTAAAATGAGACGAAATTTATTATTATTTTTATTCTTGGCCTGTGTGTCATGTGTATCTGCCCAAAATTGGGAACCTCTATTTAATGGAAAGAATTTGAAAGGCTGGAAGAAATTGAATGGTAAGGCAGAATTTAAAGTAGAGGATGGAACGATTGTGGGCATCTCAAAAATGGGTACCCCCAATACATTTTTGGCGACCAAAGATATTTATGGAGATTTTATTCTGGAATTTGATTTTAAAATTGACGAAGGATTGAACTCGGGCGTTCAGTTGCGTAGTGAAAGTATTAAAAGTTATAAGAATGGCCGGGTACATGGTTATCAATTCGAAATAGATCCATCTGAGCGTGCGTGGTCGGGTGGTATTTATGATGAAGCTCGTCGAAGTTGGCTTTATCCGTTGACGTTCAATTCGAGTGCTCAGACTGCTTTTAAGCATGGAGAATGGAACAAAGCTCGTGTTGAGGCTGTGGGGAATGCTATCTCAACTTGGATTAATGGAGTACCTTGTGCTAGCATATGGGATGATATGACCCCCGCAGGTTTTATCGCTTTACAGGTACATGCGATTTATGATGAATCAAATGAAGGAAAAACTGTCCAATGGAAAAATATTCGTATTTGTACGACTGATGTGGAACGATATGTTACAAATCAGAAGGCTCCGCAAATCAATGTGATTCCTAATACTATTTCTCCGGAAGAAGCTAAGGATGGTTGGAAACTACTTTGGGATGGAAAAACTACTGAAGGCTGGAGAGGCGCAAAATTGAATACATTTCCTGAAAAAGGCTGGGCAATTGAGAATGGAATTCTAAAGGTACTGAAGAGTGGAGGTGCGGAATCTGCTAATGGAGGTGATATCGTAACTACCAAGCAATACAAAAATTTCATTTTGAAGGTTGATTTTAAAATTACTGAAGGTGCTAATAGTGGTGTGAAATATTTTGTTAATCCGGGAATGAATAAGGGTGCGGGCTCTGCCATTGGATGTGAGTTCCAGATCTTGGACGATGATAAACATCCTGATGCAAAACTAGGAGTAAAGGGCAACCGAAAACTGGGATCTCTTTATGATTTGATTCCGGCTCCTGTTAATAAGCCTTTTAATAAGAAAGACTTCAATACTGCTATGATTATTGTGAATGGTAATCATGTTGAACATTGGTTGAATGGCGTAAAATTAATTGAATATACACGTCAGAACGAGATGTGGAACGCATTGGTCGCTTATAGTAAATATAAAAACTGGCCAAATTTCGGTAATGCTGAGTATGGTAATATCCTTTTGCAAGATCATGGAGATGAAGTATGGTTTAAGAATGTGAAGATAAAGGTCTTGAATTGATTTTATAAATTGTGTGAGTGAGGGAAGATATACAGATTATCTTCCCTTTTTTGTTGATTCTAATTTGTCTATTTCTGGATTGATATAGATTCTGGTAGAAGCTTCAAGAATTATTCTATATGTGGTTTTAACTATCTCTATACATATTGATTGGATTTTATGGTAAGGTCATATGCGATAGATAATAGAAGTTGTTTGTCGTGAGGTGTTACGATTGGAAAAGTTAGGCTAGTGTTAAAATGGTGGTGACTGTTTGGCTCAACTTGGAATTTCATGGCTTTGTTGGTGATTGATATGGAGCATAGAAGCAGATTGTGGAGGATACTTTCCCCTGTTGGTTGATGGATTCTGATCGAATCATCAAAAACATATAAATATAGGTTCACTGCGTGCTGTTTGACACATTTCTCTTGTGAATTG
>DXAV01000072.1 GCA_019116805.1 Candidatus Bacteroides merdavium | reverse complement strand
GTTCATATGCAGTCTATCTTATAGACTACAATGTAGTAAATTCAAATCGTCGCACCCTAAAAATGCTTGTAAAAGACTATATTTCAATTATTTCAAAGACCAATTTCCATTTTTAACGGGACAGTAATGATTTTGCATTAACTTCCTTTGATTTAACGGTTACGACTTTGTGGTGAGGGGCACATTCGAGCGGAGCGTTTTTTTCGTTCACCCCCTAAGAATTTTTTTCATAGGCTTTCCTTGGGCCAGTTTGTCCACCAGTTTGTCCAGATAACGTATTTCCTGTATCAAATGTACAGGCAGAAACAATCAAAAATTCTTCAAAGGCGATTGTGGCAAATCTCCGTGTGGTCATTTCTTCCATCTTCCGGATAAGATATCTCAATCTCGGAAAGCGTCTGTGCATTGCGGCGCCGTTCTTTTCAATCCACCGATGTACCATAAGGATTTCTTCCAGCTCGTGAAGCAGGAAGAAAAAGGGTAGGAGGAAGAGTATAAACACCATATCCATTCTTCTTAGCGTTTAGGAGTTAATTTCTTCTGAAAATAAATCATATCCTTTAGCACCTTACCGTCCTCTATTATCGGGTGGTCGTAATTGAGGGTGAAGAAGTCGGCGACGCTATGCGAGTAACTGAAACCACAACTTTCGTAGAAAGCGATTGTCTGCTTGCTTTCACCTGTACCTACAAGCAACGTGTGACACACATCGGCATAGTACCGACAAAAATATTCCACCATCTGCCGTCCGTATCCCCTTCGTTGGCAGGCTGGTGCGACGGCCAGGTTCTTCAGCTCATATACGCCATTTCCTTCGTTTGTCACAACGGCTACAGCAACGGCTTCAGTTTCCTGCGTGCCGTGCATGACGAAGAGTTCTCCTTGTTCCAGATAGCGGTCAATCATCGACTCCTGCTCGTCGGCTAAGAGAAGGAGGGGGAGGAAACGTTTCTTGTCGGTGGTGATAAGTTGGATGTTCATATAAAATCTTCTTTCGGCAATTCAGAATGGTGGCCATCTACAAAGCGTATTTTCACATTCATAGGCATAGGCGTGGCATTCAGAATCAATATGTTCATATCTTTTTCAGTTGCTTTTTCATGATATAGTTTGTCAGTTTCAGGCGGTTAGCCTGTGCGCGTTGCTCTTGCTCCACGATATATCCCCGTCGTTCGAAGAAGGGGCGTGCCGTGATACTTACTTCCGAAGTGATGTCTTGGATATCGTGCTCCATATCGGAGTGGAGGTAATACCTAGTAGGTCGGTTTGAACGCAATATACTTTGGCTGTCCCAACTGAAATTATTTCTGCCGGTGGCAAATGGTACCGGTGGCCTGGTAGGTAGGCATTACCAGTACTTCGGCTATCTGCACGTGGGCCGGAGCAGAGGCGGCGTAATATACCACATCGGCAACGTCGTCACCTGTGAGCGGGCGGATACCGTTGTACACGGCGTCGGCTTTGTTTTGGTTACCGCGAAAACGGATGACGGAGAAATTTGTCTCTACCATGCCGGGTTTGATGTTGGTCACTCGCAGAGGGGTGTCCACCAGGTCGATGCGCAAGCCGTCGGACAGGGCTTTGACTGCAGCCTTCGTGGCACAATAGACGCTTCCACCTCCGTAGGCTGCATCGCCGGCAATGGAACCTATATTGATGATGTGTCCGCATCCGCGTTCCACCATGCCGGGGACTATCATACGCGTCATGGCCAGCAGGCCCTTGATGTTGGTGTCGATTACGATGTCCCATTCGTCAAGCGAGCCTTCGTGCTCCTTGTCCATGCCGATGACTAGTCCGGCGTTGTTCACCAGCACATCGATGTTTTGCCACTTGCCTTCGAGACTGTCCAACGCCTGGCGCATGGCCTGTCGGTCGCGCACGTCAAAGGGGAGAGTCAGTACTTCTGTCCCTTGTGCACTGAGTTCTCGTTTCAGGCTTTCCAATTTCTCGATGTTTCGCCCGTTCAGTATCAGATTACAGCCTGCGTGGGCAAATTTGCGGGCGCAACCTTCACCGATTCCGCTTGTGGCTCCGGTGATGAAAATCTGTTTTCCTTTCATTGTGGTATCTCTTTTTATTATTGTTTCTCCGTTTACTTCCTGCTAAGATACCGCTATTCCTTTTTATATCAAAGAAAAGCGAGAGATTTCTAGTTTCGTCGTTTACATCCGCAGGTTTCATCGTTCGGCCTCGTTCGTGAAATTTTTGGTTTTGTCGCTTGAAACTCATGCTCTCATCCGTTGAAACCAGAATCGACAAGACAACAGAAAAGCGGGCCGCCCGTTTGTCGTTCGGACAGCCCGCCTGATTGTATGGAGAGTTGGGGAGATGTTTAGAGCTCAATAACCAGCGATTCGCGTGGTGCCATCTTCAGGTCTTCGGTGAAACTGATGGTTCGGCCACTGAGGATATCCTTGCCTTGCTTCGTATCCTTCAAAATTTCCTTGTAGTACTTCAATGGCAGGGTTGTTTCGCTGTCCGTACCGTTCAGTATGACAAATACCGTTTTGCCTTCGTACTGGCGGGCGTAGGCATAGACTCCGTGCTGTACCATGAATTGTGTCATACTGCCTTTGGCGATGACGTCGTTACCTTTACGCCAGTTCAAGATAGTCTTGTAGAAATTGTAGCACTCATTTTGCAGATCGGTGCGTCCTTCGGCGGTGAAAGCATTCTGCTTGTCGTTTGCCCATCCACCGGGGAAGTCGCAACGTACGTAGCCGTCACTCTTGGTCTTCACACCGTTCATCATGATTTCCGTACCGTAGTACAGCTGTGGGATACGGCGTGTGGTGAGCAATAGGGTAGTGGCTTGCTTAAGCATGGCCAGGTTCTGCCCTTCACCCAGGAAACGGTCTGTGTCGTGGTTTTCGATGAAAGCCAGCACACTGGCAGGGTTGGGGTAGAGGAAATCATAGACGAAATTGTTATATACGCGGTCCAGTCCCTTGAACCAAGTTTCTGTCTGTTCGTTCTTGGCGATATTTATCTTATCGAAGAAGCTGAAGTCCATCACGGTTTTTAAATTGCTGTTCTTCGGAGCCGAGAGTTTGGAGTCTTTCTGCCACCACGCGGTATAGGCGGGTTCGGTAACCCATGTTTCGCCTACGGTATTGTAATTGGGATATTCCTCGTTCAGTTCCTTCATCCACTGGCTCATGCCGTCGTAGTCTGCATACGGGTAGGTGTCCATGCGGATACCGTCGATGTTGGCAAACTCAATCCACCAGAAGCTGTTCTGGATGAGGTATCTCAGAACATGTGGATTCTTTTGGTTGAGGTCGGGCATGGTGGGTACGAACCAACCATCGTTCATTTGGTCGAAATCGTATTTCGATGTGTAGGGATCTACGTGTGAGGTTAGTTTGAAGGAGGTCTGTACGAAGTTCTTTTCGTGGTCTGGATTGTTGAACCAGTCTTTGGAAGGCATGTCCTTAATCCAGACATGATCCACACCACAATGATTGAAAATCATATCCATCACAATCTTGATGCCGCGCTGATGAGCTTTTTCAATCAACTGACGGTATTCCTCGTTGGTTCCGAAGCGGGGATCTACTTTGTAGTAATCTGTCGTAGCATAGCCGTGGTAGCTTCCTCCCTGCATGTTATTTTCCAGTACGGGTGTGAACCACAATGCCGTCACACCCAGGTCAGTGAAATAGTCCAAATGTTGTTCGATGCCGGCCAAGTCGCCACCGTGACGGGCATTAGGGTCGTTGCGATCCACTTTGGCTTCCAGCATGCCTTCTATCTGGTCGTTGTTGGGGTTCCCGTTAGCAAAGCGGTCGGGCATCAGCAGGTAGAGAGCATCCGAAGCGTCGAAGCCTTTGTGGTCGCTTCCTTTCATGGCGCGCGCCTTCAGTTCGTATTCCTGAGTAATTTTTTTCTTGCCGAGGTTGAATGTGAGCGGCATTTTACCAGGTTTCACATCCTTGTCCAGTTTCAGGTAAACCAGCAGGTAATTGCTGCTTTCCAGTTTTACGGTACTGCTTAGTGATACTCCAGGATAATCCACCGTGACACGTGCGTCGCCGATGCCTTCGCCATAAACCATCAGCTGCAGTTCGGGGTTTTGCATGCCTGCAAACCAGAAAGGCGGGTCAATCTTGTTGATGTTGGGCGCTGCGTAGGTAGTGAGGGACAACAGCATTGTTCCGAGGAGGGAGAAAACTTTCTTTTTCATGATAGTAATTTTACGGTTGTAGTTTTTCATGCCGCTAAGATATGACAATTGGTGGAGAAACATTGATTTTCTCCACCAATCGCTTCCTATTATATTATGCAAACGTTTGCTCTATGCTATTTGTCGGTAGATCTGTCTATCTTTATGACGTTTTTCCCTTGAAAGAAATCATCGACTTTCTTTTTCTTTTTCAAGTCCTCCAACCACGCTTCGGCTGCATTGTAGCGATTGTTTTCATTGAGGACGACATCGCCTTCTTCTGTCATCTCCTGTGGTTCGTCTTTGCTTCCTTTGGGGCGTGTCTTCAGATAGGCTTCCAGATATTTGATGGTATTGTCAATGTCCTTGAGGTGAAAGTAGGAGGTAAAGGCTGCCTTGTAGAGCACGTAATGTGCTGTCGGATCGTATTTATATTGTTGCATCAACGCCTTTATCTGCTTGTGGGGTTCGGCAGCTTCTTTGCAGCAGTCAGCCAGACCTCTGTAGAGTTTTGCCACGACACTGTCTTGTGGAAATGACAGCCGGATGGCGTCTTCCATATACGTCACACCTTTATCTTTCCAAAGCGTCTTGGAACAGGCTTTTCCCAGGTAATAGAGCAGGTCTATATGTTCGGGAACCTGTTTGCGGGCAGCTTCCAGCAGATCGTGGGCTTCGTAAGGTTCGTTCAGGGCATAGTGGCTGATACCGGCATAATAGCAATTGTAGAACGAGCTGTCTCCTTGTGCCAGTAAAGGGCGGTATCTTTCCAATGCCTTGGCGTATTCCTGGTTCAGACAGTAGGCCTGTGCTTCCAGCCGGTTAACGGTGGCGTTGGTGGTATCCGTTTTCCGATAAGCCTCGCAGGTTTCGATGGCGTAGTCGTAATAGTTGTTCCGTATATAGAGGCTGGCCAGCTTGGAGGCGGCCAGGTAGTCATCCGGATAACGTTCGTGTATCTCCATATAAGCACCTATCTGGATGTTGGGGTCGGAATATAGCCCTTCCAGACTTTGGGCTTTCAGGTGGAGGATGGTAGCTGAGCTGTCCTGTTCGGCCATAGCAGTACTTTCTCCTAAGGCTTCCTGATATTTTCGTAGATTCAGTAACTGGTTGATGTACTGGATGCGGGCGTATTTATGATCTGGTTTCAAGTCCAATACCCGGCGATAGCATTTCAAGGCTGGTTGATATTTTCCTTGAGTCTTGTAGCATTCACCTGCCTCGATGTAAGCCCGCGGATTGAGTGAGTCCTGTATGGTCAGTAGATGGAATACTTCCAGGGCTTCTTTGTCCCGTCCCAGTTCTTTCAACGCCTTCCCTTTCAGGTAGAGCAGGGGAATGGTAGCGGGCTCTTCTTTCATTAGGTTGAGAGCCTTCTCATAGTCATAATTGCTTATAGCGTCCCGAATGTCTTGTGAGACAGGAATTTGAGCCGAGAGACTGGCTAATACATAGCAGAAAAGAGTGAGGAAAACAATCCGTTTCATATACTTTGGTTTTAATATTTCATGCTAATATATTAAAAATACGAATATTTACGAAATATTCGTATTATATTTCAGATAGATTAACGGAATGGATTGTTTGTACTTGTATTAAGATAAAGGATGGTTGTGAGGGTATAAACAGAAAGAGGATATGCCGTATGACATATCCTCTTTCATTAATATTACTTCAGCTTTTTACATCAGGAAGCCCAGCAAGATACCTGCGGCTACAGCCGAACCGATGACGCCTGCAACGTTGGGACCCATGGCGTGCATCAGCAGATAGTTGGTCGGGTCATATTCCAGGCCGACAATCTGTGAGATACGGGCTGAGTCGGGTACGGCTGATACACCGGCGTTACCGATAAGCGGGTTGATTTTGTTGCCTTTCTTCAGGAAGAGGTTGAAGAACTTCACGAAGAGTACGCCTGAAGCGGTGGCTATAAAGAATGATGCCGCACCGAGTCCGAAAATCCACAAAGAGTCGGTTGTCAGGAATTCAGACGCTTGTGTAGAGGCACCTACTGTCAGACCCAACAAAATGGTGATGGTATCAATCAGCGGGCCGCTGGCTGTATTGGCCAGACGGCGGGTCACACCACTTTCTTTCAACAGATTTCCGAAGAACAGCATACCCAGCAAAGGCAGACCGGATGGTACCAGGAAGCATGTCAATAACAAACCGATGATGGGGAACATCACTTTCTCCGTGTGAGAAACTACACGAGGCGGTTTCATGCGGATCAGACGTTCGTGCTTTGTGGTCAGCAGACGCATGACGGGGGGCTGGATAACCGGCACCAGTGCCATGTAAGAGTAGGCTGATACGGCGATGGCACCCATCAGGTTAGGAGCCAGCTTAGACGACAGGAAGATAGCCGTAGGACCGTCTGCACCACCGATGATACCGATGGCACCGGCTTGCATGGGGTCGAACCCGATGGCCAACGCAATCATGTAAGCTCCGAAGATACCAAACTGGGCAGCTGCGCCGATCAGCATCAGCTTCGGATTGGAAATCAGCGCCGAGAAGTCCGTCATGGCACCGATGCCCAGGAAAATGAGCGGCGGATACCAGCCGGATGTCACGCCTTGATACAAAATGTTGAGTACAGAGCCTTGTTCATAGATGCCGACCTGCAGTCCGGCCTCCATGTTGAAAGGTATGTTGCCGACCAGGATACCGAAGCCGATGGGGATAAGCAGCATCGGTTCGAACTCCTTGGCGACGGCCAGGTAGATGAAGAACAGACCCACCAAAATCATGATGAGGTGTCCCGCTGTGGCATTCGCAAAACCAGTATAGGTCCAGAAGTCGGCAAGGTTGTTTCCAATAAAATCTATAAATTCTCCCATATTATTCGATGATTACGAGGTCAGTACCTTCGAGAACAGAGTCCCCTTTGTTTACATTGATGGCGGTCACCTTTCCGTCACGGTCGGAGTTGATGTTGTTTTCCATCTTCACGGCTTCCAAGATGATGATAGTCTGGCCTTTCTTCACCGTATCACCGACGTTCACCTTGATTTCAAGGATGACACCGGGCAGCGGTGACTTCACGCCCGACTTGCCGGCAGAGGCGGCGGCGGGTTTCACCACTTGCGTGGTTGGTGCGGCCGGTGTGGTGGCGGCTTGTCTTACGACGGGCTTGATGACGGTTGTTTTGGGTTGAGGCGCCTTCTCCATTTCTACCTGGTAGTGGGTGCCGTTCACTTCAACGTGGGCAATGTTGCCTTCAATGTCTCCAATGACTACTTTGTAGGGGTTGCCATTGATTTTGTATTTATATTCTTTCATTGTTCAGTCTGTTAAGGGTGATGTTACTTTTTATGCGGTGTCTCGCGCAGGGTATATATCTTCGAGCTCCACGGCGAGTAGCTGCGTTTCACGCGGGTGATGGTCAGTACGGTCTCCTCCACGTCGTGTACGTCGCTCTGCATCTCGTGCAGGGCCATGGAGATGGCGGCGAATACTTCGCCCGGAGCCTGGCCGAGTTCTTTTTCCTTGGCTTCTGCCTTGTCCGTAATGCCTTTGGCGGCCATGGCTCTCTTCCGGCTCATGGCTACCGAGGCCTTGCCGATAAAGCGGAAGGAAACGTAGAGCAGGATGAGGCCCACGAATACCACCAGCATGGCTGTGATAGCCATACCGATGCCTATGCTGTCGTGTTGCTCGAATTTCTCCATCTTCACGTTCTTGTCCAGCGTCTTGTTGTTGGTGCTGGGCGTAACGTATTTTTCGGGTGACTCGTCTTTCACTTCCCAATTGGCGGAAGCATCGTCCACACGGGCATACGATTGGTCGGCTTTCAGCAAACCGGCAGGGACGGTGATCTCGTCCAGCAGTTTCTTCCCGGAATCATACAGGCCTATCCAGTTGGAACTTTCTTTATCCAACAGGAAATTGGTGTGGAAGGTACCGCGGTTGGGTTTGTTGTCCGCCCAGAACAAGGCGTGCTGGCGCGGTGCGATTTTGGTCAGCACGTCGCCTTTGGGAATGAAATACACGGCCGTGTCGCCGGGCTGGCTGGAGTGCTTCAGGTAGCATCCTGCCAAGTCGGCCGAGCCGTATGACTGGTTGAATATTTCTATCCACGCGCTTTGTACGCCGTAGTCGTCCTGGAAATTGGTCTCGTTGTCTACCAGCACTTCGTTCAGTATCAACTTGCTTTCCCCTTCGACTCCGCATGAGGAGCAAATCCCCAACGTCAGCAGCAATGAAAAGAATATTCCTATGTTCACTTTTCTCATTGTAATGTTCTTTATAAGTTAGGAATTAGAGAGGAATGTTGCCGTGCTTCTTGGCCGGGTTCGTCAGCTTCTTGGTCTGCAGTTGCTGCAGGGCACGGATGATGCGGAAGCGCGTGTTGCGCGGTTCGATGACATCATCGATGTAGCCATACTTGGCCGCATTGTACGGGTTGGCGAACAGCTTGGTGTATTCGGCTTCCTTCTCTGCCAGGAATTCGGCCGGATTTTCATGCTCTTTGGCTTCCTTGGCGTATAGTACCTCTACGGCGCCCGCACCGCCCATCACGGCAATTTCAGCCGTAGGCCAAGCGTAGTTCATGTCGCCGCGCAGCTGCTTGCAGCTCATCACGATGTGCGAACCGCCGTAGGATTTGCGCAGGGTGACGGTTACCTTGGGCACGGTGGCTTCGCCGTAGGCGTAAAGCAACTTGGCTCCGTGCAGGATGACACCGTTGTATTCCTGGCCTGTGCCCGGCAGGAAGCCCGGTACGTCAACCAGTGATACGATAGGAATGTTGAAGGCGTCGCAGAAGCGGACGAAGCGTGCGCCTTTGCGTGAAGCGTTGCTGTCCAGTACACCGGCCAGGTACTTCGGCTGGTTGGCCACGATGCCCACCGACTGGCCGTTGAAGCGGGCGAAGCCGATGATGATGTTCTTGGCATAGTCCTTTTGGATTTCCAGGAACTCGCCGTTGTCCACGATGGCGCCGATGACCTCATACATATCGTAAGGCTTGTTGGGGCTGTCGGGGATTATCTCGTTCAGCGAGTCCTCCAGACGGTCGATGGGGTCGGTGCAGTCAATGTAAGGCGGTTCCTCCAGGTTGTTCTGCGGAATGTAGCTCAACAGCTTGCGTATCAGGGCCAGGGCTTCTTCTTCCGTAGCGGCTGTGAAGTGTGTTACACCCGATTTGGTGGAGTGTACGCTGGCTCCGCCCAGGTTTTCCTGGCTCACGTCTTCGCCCGTCACGGTCTTTACTACTTTCGGGCCGGTCAGGAACATGTATGACGTGCCCTCCATCATCAGCGTGAAGTCCGTCAGGGCGGGAGAGTAAACGGCACCGCCGGCACAGGGGCCGAAGATACCGGAGATTTGCGGGATGACGCCCGAAGCCAGGATGTTGCGCTGGAAGATTTCAGCATAGCCGGCCAAAGCGTTGATGCCCTCCTGGATGCGTGCGCCGCCCGAGTCGTTCAATCCGATGACCGGTGGGCCCATCTT
>DXAV01000071.1 GCA_019116805.1 Candidatus Bacteroides merdavium | reverse complement strand
TTGGAAAACTTCAGAAGGCTGACCATCGATTACGAATTCCTTGCTGAAACCGCAGAAGCTATGGTACAGATTGCATTCATCCAAATCATGCTTAACAGATTTATCGAATGAAATCAAAACAGCTTCTTAGTTGACGATGGTTTCAGTCGATTACTTTAGGTTTAGCGTAAACGTATAATAATTGTTGGCATACAATGTATAAATACGGTCTGACTCATCGGGTGCGCTTGTTCCTAAGGTAACACTCCATGTCTTATCCCCAGAAGTTACGGTCACTTTTGTCGCATAGCCTTCTCCCGAACAGATGTTAGGAGCGATGTAGTAATAAAACTCTTGTGAATCGCCTGAGGATATGCTTGTAAAACTATCGCTAAAATCCTCACTGGTATAAGCATTGTCTGGCAATGCTTCCTGATTGATACGCGGATAAACGTATGCCATTGTAGGCACATTTTCCAATGCAACAGTCCCGTCTGCCAATGCAGCACCGGTTTGATTGTTTACCACTAAATTGATGCGGGTCATCATGCGGCACAGCAATGCCGAAAGCACCTGACCGTCTCCGGTAACATTGCCTTGCCAATATCCACACATGGGCATACGGTCGCGCCGGGAAAGGTCGTTGCTTGCCTGTACATCCAGCAGCATCCGTTGGAATGCGGGAAAGTTGTTCGGCCAGGAAATCGTGGGGTCATTGGTGTTGACTACTAAGCAAACCGTACTGTTCTGTGCCGCTATCAGAGTGACTTCAAAATCTTCTACATACAAGCCCGACTCACCTTCCCGTGGATAATATTTTGTTTCCGTATCGAGCAAGATGCCGTTCTCGTTGAACTGCAATACCCAAATGTCATAGATCAGGTTTTCCACTTCGGGCAAATGGGGAGCCGACGCACGGGTGTCCGTTCCTTCTGCCGGAAGCATACCAAGCGAGAACCGGACGTTGACCTCTTTCCCTATATTGGCATTACTTGGCATTTCCGTTTGTTCGCATCCTGTTCCTATACACACTAACAGGCACAACAGGATGTATTTCGTTAGTTTATCTTTCATGTTTGTATGCTTTGTGCTTTTTTAATTTCCTATTATATCGGTAGTCCACGACTGGTTTTGCCAAGTGACCACACTGATTTGTCCGTCTTCTACATTTACCGTCCAATCGAAATTATACGAACGGGCATGCAGCAGGTGCGTTTCGTTCACCAATGTCATGTATTGGGTAGGCACACCATTGACCGCCATGTTTATCAATACAGCGACTGGAGTAGACATCGTAAGCGTAGGCAATACGCCTATATCGCCGGTTAAGGCTCCATCCGTCTCCGTCTCTATTTCTGAGCCAGGCAATGTCACCCACGAACGTTTATCTCCCATGCGCATGACCAATGTGTCAGCGATGTTTTCCGAACTCCAATTATATTGCAATTGCCCCTCTTTTCCGTGATTGAAAGGATTCTGCAATCCGCTTATCTCAATGCCGGCTTCCAGCGGTTCCAAGGTGTAGACCCCTGTACCTTTATGGATAGTAAAAGTGAAGCGTGCCACTTGGCTGATGATGGGGTTCAGTTTAATGTATTGCACTCCCGTTGCGTTTACATCGATTTTAATAGGTTCCGTATAGGTTTGCTCATACCGTCCATCAGTGGAATAGAGGTATATGCCATTGTCTACCCACATCTTCAGGTCTCGGTCTATCGGATAGGCGGGTGATACCATTTTAAACTTGTATGTTCCTGCCTCCAAGTAGAGGGGTGCGCCTATTTCTTCCGCATTGATTTCGAGTTTACCCTCTGCATTTTGTGTCGTGGTGCAAGGATAAAGCGTATTATATCCTCCGGTAGTTGTCCCCACTATATATCCTTGCAGATTGGGCGTACCATAAGTCGCTCCGTCTTCATTCTGTTTGGCATAGCTGAGCCATAAGGTACTGCCGATAGGCAATAGCCCGGTGGAGGCAGGTGGTAAGATATGCCAATTTTCTCCGTCATCGTGCAGGTTGTCTGCTCTTGATTGTGCATCGGAAACACCGATGCCATAAGTACCGGGCAATTGGAACTCTACCTGCACCTTGCCATCGGGTACAGATACAGGAGTATTTTCTTCGGGGCTGCAAGCTATCAGCATTCCCGTCAGGATTCCTATGATGATTGTTCTCTTCATACGCATTCTTTATTTTGCGGTTACATCACGTACACAACGGATTTGGTCGCCCAGGGCTTTGCGGCTGGTTTTAATTAATCCGAATTGATAAGCATCGTCTCGCAAGTAACAAATCCAATTATATTGCTCGTTTGGTTCGTCTGCCCTAAGAAGTGCATTGATACCATCACCATTTAATCTGTTTTCGGTAGACGGATGGATGAAGCCGCATGCCGGTACTTCCATGATTGCCGTAGGTGTAGACCAGTCAAACCGACCATTGGTCATAGATTCCAGGAATTTTTCTTCTGTAGTCAAATCCACAAATGTCATGGTAGGATCACCAGAGAAATAGGCAAATTCAAAGTACCATTTCCCTGATTCTTTTGATTCCTTCATTAGAATTCGTATGCGATAGCAATCAGGGTGTCCTTGACGTTTGATTAAATACATCGCTTTTTCATCGCCTATTTCCCCATAAACAAGTTGTTCACGGTTTCCTAAAACCGCTCCAATATATATACGGCTGTTGAATCCTTTGCTCCATGGTGCATTAAGGGTTATATCTGGCATGAATGAGGCAAAATCTTCTTTCGTAGGCAACCGCCACCCTTTGGGACAAGGATGATTTTCTACGCTGCTTGTCCAAAATTCATTAATAAATGATTCTTCCTGTCCATTTTCATCTAACATCCAATATCCTCCATTATTTACATCAGAAATAAACCGATATTCTCCATCTTCTCCCGGATTGACAGCTATTTTTTTTCTGCCTCTGATTGTTTGGGATGTCAGAACCGTTGTCTGTACATCGTCTACACTATACACTTTTTCCCCATATTGGTTATAAGTATAAAGAAACGGATACACTGGTATCTTATTAGGTGCCGCATCATATTTCTCCTTATCTAATATATAAGGTATATTCCGTGCATACTGGTAATAATACCCCCGGCAATTCTCCCAATCGTTTTCACAATCGGCACTTTTGGCACCCAAGTTACGGTCCATCCACATCAGGTTGGCAAAGGTAACGGGTTGTCCCAAGTAGTTGTCATCTCTGTTCTCGTCAATCCAGTCATACACCTGCGGAGCGATGGCAATGGTACGTACTTCGTCTTTCAGCACGGTAATGAGCAAGGTATATTGATGATTGACTTCAAACTGAAATGCGCCGGCATCTTCCCCTTCTTCATTGACTTTTCTTAAAGGATACGTCACTGTTTTATCTCCTCCCTCCAGATTTCCTAAGGTAACAGATATAGAAACTTCTTCGTTATCGGCATTGGGGAAAAGCAACAGTTCACCTGACACTTTTGTGCTGGTTGTTGTAATGTCTTGTTCGCCACTGAAATAATTCCGTTCAACCAATTCATCTGAATCGCCATAGTTCCATTTTTCGTTTACAATATCAAGTGTACCGCTTTGGTACGTTCCCTTGACCGTTATATTTTTCAGAGTTACATTCTCTAACTTCTTTTCGTCATCCTTCGATTCATCTTGCTTCACAATCATGAACTCCACTTTGCTCATGGCATGCTTAAAGTCCATTTCCAGCCGATAACCATTCTCTACCCTTTGGCTTATCAAATTATTGGAAAACATCAGGTCGGGCAGACTATTATTTGTTACTTTTTCTGCAATCATCGGAACGCCAAGTGGGGTATTTTCAGGTGCTTTGTTCGGACTGTCCGGTGTTCCATATGTCACCCCGTAAATACTAATTGGAGTATCGTCATAGACAAGAGGTGATCCGTAACCGATTGTATGGTTGGCTTGCTCTGTCCCTTCCGTATTATATAAGGGCCATTCGTTTCCTCTGTTAGCGTAAAGCAAATATTTTGTACCTACTTCAAACTGGGTCACTTCATCACCTGCACGGGTAATGATGTGGCTTTTTAGGGCAGAAAGTATGGTTTCCTGCTCTTCTGACGGAGTGACGGAAATTGCGTCCTCGTGCGTACAGGCTGTGATACCCAGTAGGGCTAATATGCCTGCTCCGTATTTCAATTGTTTCAGTATCATGTATCGTTCCTCCTTCTTTCAATCAGTTAAAGGATAAATGGGAATTACCAGATAACCACCTTCTTCCCATGGACATTCGTTTCCTATCAGTTCGATGCCCTCTTCGCTGAAGACGAGGGTGAAGGTGTATGACTCGTTGGCATAGAGTGTATTGGTGTTTTTCCCTTGGTCTTCCTCTGCCTGCCCGTCTCTTTCGATATCGAAGTGAAGCGTAGCCTCCATAGTGACATCTTTCCATTCTTCTTCGGAAGCGCCTGCTGTCTCTGCCCTTGCTACCGTAACACTTACAGGCAGGTTGGTCTGTTCAGGTATGATGTATGCCCAACCGATTTCCAATGGATTTTCAGGGGTCAGCATGTAGTAATCGTTGTCATCGTTGGGTTGTTGAGCGAGTTCATAACTTTCCTGTCCGGATGCTATCGGAACGTAAAGGCTTTTATCCCGGTTCCATTCCACTTGTGTTGCCACTACGTTGGGAGGAAGTGTAATGCGTACATTCTTCAGATATTCTTCCGCATTTTCTGCCAGTTTTGCATAGAAATACACTCGCGACTGCGCATGCATAAATTGTAAAGTCTCTCCGTCCTCTCTATCGAAAGGCAGGGCAGCAGATGCTACCAATGGTTCTATCGAAGTCAACACATCAATCTGACATAGATTCTTAATTTCCTCGTCCTCAGGCATGTCCTCGTCCTTCTTAGGCAAACCCAACTTTTCATAATCAGTGCGACCCCCATCCGTTTCCGGAACTAAGAATGTAGCAGGCGCATATCCTGTAGCCATGACACGGCGATTACCATCGGGATACAGTTCACCGGTATTATAAGGTTCATTGGGACGCTTGTAGGTATCAATGTGTTTTTCGGGTTGTTTCACATAAAGCGGAGTGGGGTTCGCTACATTTCCCAACACGTCTCCAAAGTCCCAAAAGAGAAAGACCGGATTATCGGCTGTACTTCCAGCATCGGTTTCTTCTCCGTCTGCACGTGCCACATCTGTATAGATACACATTTCCGCACTGCCGGATATTTCATTGCCAGGCACATCGTTTTGCGAACATGCCGCAAAGAACAACATGCCCCACATCCCTGTTCCTATGTAAAGTCTGTTCATTCTCATGGTTGTGCCGTTTCTGATTGCTGTGGTACTTTAATCTCTTCTTCCGATCCTCCTTTGTCTATCCAGTCCACCAGTTCAGAATGGATGCGCATGGTTTCATTACCGGGGAAAGGCGAGCCAGGAGCGATGATTTTGTCTACCTTTAATATATAGTAGTGGTTGCGCTTGATACCCCAACGGGTTTGGTCTTTGCTTATTGCTCCATTTTGGGCATTCTCATCTATATAAGTGTAATAATAGCCCCAGCCTCCATCGTAACGGCTGAATTCGGTTTCGGGGGCGTCCTGTAATTTCTTTATCATACCTGCCAGCGAATAATAGTTGCCATCGCTGTCCCGCCAAAACGTACCTGCCGGGTAAGTGACTGGTTCTAACGGATTCTCATAGTCTGTCACTTCTTTCAATATCTGTTGTGCTTCCTCTTCCGTTTGATATGTTACCGGTTTATCGCCTCCGTCCCATATCACTTTGGGTGTATATTTCGCTCCCACCATTACCCGGGTGGTTACATAGCGGATGGCAGATTGGAAATCGGCATCATCACCGAATGTTATGTCGTTATAAACCGTGTTCTCGGTGCAATACAGTCCTTCGGTATAGTGATTTTCATTCCCCATATTTGTAGTTTCATCTACTTCCATTTTGTCTGCATCATATTGAGTAGCACTTCTAACGATACACCGTTCCCCTCCTTTATATGTTGGCACGTCTTTATTCAGCATTTCTACCATGGCTTGTGTATCGTAAAAAAGATAATTCCGCTGATATTCGTCCAAATTCGTAATACCATATCCTCCTTCTTCTCTTAGTGAAATTATTTCACTCATCTCGTAATTAGGGTCTATCAGATAGTCATCATCTTTTGTATCCTCCCGATAATCCAAATAAGTTTTCCGATTGAGTACATTCAGCATGTAGTTTACATCGGCCAATCTTATCCAGCCGGTATTAGTATTATTGGTTGTGTTGTCGGCATTGTCTTTAGCATCTATCACTGCTACGTGATCGTTACTTTCCTTAGAAGGCATACAGGTCAATAATACTTTTGCTACGGTACATACCAAGTTAGCAGAAGTGTCAATCGTTATTTTTTCATCTGTATCCTCATTTCCGTCACCCGTTGGAATGACAATATCTCTGTCGCCACTATTTGATTTTACAATGCCTGCCATCAAGATGTTGCTTCCTTCTCCGTCTCCGTTTTCGTTATGGTTTATTTCCATCAAATTACCCACGATATTATGTCCGCTTTGTCCTTCACCGGCATCGAAAATCCGGTCTTTAGCCCAAAAGGCATTTATATGTTTTTGTTCTGCATTGGCAAGTATATAAAAATGTTTGGTGCCGGTTATGCCAGATAAAGTAAATTGTACATCGTATATTCCGTTTGTAGGTTCACTCGGCTCAATAGTCTGCCAAGTTTCGAACAATTCTTCCCCATTATACACTCCCATCATGATAAGGGTAAGCGTATGTATCTGACATTCTTTTTCAGTAAATCCCAGTTCATATCCCGTATCGAATGGAGCACGGGATGTGGGCGATTGAAGGCCAGGTTGCTGCACGGTCAGGCTAATGACGAGATTTCTTCTCGTCCCTTCTGTCTGCGATGAAGGGATGGAATACAACTCGTCACGGCAACTGCATAACATCACAATTACCCCCATCAGCAGTAAACCGAAACCTTTTATGTCAGCACCTAATTTCTTCATTTTTCATTCTTAATTTTCAAAGTTCTGTTTCGCTCAGCACCACGCGCCAGGAGTTGATGATGATGCTGGAGCTTATCCAGTGGTTGTTCTCATCGAGGAAGAACGTCAGGTTGTATTCGTCCTGGCGGTCAAGGTACTCTTGGTCGCTTAAGTCTTGGTTGTAGTAGCCTTTTATCAGCAGGGCGTAGTCTATCAGGGGGATGGACAGCACGGTTTCGCCTTTGTCGTTGTACACCGTAAGGATGGTGCGTGTGTCTTTATCCTTCACCAGCCTGCCTACGGTCAGTTCCGCCAGTGCGGTGGATATGGCGGTGGTGGCACGGCTGCCGTCAGAGTTCATGTCGGCTGTGCCCGAAGCGGTGTAATAAGGTTGATAGTGTAGCAACTCGTCATCAAGCAGGGAGTTGTCGTGAGCCATCAGGCCGTTTTCGTCCGTAATCTGAAAGCTGAATCGGTTGACATCTATCGGCTCGCCGGAAAGATGCTGCAAGACGATGCGCACCGTCTTGGTATCTTTGGTGAGGGGTATGTCGATGTCGTATGTGCCCGGCTCGTCTGGCAGGGTGCAATGGGGTACGAAAGCATGGAATACCGGTGCTATCTCTTCTACGGTAGCTTGACGGTTTTCATCGTATTCCCGGTTGATGGTGCAGGTCAATTCTTCTACTGTCGATACGCCGGGAGTAAGGGTTGGCACGTCGTGCGACTGCAGTTCGTTTTCCACTCCGCACCAAGCGACGAATTGATAGGTTCCGGCAGGCAATTCGAACGGCAGGGCGTAGCCTTCTTGCTGTAAGGCTTCGCCGCTGTCGGTGAATTGCTGTACAAACTTACCGCTTTCATCGAAGGCATAAAGCGTGACCGACTCCACTTCGTGTGCAAAAGCGTCGGAGTAGTGCAGGTGCATGTCGTAGCGGAAGCGTGCGCGGTAGTTTACCGAGCAGTCGCCTTCGTAGTCCATGATGCTGCACGATGCGGGCATTAGTCCGACCAATACGCCTATTGCCACTCGTTTCAATATTTCGGTAAGGGTTTGCATGGTTTGTTTGGGTTTAAAAGTCCCCACCAACCTTTTCTCCAAGAGTAGGATTGAGGTTGATGGGATTGTTTGCTTGTTAATTTGTTTTGTCGTTTTATATTTAGGTACAAATTCGATGGACAGGTATTATTCCAATGTCACATCGCTGGATACAACTCTCCATGATAAGACATTGATACGTGCTGCAATATACACTTCTTCATTTGAAGGATGGGTTGTATCTATATCTTTATCCGGGTCAAAAATTGGGGTACCATAACCCTTGATGTCGGTAATCGTTACAGCATAGACATGATTGCGTACAACACCATATTCACCAGTCGAACCTGTTGTAGTCCCTAAATGTTTAATCGGAGTGTAATAATAAACATAACCTTCCTTAGCTATTTGGGCAGGATTCTTGGCCAGTTCTTTATTGATTGTTGTTTCAGCATTTGTTAATTCGATGTATTTTTCGTTTTCTCCATTATACTCTGGATTCTCTATGTAAATGGTGACACCATTCAAGGCATCATCGTTTAATTGGGCAATCGCCTCATAATCTTCACCTCCTGTTTCAGGTGTTGTTGCCTCAAAGTGAATGTTGTCAGGCGTAATGAAACTTTCATACTCGTATTCTGTTCCTTCTTCAGGCAATGATGTTCCCCCGGTTCTCGTATAATATACATTATTGTATTTATTTGCAATCAATGTCAGAATGTCTTCTTCCGAGTCATGTTCTTCACCGAAGTATTTGTAAATGGGATTAGGGTTACCCTCTTCATTTACCAATTGTGCTACGACAACTACTTCTGTGTGCTCATCTGCCTTCGTGTTTTCTTGGCAATATCTTGGAACTGAAATGTTCGTTGCACCCTCGGGTGTAGCTGGCTTTTGGTCATTAATTATTTCGTCTTGTGATTTTTTTTCCAACGTAACCGTGGTGGAGGTTGTTGCCCAATAAGAACGATGGAAAGGTTCATCATTCCAAGTAAACCCGAGTGTCGTATTGTCCCAAGTCGGGTCAATTCCTTTTAAAAGGTTGGACTTGTCTGCTGTCCTTGTGACTGCCCAACCTAAGATTTTAGCATAAACGTCAGGTTCTCCATCTTCTGATACTTTATATTGATTTTCTTTGTCGGCATTGCTAAATGTCACTCTTACTTTAGCAAGTACACGTTCCACATAGATATCTACAGGATTTGCTTCTGCGTCAGGTTGACTTTGTGCTACTTTACCGACAATGTCTGTCGCAACAACTTCAGTTCCTTCACTTGCATAGACAGAATTGGACATAACAAAACAGGTTGTTGAACTGTAATCGGCAATGGCTGTTTGTAAATCTGAAAGAGATTTGCTTCCCGTTAAAGTCGCAGGAGGGTTCAATACGGCAACTATTGATGTAGGCAATTCAGTCGTTGTTCCTTTAAAAACAAGTAGTCCTTTTTTGATTGATTCTACATTAGGTTCATCTTTGCCTTGATCTTCTAAAGTAGTAATATCAACGTAATTGGTTGCTTCCACAGCGCCTGGAGCTTCATTAGTTGTGACAGTGTAAGGATTCCCAGATGCGTTGAATAAATAAAAGCGTGCTTTGGTAATGGCATTTTCAGGACCTTCGCCGTTTTCATATTCTCCTCCTTCCACACGGCTTCCCGTAGGATTGGCATTTACAATATTTACCGCAACATACGAGAGCTGTCCTTCTTCCTGGCCGCTATTTATTGCGGAATTTTCTTCATTCGAACACGCCGCAAACAGTGTGCAAGCCAGTGTTCCTACTAAAAATCCACTTAGTTTCATACTCGTTTTTTATTATTGGTTAATCATTTTCTTCACGTAACAGTTGCAGTTCCTCCAGTGCCGTGTCGGCTTCGGTTATGCCTGCCGCCTGTGCTTGTTTCAGCAAGGTTTCGGCTTCGGCATAATTCTTTTCCAGCAGCGCGCAGATGCCACGGGCGTAGACTGCCTGCGGCGTATCGCCTGCTTTGGCGAGGTAACGGCGTGCGGCAGGGAGGTCTTTGCGATGCAATGCCGTGTTGGCTGCATTGAGGTTTGCCACCGGGTCATCGGGATACAGACGGACGGCTATGTCGAATACTTCATCAAACTCCTTGCTGCCCGGCTCGCACTCTTGCGCTACAAGGAACAGTTCTTGCAGGCTGAGCTTCTGGGGTTGGGTGCGCATGATGCGGCGTATCTCTTCGGTGTCGGTGAACGAGCGTATGGTGTACTCGATGCGGTAATCGCTATGGCGCAGGGCAGGGTAACAATCGCGCAACAAGATGCGATAGTCAGCAGGATAAGCCGACTTGATGCGGCGTTCTTTCCGGTCAGGTTCCTCATCGCTGTCGATGATGGCTAAGATTTCCTGCCTGTGTTCCAACGCCGACCCGTCTACATAGCGGCGCAAGCCTTCCCAGTCTTCCGGTTCGGAAGAAGTGCGGATAAACCCTGTGCCGAAATGGTACAACCCCGAAACATATTCTTTCAACGCTTCGGTACGTCCGGCTGCCAAGCGGGCATTTCCGGCATACGAACCTTCGGGCGAGGCGTATCCCTTGATAGCAAGCGAAGTGACGGTGATGTCCTTTTCAGCTTGCACCGAGTCGATGGTCGCCGTTATCTTGTCTAGCTCACGCTGGTTGTTGCGGTATTCGGGACGGATTTCCGTGCGGCTCACCGGGAAATCGATGTATGCCGTACCTGCCAAGGCACGTGTCTTGGTGCGCTCCACTTCGGGCTGCACATAGACCATAAGCGGGATAAATTCGGGACGTTTGCCACGGTATTCGCCTATCGCCTGACTTTGTTCGGCAAGCACTTTGCCGCAGCACCCGTAGTCTTGCCTGAACAGGGTCAGGCTGGCTCCATCCATCCATTCCTCGTAAGGGAGGATGACTTGGTATGCCAGCGTGTCGGGCTTGTCTTTTTCCTTGAAAGAGAGTTCGTCCGCTCCGCCCAGCATACACCCTTTGCCCTGACGGGCATAGTGGAAATAGCGGTTACGGCTATAAATACCTATGGGGCGTAATGCCTTGTTGGTGTCGCCGTTTTCCAAGAGTGGGGTGATGAGCACGGCACGGTCTCCTTCCGCTTCCACTTCGCTTAGGCGGAGGGTCATGCCTACCGTGAGGTAACTGCCATCGCGTTTCAGCGACACACGGTCTGCCTTTACGCTGTCCTGCATCGGGACTTGCGCCTGTGTCTGGAGGGCAAGGAGCAATGCTGCAAAGGCTAACATCTTATAGGATTTCAGGAAACTGTTCATAGCAATTCAGGTTTTAGAATACGTAAATCAAGTTGACGGCTGCCTTTGTGGGTCCTACATAATGGTGGGTTTTGCCCGTCTCTTGCCGTTCGCCACAGCCTATACATTCGTAGCGGTCGAATTTGGTAAAGGCATATCCGATGCCTATCTCCAACTCCAGATTCCAGTGCATGCCGAGGATAAAGGAATAGCCATAGCCTACACCTGCGCCTGCAAACCAGCCTTGATACCGGTTATCCTCCAGCTTGGAAAGGTCGGAACCCAAGAGGTTGAATCCTCCCTTGATGCCGCCCATATTGTATTTGCCTCCATGCAGGTGGAAACCTAAGAAGTGTCCGGCAAAACGGTCGCAGAACCAATAGCGTGCTTCGGGCTGGAGAAACCAGTTTTTCCACCGCTTCCCTTCGGAGAAAGTCCAGTTATTATAGTTTGCTGTTACATCGACAGTCCATTTCGGCGCAACACCAAACTCCACACCTCCATTGATGTTGAGTGCAGCATCGTATAATAGATTGCTCTTCACAGCCACATCTTGCGCCGAAACCGAGAGTCCTATGCACGACAAAAGGACGAATAACAAACGCTTCATAGCATATCTCTTTTTATTTATACTCTATCAAAACGGGAACTCAGCCGGACTATAGTATATTAAGGTATATAGGCGGCTGTCTGTAAATCTGTATATATCTCTTATTGCGGACGAAGATATACATATTATTTTACAACAACAATAGGTTAATATATTTTTTTTCAAAAAAAATAAAAGAATGAATGAAAAGGCTGATTTTCCGCGAGCAGGCAAGTGGTTTTCTGCAAACAGTTACCTAAGTTTTATATTCCGGCTGGCGGAATGTATATTCCACGGGCTGGAATATACGTTCCACGGCGTGGAATGTACGTTCCAGCCCATGGAATATAAAACTTTTGTAACTGCCGCATGGAAACAAATGCCATAAGCGGCGTAAATATGTTTATCCGCTGCGTGTTTTATTAGGAATTAAGTGCTATCTTTGTCTGCATGAAACAAAATGTGAAAATGATTATTGAATATCCGCAAACATCCCATGTAGGGGCGTATCGCATACGCCCGAATGCGCCAACTAATCCACGTGGATGTTTTTAGGGCGTATGCGATACGCCCCTACATGGCAATTGGGTAAAATGCGGATATTCATTAAATGATTTCTAGACGATGTGCACATCGTCTCTACTATGATGACATCCGCAAATAGCTCATGTAGGGACGTATTGGGAAAAGGCGGACATTCAAATTGAAGAATATGGAAAAGTTACAGAGATTGCCTTTTAAGGCACGTAAGGCTGTCTTCGAGAAACTGGAGCAGATAGTGGACATTGCCGCCATGAGCAAGGAAGACCGCATGAAATACGACGAAAGCATCAAGGTGTACCGCGACCAGCTGGTTACGATGGAATATGAGCGGCAAAAGGGTAAGGCGGAAGGTTTTGCGGAAGGTGAAGCGAAGGAACGCCTTAAAAATGCCCGTGGTATGAAAGCCGCAGGCATTGCTCCCGACCTGATAGCACAAATTACGGGGCTTCCCCTTGAAACGGTTGAGGGGCTGTAGACAGACCAATCATATCCTGCTTAATTCCGCAAATAGCTTAGAAGCTGTTTTGAATTTCTCCAAAAAGTTTTTCTTGGCTTGATGTATCCGTTTTCGTGTGTGCTTTGGGCGATTTTTTTGGTCCTTTCCGCTCCTGTTCTTCGTCAGATAGCCCGCTATCTTCCTCATCACAGAAGCGAAAATGCCTCAAAAACTCATCCCAAATCATCGCACGATAAATTCAAAACAGCTTCTTAGGTTTTGACACTCCTGGTGACAACGAAAATACAAAGGTCGAAGAATGGTGC
>DXAV01000005.1 GCA_019116805.1 Candidatus Bacteroides merdavium | reverse complement strand
GCGGAGGGTCCCGCCGGAAACTTCAAATATAGATAGATTGATAATGATTGAATACAGACATTAATTTTATTACTAACATTTAAAAACTAAAAATTATGGAAATGGAAAAGTTTTATGTAGCTCCGGAAGTGGAAGTTCTGGAGGTAGAAGTGGAAAAAGGATTCGCAGGAAGTGGCGGTGGTCAGGAAGGCTATCCTGATGTACCCGAAGTATAATGCGGGGCCATAAAAACCGAAAGAGAAGAAAACGAATAATTATTAATTAATTAATGATTTAAACAATGAAATTAAAACATGTATTTTTTAGCAGTTTGTTATTGTCTGTAGGATTTACAGCATGTACAAACGATGACTTTACCGAAATCAGCGCACCGGTAAACACTTCTGAAGCTATCGCGCTGGGTGAAAACTTCACCATTAAGGTTGGTAAGGGTGCTACTACCAAGGCTGCCTTCGATGAAGAAGAGGGTGTATTCAGCCCCTATTGGGAAGAAGATGACAAGCTGGGTGCAGCATGGGTACACAAAGTTACCGCCCTTGACGAAGACGACAATACCATTGTAACAGCTGCCGGTACAATTGGAGCTACTTATGGAGGTTTCTATTCAAACTCTCCGCTTGCTTTGACAGAAGGCGCTGGAACCAATAACGGTACGTTTGCCACTGTAGATGAAGCCAATCTTTTTGCCGGAGCATACGTTCTGTATTATCCGTACGACAAGACAGTTTCCATGCAGGGTGATGAAATTCCTGTTGCCATCAAGTCTTATGAGTTTGATGCTGCCAATCCGTTGAAGAATGTAAGCGACAATATGTTCTCCTACAGCCCTGTGAAGTTTGTGCCGGGTGGTAACCAGACTGGAGAGTTCACCCTTAAACAGGTACCCGTACTTTTCCGTTTGCGTTTTACTCCTGATGAAAAACTGAATATGGATTTGAGCGATGGTATCACAATCAACCACATTGTTGTTCAGGCGAGTAAGACTGGAAACGATGTACTGGTTGAAGAGGGTACGATTGAAACTGCTACAGCACCGACAGTGGCTGATTACAATGCTCCTGCAGAAGACGAGGCTTTGGCTGACATTGTAGAATACAAAGCTGGTACTAAGGTTGACCATCTTTTCATCACTACCAAGGGTACTGACAATGACAATTACAAGATGCTGGTCAAGAGCGAACCAACCAAAGAAGAGTTTGCATTCTCAATCATGCCTTTCACGGATGAGGCAGATAAAATCGTTATCAAGGTTGTAACCGACAAGGGTACGTACGCAAAGACATACGAAGCTTCTAACCCTAAGGATGCCGCTTATATTGCTGAATTCAAGAAAGCAGCCAAAGAAGGTGAAGTGGTTCGCGTTAACGTAGTACTGGATGTTACAGACCAAGACGATGTTATCTATACAGCCGAAGAGTTCGTTGACAGATGGGACGACGCAATTGCAGCAGGTGATAAGGCTGGAAAGTTGGTTATCGGTACAGACCTGACTCTGGAAGAAGGTCTTGTTTGCGGTGATGCCAATGCTCAGTTTACTATAGAAGGTCACAAGCTGACTGTTCCTTCTTTGGATTTGACCAGCACGTCAAAGAATGGTGTTGTATTCGATTGTCCTTTGGTTGTAGAGGGTAAACTGTCCACTTCCGGTGACTCTCAGATGGAAGCTACCAACCTGACTGCTGCTGAAGTTGAAATCCAGGGTGATGCCACTCTGAAGGTTGTTGAAGTTGAAACCATGACAATTGCCACCAGTGGTGTTGTATCAGTTGAGGGTATTGCTGGTGAAGAATCTGTCATTGGTAAAATCACCAACAGAGGCCAGCTGACCCCGAACACTACCGACCTGACAATCAAAGAACTGGACAGCACGGTAGGAGCTCTTACGCTGAATACTGCCTATACCAACAAGGGTACAATGACACTGGGTAATGTTACAGCTACTGCAAATTTCACTAATGAAGGAACAGTTGAGCTGAATGGTACATTCACAGGTACATTCATTAACAATGCAGGTGCTACTCTTAATATCAATGAAGACCAAACCGCAATGAAATTGACTAACGAAGCTGCAACTGATAAAAAGAAAGCTGCCGTTGTGAACATTGCTGCTGGTAAGACTTTGACAGCTACTACTAGTACCAAAACTGTTGAAAACAAGGGTATTATCAATGTTTACGGTTATTTGAAGGAAGCTCGTAATGGAGCCTTGATTCAGACAGAGGCTGATGCTAGAATCATTGCACAAAGCAAAGAGGCGCAGATTAATTTGAATTCAACTGCTGCACTAGTTGGTGGTTATGTGATGATTCTTGATGATTCCAATATTACCGGTGAACATGATAATGATCCTATTGCCTACAGCTTGACTGATATCAAAGATGAATTACCGTCTAAAGCTAAGACCGTATTTGTAAATACAGATATTACCTCTACTTGGATTGATGATGGAAATGAAAACTTGAACCTGATTCTGAATGACTGCAACATCAAGTTTGCTAATACTGCTGAAATCACAATGACTGGTTCTTTCACCGTAGCAGGTAAAGTTACAGTAAGCTTGGCTGAGGATGCTACTTCTGCAACATTGAATTTGGCTGATGTAGCAGGTAATGGTATCAATAAAGGCGCATCGTTGACTTTGTGCGAAGGTTTAACATTCAAATACAAGACAGGTAAGTGGGATGCAAAAGGCACATTCAATCCAAATGGAGCTACTGTAACTCCACAATAATAAGACTGATTAAGTTTTAAATTCAAGAGAGGGTTATTCCCCCCATGTGACAGAAAAATCAACGGGTGTATCCTACAGACGGGATACACCCGTTCTTTTTTTGTACATTCCCCGATGTGGGTATCCATCCGAAAATCCCGCATCCTTCCCATTCCAAGAAATTCTGCCTTTTGTCGGGTGGAAATCCTCTTTGAGTTGAATGTATTTGGAGGGGCAGGCTGACGCAGTGCTTCATGAGGGTGTCATGCAGTGCTCCGTCACACCCTCATGCAGTGCTTCGTCAGGGGGTCAGGAAGCACTTCGTCAGAAGCTCACGAAGTGCTTCGTTAGAAGCTCAGGAAGTGCTTTGTGGATCCCGCATCAAGTGCGGGATGACGGGGCGGGCGGGACGACGGGGGAAGACAAGAGAACGGGGGAAGACGGGAGGACAGGGAAAGGCTGGAGGACGGCGAATGCCAGAAACTCTTTTTTCCTCCCCAAATTTGCATAAACCACGGCAAGCGAGTAACTTTGCGACCTGTTATGATGAAGGAAATCCTTACCCTGCTTCCTCCCAAAGCCCGCCGGCGCAGCTGGCAGGTGGCCGTGGCGGTACTGGTGCGCGCCGTGCTCGACTTTGCGGGCGTGGCGGCACTGATACCGCTACTGCTGGCCGTACTGCGCCCCGAAGGCAGCCGCACGCAGATGCTGCTGCTCTGCCTGGCGGTGATGGGCTTCGTAGTGCTGAAGAACGCCCTGGTCGTGGCCCTGGCACGGGTGGAAAGCAGTTTCCAGCTGGAAGTCTATCGCGATTTCAGCCGGCGGATGTTCGTCAACTACTACCACCGGGGCCTGCTGTTCCTCAAGAGCAAGAGCAGCGTGCAGCTGGGACACGAGGTGAACTACGTGTGCTACCTGTTCTGCCTCTGCGTACTCTCGCCTCTCTTCCGCATAGCGGGCGACGCAATCCTTATCCTCTTCATGATGGGCACCCTGGTGGCGTGGGAACCCGTGGCCGGCCTGCTGCTGTGTGCCGCCTTCCTGCCGCTGGCCCTGATCTATACCGTCGTCGTGAGACGCAAGCTGCGCCTGTACGGCCAGGAAGAGCTGGAAGCCAGACGCAGGCAGAGCCGCACGGTGGTGGAAGCCTTCCGCGGCTATGCCGAGCTGGAGATAGCCCAGGCCTTCGGCACCTCGCTGACAGCGTTCGACCAGGGCATGGAGAGCATCGTGCGGAGCCGCCTGCGCATGGAACGCTACCAGCTGTTTCCCCAGTTCCTGAGCGAAGCGGCCATCGTGGCGGGCATCGCCCTGCTGATAGGAGCCGGACGCGGCGACCTGAGCATCGTGAGCGGCGTGTTTGCCATCGCCGCCTTCCGCCTGATACCGGCCATGCGCAGCATCCTGAACAGCTGGGTGACGCTGCAGAACGCCTCCCACTCCATCCAAATAGTTCGGGACGGGCTGAACGAAGACGATGCGCCCGAAGCGAAAGAAGAGCAACCGTTTACCTTCGGACAGGGGCTGGAACTGCACGACCTGGGCTTCGCCTTTCCGGACGGAAAGCTGCTGTTCGGCGGCGTGAACCTGCACATCCGCAGGGGCGAACGCATCGGGGTGAAAGGCCCCAGCGGTTCGGGGAAATCCACCCTGTTCAACCTGCTGCTCGGATTTCTGTCGCCTACCGAAGGCGAAATCAGGGTGGACGGCCGCCTGCTGACACCGGGCAACCGGCACCTCTGGCACCGGCTGGTGGGTTATGTGCCCCAGGAAATCTTCATCATAGAAGGTTCGCTGCTGGACAACGTAGCCCTGGGCGACGCACACCCGGACCGCAAGCGCGTCATGGAGGTGCTGAAGCAGGTGAGCCTGAAGGACTGGGCAGAAGAGCTTCCCCAGGGACTGGACACCCCGCTGGGCGAATACGGCAGCCGCCTGTCCGGCGGACAGAAACAGCGCATCGGCATTGCCCGCGCCCTGTATAAGGAGGCGGAAGTGCTGTTCTTCGACGAAGCCACGTCGGCACTGGACAGCCGCACGGAAAGCGAAATCAACCAGGCGCTGAAAGAATTGTCCGAGCATCACCACGAACTGACCCTGATCATCATCGCACACCGCGAAACATCGCTGAAGGTGTGTGACCGCATATTTGATTTAAGCCTAAATAAAGAATGAGATTATGATACAAGACTATTTGATTGCCGGTTTCCGCCTCCGCATGGAAGGCGAGCCGCTGGTAAAGGCCGTGGCCGGCATCAGGGGCTTCGGCACCTTTGCCGCCGAGACAGCCGAAGAGGCCCACTTCCGCATCGTGTGGACCGAAGAAGCCGCCCCCGACTTCACGGACGACCTCTACCGAACCGAACAGGAACTGACAAGCAACCGCTTCGGCCGCTATGGCCAAGGCTACCTCTTTGAAACACGCTACCACGCCGACGACAGCCAGCGCCTCCGCATCTGGCTACCTGAAGGCGGAGAGACGGCCTACGTCCACGGCTACCTGGAGCCCAACCTCCTGCGCTTTGCCTGCTGGATAGCCTTCGGCATCCTGATAGCCCCCCATAAAGCGGTGGCCATCCACACCAGCGCCATCGTCTTCCACGACAAGGCGGTGCTTTTCCTGGGCGAGAGCGGCACCGGCAAAAGTACCCATACCCGCTTGTGGCGGGAGAATATAGCAGGGGCCACCCTGCTGAACGACGACAGCCCCATCGTCCGCATACACAACGGCATCCCCTACGTATATGGAAGCCCCTGGAGCGGAAAGACACCATGCTTCAAGGCAGAAATGCATGAGCTCGTCGGCTGCGTACGCCTGTCGCAGGCACCCTACAACGAAATCAGGAAGCTGAACGTGATGCAGGCATACGCCGCCCTGCACCCGTCCTGTCCCCCCGACTTCGCATACGACGAAAAACTGTATGATCCCATCAGCGAGGTCCTGAACGACATCCTGACCCAAACACCTGTCTATCACCTGGCCTGCCTGCCCAATGCGGAAGCGGCCCACCTGTCCTGCAAAACCATCTTCGGAATATGAGAAAAATCGTGGTACAGAACGCCTTCCTGGCCGAGGCGGCCGAAGCCTTGCGCCAGGGAAGGACGGTGAAGGTACGCATTGACGGACAAAGCATGTATCCGTTCATCGTCGGAGGAAAAGATGTGGTGGAAATCGTTCCCTTAGGAACGGACGAGGAAATGCCCGCCTGGTGCTGTCCCTTCTACCAATGGGAGGGACGGTACATGGTGCACCGGTATGTGGGCAGTGCGGGAGATGAATGTCTGATGCTGGGCGACGGCAACCTGGCGCGCGTCGAACGCGTGAAACGCAAGGACGTGCTGGGCCTGCTCCGCTACATCTATCGCCCTGACGGCAGCATACAGGACTGCACAGACCGGAAATGGCTCCGGCGCGGAGCTCTGTGGTATCGGTTCAGGTTTCTCAGGAGAGGCCTGCTGTTCGTGCTGAGACGATTCCGAAAGCTTTAAAATGCCCTGATAACTAACGTACGCGTTTCTTCCATTGCATGGAGACAGCATGCAGCGCCAACGCCAACGGATGCCAACGGGCCTCCTGCGGTACGATGGCCCCCCACTCCCGGCAACGCTTCGACACGCGGACAAACGTATGCCACTTTCCTCTCCAATAGCCCCGGGGGCGCTTGGGCTGGGCAGCATTGTGCTTGCCGAAATTTCCTCCTGCCCAGATATCTGACAAGAGCCATTCGGCCGTCTTGATGTCCGCCTCCTGAAACGGGACAGGCAGATGTTCCGCAGGAAGTCCCAGATAGCATACGACAATGGCGCCGAACACCCTTGCCGCTTTTTCCAGGCCCAGCGCCTTCAGTAAGGCAGCCGTTTCCTCCCTGCCCGGCATATCCCGCTGGGCATACAACATGCAGGCCCAATCGCAGATCTGGCGAAGTCCGATACCTTCGTCCAGAAAATGCTGGATGGCATGCAACAATACGAAAACGGTATCAAAGGGCAGCGGGGGCAAAGTCACCTCAACGGCCTCGATCATCCGCTTGCGGCAATCCGCGCTGCCATGCCACCGCTCTATCTCGCGCTGCAGCCTCCGGTTGGGTCCGGGAGCACTGAGCTGCGTCAAGATGCGATGATTTTCCACGACAATGCCATGCCAGGTGAAACTGGCATGCTTATACAATTCTTCTTCCTCGGAAGAAGCCTCTATCCTCAGCAATTCGTTCGCACGGTCGTAATCGCGCAAACCGGTAAAGAGGTCGATGTCACCACACTGCCGATGCAGCGGATAGCGATAATTCTGCGCCAATCCCTGTCCTTTCATCAATACCGGCTCAATGCTCTCCTTACGCAGAAGCGCATACACACGTCCCAGTTCCCGATTCAGCAACCGGTTGTTTTCTTCCATCTGCAATACGACATTACACCATTGCAGGTAAAGAGCACGGGGAGGCAGCTTTTCTTTCGGCAAAGACTGCACACCATCGAACACGACTCCCAGCAAAGCCTGTACACGCGCCGACCGATAGATTTCCTTCCAATCCGTCTGCCCGTCGAACAACACGGGATTTGCCGGTGTTCCCCACAATCCGGCCCTTATCAATTCAAAAAATTGCTCCTGTAATGTCGTCATAAATAGAATACACATGGTCAAAATGCATGCAAAGATAGCATAAAATGAAATTTTAATCAATTTTTTAGCCGAAATCCTACGGTAATCTTAAAATTATTGGTATTTTTGTGGCTGGAATATCCATTAATGATTTATAGAATTATGCACATTAAAGATATGTATAAAGTTCGCCAAATTGCAGGCGAACATATCATTGTGGGGCAAGGCGCTATGAATGCCGATATGACCAAAGTGATTTCCCTTAATTCCACAGCACTACTGCTCTGGAACGAACTGCAGGGACGCGACTTCACCGTGGCCGATGCCGCTTCTGTATTGATTGATCACTTTGGCATTGAACATGACCGTGCCGAGGCCGATGCCCGATCATGGGTAGAGCGTCTGGTAGGATGTGGCGTAATTGCCGAATAATTCCCCCCTTTTCCATTCCATCAATAAAAAGCCATCTTTTAAGATGGCTTTTTTGTTACATCCCAGCGGCACACATACCAAATAAAAATGGCGTGTGGTTTATCACACGCCATTTCCATTACCAGACTGAAATAATCCTTCCTCACGAAAGGAATATCATCATAAGAAACTGTTCTTTATTTATTTGGTAGATTCCACCAATACAACACGGTTCAAGATCGGCTCACCAAACGAGTCAACAGCCTCAGTCTTGCCGACAGACAGACGAGACGCATCTACGCCATATTCATCCACCAAGACTTTAATAACAGCTTCGGCACGTTTCTTGGCCAACTTCTGGTTGAATTCCGGTGTACCCGTAGCAGAATCGGCATAACCGTTAACGACATAAGTGCTTTCCGGATGAGCCTTCATCGTTTCAGCCATATAAGAAAGATTCATAGACTCGCGCTTGGACACCTTTGCAGAACCAATCGTGAAGAATACGGTACGCGGAGTTACATCCTGCTCTACGACAACCTTTGTCTCGGGCTTCCGTGCCGCGTCTTTTCTGGCCTGCTCCAAAGAATTTGACAACTTCTGATTCTCGGCTGCCATCTCCTTGATCTTATTACGCATGTGGTCCAACTCTGCTTCCGAAATGAGCTGAGGCTGAGGTTTGTCAAATCCGCGTTTTGCAAAACGATAAGTAACACCAACAGTGGCACTGACTACACCATCGTAGCCCTTACCGCCCAATCCGGCATCAAACTTGTCTTCCATACCCGCAATACTCAATTCCAGATTAACGTCCCAAGCATCCGAGATGCGGAAACGGTTGAGAAGACCCGCATTGACCGACATGCACTGACGATGAGCCTCGGTATAGCTATGCGTAAAGCCGAAACCTACATAAGGAATAATTTCATATACTCTTTTAGGATTATAGCCGCCAAACAGGGCATTCAGATTGAACATAGCATCGGCATGCAGATTCATATAATTGAAACGCTGTTTATAGCCGCCGTCCACCATGTCGCCTGTCGTATAGTCGGTCATGGCAGAAGGAGCAAATCCCTTTGCCTGCAAGCCACTATACTGCAAACGGCCTCCAATACCCGGAGTGAACCACTTGCCCAACGCAATATTAATAGTGGGACTGATACGCTGGCCGAAATCACCAACGTTCGTATCAAAGTCTCCCATCAGCACACTTCCACCCACACCGGCAGAAATAAACCAATTATCCCAAAACTTGTTTGTAACTACTGCATACTTGTCCTGTTCAGCATCTTTGGACACATTAGTTTCCGACTGTGCCATGGTACCCAAAGCCACGCCGGACATCGCTAATAACATTAAAATTTTTTTCATAATCTCTGCATTAAAAAATTAGTAAACACTTTTATTTCATAAACTATTTTTATTCTTCATATATTTCAAAGATTCCCATCATCTGACAGCTTAGTTCTATAATCGTTTTTGTGTTGAAACAAAAATATGTAAAATATAACTATAAAACAATTTTCTTCAAAGATTTGTTTCGGAATCCAGAAAAATAAAATCAAAAAAATGCAGAAACATATCCAACGATACTTATTTGTTATGCAAATCTCCTCCTTTCATATCCTCAAAATAGGTATCCAGCAATGACTTGGCAGCCACAAACGAAGTCAGGTTACCTTGCAACACCTGTTGTTCACGGTCGGCCAACATCGCTTCTATCTTCGGATTGTGATAGAAGCTGTCGCGCAGGTGCTCGTTGATACTCTCGTACATCCAAAACTTGCTCTGCTCGTTGCGACGATAGACGAAGTAGCCATTCTCCTTCACAAAGTCGATGTACTTATAAACCATATCCCAGATTTCCTTCACACCCAGGTTATAGAAACCCGAATAAGTCAGTACCTGGGGTGTCCATCCGCTCTCGGGCGCAGGGAAAAGATGGAGGGCATTACGGAACTGGGCGGCAGCCAGGCGGGCCCGCTCGATGTTGTCGCCGTCGGCCTTGTTGATGACAATGCCGTCGGCCATTTCCATGATACCACGCTTGATGCCCTGCAACTCGTCACCCGTACCCGCCAACTGGATGAGCAGGAAGAAATCGACCATCGAATGGACAGCTGTCTCACTCTGCCCTACCCCTACCGTCTCTACAAAGATTTTGTCATAGCCGGCAGCTTCGCAAAGGATAATGGTTTCGCGCGTCTTGCGGGCGACTCCTCCCAAAGAGCCTGCCGAAGGACTGGGACGGATAAAGGACTTGGGATGAACGGAAAGTTTCTCCATGCGGGTCTTGTCACCCAGGATGCTTCCCTTGCTACGCTCACTACTGGGGTCGATGGCCAGCACGGCCAGCTTGCCTCCATATTGTTCAAGAACATGAAGCCCGAAAACATCAATGGACGTGCTCTTGCCTGCGCCAGGCACACCGCTGATACCGATACGGACAGAATTACCCGAATAAGGCAGGCACTTCTCAATGACCTCCTGCGCCAAGGTCTGGTGCTCAGGCTTCACACTCTCCACCAAGGTAACGGCCTGGCTCAGGATGGTGACATCCCCTTTCAGGATACCATCCACATAGTCGGCCACAGTGAGTTCCGGCTTCTTACGCCGCGGACGGTTCTTCAGATAAGGGTTCACGGACGAGGGTTGCTCAACGCCTGCATTGACAGTCAGGCCCTTGTATTCAGCGCAATTTTCGGGATGTTCCATGATTATTTGGCTTTAATGTTGATTTCTACTTTCGGTTGCATAGGGTCGTTCGTTATCAGCAACAGGCGCAGATGACGGCGGTGCTTGCCAATATTCTTCTTGGCAACGGACACACGAAGACGGGTGGACTCACCAGGTTGCAGAACGGTCTTCTTCAGATTGACACCCACCGCGGGATGAAACACCTGAAGTTTGCTGATCTGCAAAGGCGAACGCCCGGCATTGGTCACGGTAATATCGCGCCGCGCACGCTTCTTCTTGGCCAAGTCACTGCTCAAATCGATATCTTCGGCGGAAAGGCGGATAGCAGGAGCATTGAGACGCTCGTTTTCCGTCAGCCCAGAAAAATCAGGCAGAAGAATGGCCGAAACGGGCAATTCGTTCTCTTCGCTCACCTTGTCGCCCAAGAAACGCGAGAGGTAAACGGACGACTGAGTCAATCCCAAATCGGTCAGCTTCTCGGAGTTCAATGTCAGGGTCAGCGTACCACGCTCGCCCTGTTGCAGCACCTCAGGTTCGGCCTTCATCTCCAGATAAGGCGGCAGGTGCATCAGGACAGGTTCGTAAGGCGTGTCGGACAAATTCACTACGCTAAGGTAGGCCACGGGACGTTCACCGCGCTGCACATCGGGAAAGTTTATCTCATTCTGGTCAATACGTATCTGCCCCACCTGATAAGGATGAGTACGTGCAAAATCCGTAATTTCCGTCACCACCTCGCCATCAAACTTCAGATAGACCAGATGGGGAGAAGCATTCGTAAAGATGGCCACAGACTTCTGGAAGTGTCCCAAAGCTTCTGCATCAAAGGTAACGTCCACCGTTCCCTTATGGCCAGGAGCAATGGGTGTCTTTGTCCAGCGGGCAGCCGTACAGGCACAATCGGGCTCCACCTCGGTGAGCACCAAGGGTTCATTGCCCGTATTGGTGACGGTATATTGCACGGTCACAGGACGTTTCCACTCAATCTGCCCCAAGTGTTGCAACTGGGTGCTTGAAGTGAAGCGTGCCTGAGCCGAAGCAGAGACGGACACCCCCATGGAAAGGGCTATGATAGCAAAAAATCGTTTCATCTATTTCGTCTTTATCTTTATTACTTGCCGCAAATTTACAAAATTCAAGCCGAAGAAACATCCTGCTCTACATATTTTAGGCAAGTTTTTGGTTTCCTCCGCTCATTCCTTCACCTGCAAGGCTTCGCCCGCCGCCGAGTGGGCGGCCATCTCGGGCGCATAGGCGCATTGGACGGTGGCAAGCCCCGGCTGGTAAGTACCTGCCTGCGATACGCGGCAGCTGTACTCCAACACATAAGTGCCCTTGCCCAGGTGGTCGAAGAAGAAGCGGGTCGAGGCATCTTTTGTCTCGGCATAGTAGCCGAAGCCTCCCGTCCAACGGTAGCCTGAAAGCGTGGCGGTCGGCTCGAGGCAGGCGGCACGGCTGTCCTTCAGCTGGACATAATCCATGGCGCGGTCGAGGCGGAGCACAAGGCGGATGACCAGCTTATCGCCCACGCGAAGGCCGCCTTCCTTTTCCAGCGGATGGAGTTCCGAACGGCCAATGGCTGTTTTACGCTCGACAAAGCATTGCTTTTCGATGGACAAACCGGTGCTTTGTGCTCGGACATCGGCCACGGGCGAAAGATACTGGGCATAGACGGCTCCCCAAGCCATGCCTTCGTCGTGCTTCTCCACTTCGAGGATGCGGGCGTTGAGGGCGGCATTGCCTTCCTCGTAAGTCTCCTTGATGTATCCCAAGCCTTGCAACGGACGGGCAGAAGTGTCGGTGGTGCGAAGGCGTTCGCGACCTAAGGTGAGGGTGACGTCGCCGCGATCGGCCAGCCAGTTGCGGCCGTTGCACAAGAGGGCATAGATGGCGTCGGCAGAGGCTACAGGCGTATTCCATTGGGTTGTCTGCTTCTGCTTCAGCAACCAGCGCTTCATCTCCTCAATGACAGACGCGTTACCGTCGAAGCGCAACAGGGCTTCCATGGCGGCCACGTGGGTGGTGACGGGCATCATGCCCCAGCTATAATAGCCGTCGTTGAAGGCGGAGTGGGCTCCCATCGTCTTTTCCTGCACGAGGTGCTCCTTGAGCGAGGCTTCGAAAGCTTGGGCATCGGCCTTGCGCCCTGCGGCTTGCAGGATGACGGCAGCTTGCGCCTTGCGTTGTATGGAGGCCGTGGTCAGCTGGCGGGACAGAAGCGAAAGGAAATAGCTGTGCACCTCCTTGTCGGCCTGCTTCATCGCATCGGCATCCAAGGCCAACAGATAGAGGTAGTCGAAGGCGTCGGGCGAAAGAGCAGTTATCTGCGTGCCCTTGCGTTCGGCTTCGCGCAGGCGCTTATACTCCTTGAGGGCTTCCTGATGCAGGTAGGCAAAGGCACGCTGCTTCATCGCCGAGGCATCGGCATCGAGCGAGCTGCCTGTCAGCAGGGGCAGGCGCACAAGCAGGGTGGCGATGTAGGTGGTGATGTCGCGACTGCTGCCCATGCCTTTGTACCAGCTCCAGGCACCGTCTTCGCCTTGCAATTCCTTCAGGCGGGTAAGGGCTGAGAGGGTGAGGTTGCGTTGGCGATTGGCGTCGAACAACTGTACGAGACGTTGCATACGCTCCGTATCCGAAGTGGCTTCGGCCAGCCAAGGCGTTTCGCTCAACAACATGTTCTTCAAGTCTTCGTTCTGCTCCAGACGGCTGAGGAAGGTTTCTTTGCTCTGCCCGCTGGCTTGCCATGCCTCGATGACTTCGCGGATGCGCGGTTGCGACTGGGCGATGGCGGCGGCCAAGGTGTTGGCATAATAGGCTGTGGCCCACGAGATGGCATTCTCGCCGTCGGGTTGCGTCAAGGAAGGCAGGGCCTGTATGGCCATCCAGGCAGGGTTGCCCGTCACCTCGACGGTCAGGCGCCGTTGGGTGGCGGTGGAGCTATTATGATTGAACAACGTATCAAGGCGGAGCGTGCAGGCGTCGTTGCCCTCCAGGTCGAAGACGAGTGTTTCTGTCACATACTCCTGATTGCTGAGTACAGGGAGGACATGTTGCTCGCCGTCGCTGAAGTTACCTCCATCGGCCGTGAGGCGTACGCCCAGCAAGGGATAGCGGTCATCCACGTCGAAGGCGAAGCCGACGGCGACGTTGCGGCCGGCTCCCGCTTCAAACTTCTCGCGGCGGGTCAGGATGACTTTTTCGGTTGTGGGGTCGAACAATTGTAATGTCACACGCCCTTTTATCGTGCCTTCGGTCAGGTTGCTCACCGTGGCGGCCACCTGAGCCTGGTCGCCCATGCGGAAGAAGCGCGGCAGGTTGGGGCGCAGCATGAATTCCTTGGCGCTGACAACCGATGCTTCGAGCAGACCTGTCTGCATGTCCTTCGTGTGGGTATAGCCGCGGAAATTCCATCGGGTCAGGCTTTGCGGCAGGGTGAAGGCCACAACCACTTCGCCCCGTTCGTTGGTGCGGAGCTGGGAATAGAAGAAGGCCGTCTCGGCAAAGTTGGTACGGAGGTCGGCATCGGGTTGGAGGGTTTCGGCTGTATTCACCACTTCTTCTTCGAACAAGACATCGTCGGCCGTAGGAGGTGCGTAGGCGACTTCCACGGCAAGGCCAGCTTCTTCTTTCGTATTGAAGATGGCGTTGGAGGCAGACTTCTGCAAGACGGTTCCTCCTACCAAGGTGGGCGTCCGGCTGGAACCGTATCCTACGACGAGAGCGTCATCTCGTATCTCTATGACCTGGGGTATCAGCCACGGCGAGCAGAAGCGATCGAACGACCAGCCAGGTATTTTCCAGTCGGGTATCGTGAAGTAGGGCGACAGATAGAGGCGACTGGCCGTATTCAGACGCACATTGCGCCAGTCGAGTTGCGGAGCGAAGAAGACACCCCACGACTGACGGTTGGGATAAAGCTTGTCGAGCGAAGCGTCGTACATCAACGCCAGCATCTCGGCCGAGGCGGGCAGGCCTTCGGGCGTAGTCACCACAAGACGCCATTCTTCCTCCTGACCAGGACGCAGGCGGTCGCGGAAGACTTCCCACTTCATCTGCAGGGTGCGATTGGGCTGGATGCTCTTCAAGAAAGCGGTTCGGCTATACAGCTCGCCTTCCTTCAGGGTGTTGAACAGGAGCGTGACGCTTTCGTCGTAACTGTCCAGGTAAGGCATCTTGACGCACATCAGGGTGTCTGAGAGTTGTAAGAGGCGGCTCTCCACGCGCTTGCCACCTGTAAAGATATCCATCCACACCCAGGCATCCTTGAACGAAGTACCCAGGCAGAAGGAGGCCTTTTCGCCAGCAGCCACCTCCATCTTCCGTTCGTGGAAGAAGAGAGGAGCGTGGATAGGCGGACAGCGGTCTTCTTTCGAGAAGAGGACGAACGAAGCGGTACTCTCCACCCGATGGCCCAACGAGTCGGTAGCCCATGCCGTCAGGCGATAACGGCCTGAAGGTACATTATGCCAAGTGTCTGAAGGATTATTCTTGCCTGTGAGACATCGCCCGCTCAAGGTGGGCTTGGCATCCTTTGTTATCAATTCTCCATCTTCCGTTTCAGGCTCGATACGCCAGTCAGCAATCAGTGTGAGGGGCGACATTTGGGGATTGGAAGCATGAATCATCCATTGGGTAGTGTCTTCCTTGCACACTTGCATGGGGATGGATGGGTTCAGGTTGAATGCCTGCGAGTTGGCCGAAAGAGTGTAGGAGGCAGTTTGCGTTTCGCCTGCCTCGTCGGTAACGGCCGCTTCTACTTCAAAAGTATAACCTTGTCTGACTTGCCAAGGCTGGAGAGCCTTGGCCACTTCGCCTTCCAAATGGATGTCGATGGCAAAGCGACCTTGCGCATCAAGCCGAACAGTGTCGGCCTTCAGCATTTTGTCCGTATTCAGATAGCCACGCAGGCGGTCATATCGTTTTAAGCTCCAAGCCAGTGGCATCTCCTGAACAGAGGCCCCACTGAAAGCCTTCACTTCGCCACGAAGTGTCACCGTCTCGCCCAGGCAATAGGGAACGGTGACAGGCTGGAAAGTGATTTCGAACGTCGGACGTTTGTATTCTTCCACCTGGAAGCGGGCGGCACCCGATATATGCTTTTCCTGAACACGCACCATGAACTGGCCGTTCAGGCAGGCAGAAGGCAGTGCAAAATCGGCAGTAAAGGAGCCGAACTCGTTGGTTTGCACACGTCGGGTGGCTATCTGTTTGAGGTTGGCATCGAGCAGTTCCAGGTTCACCCATTCGCCCTCTGCCACCTGAGCACTGTTTTTCCCTTTATGATAGACAACACCTTTCAAGTAAACAGTCTGGCCGGGTCGGTAGATGCTTCGGTCGGTGAGGAGCGAAAGTTCGTAGCGATGATCGGCCGAGGATCGTGAAGAGCGGCTCAAATACACACCTGTAGAAGGCAGTGCCGTGTCTGTTCCTTTACTAAGGGTATAGCAGGTGTTATAGTCATACTTTTCAAACGTCACAAGGGCTTTCCCCTGTTCGTCGGTCACGACTTCCTTCAGCAAGCGACGGTTCTCCTCGTCACTCGATGAATAGAAGCAGACGCGGACGCCCGCTTCGGCATGGCCACTACGACCATCGAGTGTGGTCACTTCTATCTGTCCTTCGCCCAAGTCGAGCGTCAGGGCACGCAGGCGGCTCACAGGCAAGAGGCAACGGCTTTTGCGTCCGTTCTTGCCTTGAGGAACGACTTCCACAACATAGACACCCGCCTCTTGAGGTATAGGTAAAGGCAGGTTTGTGATGCTTTCTAAATAAGGAAGATCGGCCTCCGACTTATGCTCAGCTGGCAGAGGAATCAAGGTGAGTTGCCGACTATAGACGCGGCGAGGTGACAAGCTACGGAAAGTTTTGTCATTATCGCAATCATAGCGAGTAGAATAGCCACTCAGGTTCGTAGCATAGATATTCAATGTGACAGGCGCATCCATCGTACGATAGCGCACGCGCAAATCCAAGGTGTCGCCCGGATAGCCTATACCTTCGGCAGAAATAGCCAGTTGTGGACGCAAGAGTTCAGCACGCAGTTGCTTTACCTGCCCGATGCGGGCGTAGGAAGCATAGCGGCGAATGGCCTCATCGCACAGACGGATGGCCTCACCCACACTGCGTCCTTCACCGCCGCGGCTCATCCATTGAGCCTTGCGCAGGTAAACTTCGGCACACAAGGGACGGTTAGCATAGCGAGTCATCAATTCGTCAAGAGCTTGTAGGTAAGCAGCCTCATCCTGCATGGCACTTCCATTCTTCCACTCCCAATAATCGAGCGTGGCCAGCAGGCAGGCATCCGCTCCGTCAGGGCGAGCGGCATAGGTATCCATCATCTGCAGGTAAAGGCGTTCGACGCGTGTCTGCATCAAGGAGTCGGCTCCCGCTCCCGTCATGGATTTCAACGCACTGATGGCCCTACGTGTCAGCAGGTGATAGAGGTCGTGGCTGTAGTAGGCACTCTGTTCGCCCTGCTCCACAAAAGGCCGGTAGGTGTCTGTCGAGGTTTGGGTGAGCAAAGCCACTTGGCGAGTTGAGGCTGTAGCGTGTGTTTCCACCTTTTCCACGAATTGTCGGGATGTCCATTCGCGGATATCGGCCGGTTGTTCGTCCGTAACCAGGTCTGTCCGTGCGGCTATGGTGTAGCGTCGGCTTTGCCAATAATCCGCATATTCGCTTGCCAGCAACGAATGCAGGATAGCCCGTTCGGCTTCATCGGTTTCGGTTGTTACCCATCGTTCCATCTCGTTCAGGCGTGCATAGAGGCTGTCGGGCGTCAGACGTTCCTGAAAAGCGGCCCGGCAGAGATAAGCTTTCAGCAATTGTGGCGAGTTTTTTTCGTCCAAGGCCTTCCGGCAGATTTCTTCGGTCAGCTTCACAACGGTTTGCGGCAGGCTTTTCTGCTGTGCCTGTTCCACCTGTTTCCACAATTTCTCATATGTTTGTGCCTGCATGTTGTTCCATCCTGACAGGAAGAAACAGAGGGCAAGCATCCACCCTGTATAAAACATTCGTTTCATAGTTATTTGGCTTTTAGCGTTTTTATTAGGTTCGAACTCATCATCACCAGACGATAGTTTCCTACATATTCTATTAGAACAAAGTAAACGATTAAAGTTTAAAAAGCCGCATTATTTTACTGAAATTGTGTAAACAGGATATGAAAATATTTTTGGGAACCCACAAAAAAACGGAGGCATATTCAGCATATACCTCCGTCCGTTCTATTTGCTTTAAATCAATGAATGTACTCTATTGTCTCTCTCAATACTCTTTTATCTTTCACTCCCATATCCCATGGAGAGCATTTCGCTTTCGCCCATAACGGACAAAGCACTTATCAAATACGCAAAAAACTTTTTCATAATTAAAATCCTTTCTTTACTAAACCTTAGAAAACTGATTTCCAATTCTCTTTTCAAATGGGGAATGTAAATGCTTTAGAGCATTACATAACCCCAGATGTTCTTGTCAGCCTTGCTGACATTCTTAAAGATTTTCTTTAACATTTTCATTTTGTTATCCTCCTAAAACAATCTTGTTATCCTATTGAAAACTTACCGAAATCTTATTGATTTCATGTTTTACAACACAAAATTAATGCCTTTATTCAAAACAGCAAGTAAAAACAGATGGAAAAATATGTTTTATAGCATATTTATTGACCTGCATCAATTTTTCCGAAGATTATACATCAGCGAAACCACCAAAATGGACATCGTGTCATGTCAGCTACCTGCCAGGCAGACAGAATGGCAGAAAAAAAGCCGCATCCTTCAGACAGAGGGATGCGGCTCTTATACCTTATTATATATAAGGATACGCCGTTATTTTTCAGGTGTCTTGGCCAACGTGGCTACCAGGAAATCGTAGAATTTGGCAACCGTAGGGATGCAGGCACGCTCGTCGGGTGAATGAGGCGAACGTAAGGTAGGGCCAAACGAAATCATGTCAAGGTTCTTATAGGTAGCACCAATGATGCCACATTCCAATCCTGCATGAATCACCTTCACGGAAGGCTCGGTACCGAACTGTTCCTTATAGGATAACTTCATGGCTTGCAAGATAGGTGAATTGACATTGGGCTGCCAGCCGGAATAGGCTCCGCTGAACTCAACCTTCATACCTGCCATGGAGAAGCAGGAAGCCAAGCTGTCGGCCAAGAAGTCCTTCATCGTGTCGCACGAGCTACGAGCCAAAATTCGAACCTCAGCTTTTCCGCCGGCAATGATGACGATGGCCAGATTGGACGAGGTTTCCACTGTATCGGGGACGGTCGGTATCATGCGCATCACACCATCCTGACAAGCCATCAGCACATTGATCATATTGTCCTGAATTTCTTCGGGCACTACAGCAGCGGGTACATCAGTTTCTTCCATTTTCAGGCTGATGTTGCTTTCGATAGGTGTATATTCATCATTAATCTGCGCTTCATATTCCTTGATATAGTCGTCCAGCCCCTCCATATCCTCGGGATTGAACAACAATATGGCGTGCGCCTCGCGGGGAATGGCGTTACGCATATTTCCACCTTCGAAGCTGGCCAACTGGCAGTCGAATTCAACCAGCAGGTCATGTACCACGCGTGCCAGCAACTTGTTGGCATTGCCACGTCCTTCATTGATTTCCAAGCCTGAATGTCCGCCGCGGAGTCCCTTCAAGGTCAACTTGCGAGCCACGAAACCTTCAGCAGGTGTCTCTTCCTTGTACTCCAGCATGGCGGTAATGTCGATGCCGCCCGCACAACCGATGTAGAGTTCCCCTTCTTCCTCGGAGTCGAGGTTAAGCAGGATATCACCCTTCAGCGTACCTTCCTTCAGACCGAAAGCACCGTACATGCCTGTTTCTTCGTCCTTCGTAATCAACACTTCCAGCGGACCATGCTTCAAATCCTCGGCTTCGAGCACCGCCATAGCAGCAGCTACACCTAGCCCGTTGTCGGCTCCCAACGTCGTACCTTTAGCCTTCACCCAGTCACCGTCTATGTATGTTTCAATCGGATCCTTCGTAAAGTCATGTACTGTATCGTTGTTTTTCTGCGGTACCATGTCCATGTGGGCCTGCAGAATGACACCCTTGCGGTTCTCCATGCCGGGAGTGGCAGGCTTACGGATAATAACATTGCCCACTTCGTCAACGAACGACTCCAGGCCCAGTTCCTTACCGAAGTTCACCAGAAATTCGGTCACCTGTTCTACGTGCCCTGAAGGGCGGGGTATCTGTGTCAAAGAATGAAAATGCTTCCACACGTTCTGTGGAGCAAGCTGTAAGATTGTACTCATAATTCAAGAAATTAGTTTTCGCAAAGATAGGATTATATTTCAAGAAAACACAGGCGAGAAGCGACAAAAACACGCGCTTTCTTCTTTTTTTCGGACAGACTTGCTCCTACACTCTGCCCTGCCGCCTGTAACACAAATGCAACACAGATGACACATCGATATCACACATGTTTCCGAGCTTTGCGCCGAAAAATCATTCCACTATCCAAACAGAATTATGAAGAAAAGCATCCTCCTGCTGGCGGCCGTTCTGATGGTCGCAACCGCCCTCTCCGCACAAAGCGCGGGAAACGACGAGGACGGAAAGAAGATTGACAAGGAACGCCTTGAGGGCAAAGACTACCTGCCCAAAGTGAACGGAACCATCCGTGCCAAGTACGAATACCAGACAGGCATGGGTGCCGGCCGCTTCGAGGTGCGCAACGCACGCGTCAGCCTGACGGGCAACATCCTGCCCATCGTGGCCTACAAGGCGGAAATAGACCTCTCGGACGAAGGCCAGATCAAGATGCTCGACGCCTATGCCCGCATCTTCCCAGCCAAGGGGCTGACGGTGACGGCCGGACAGATGCGCGTACCCTTCACCATCGACGCCCACCGCTCGCCCCATCAGCAATACTTCGCCAACCGTTCGTTCATCGCCAAGCAGGTGGGCAACGTACGCGACGTAGGCCTCACCCTGGGCTACGAACTGCCCACCGCCCTGCCCGTCAAATTGGAAGGAGGACTCTACAACGGCACAGGATTGACGAACCAGAAGGTGTGGCACAAGGAAGTGAACTACTCTGCCAAGGCAGAAATATTGCCTACCGAAGGACTGAACCTCACCTTGAGCGTGCAGGGCATCAAGCCCGAAGAGGTATGGATGCGTTCCTACGATATCGGCACCTACTATGAGGCAGGGCGTTTCCACATTGAGGGTGAATACCTATATAAGCAGTATTCGGACAAAGCTTTCAAGGACGTACACTCCGTCGATGCCTTCATCAACTACGACCAGCCTCTGAAGAAAGTCTTCCAGAAGATGTCCTTCCTGGCCCGCTATGACATGATGACCGACCAAAGCGACGCCAAGACCCGCGACGAGGCCACGGGGGCCCTAATCATTACCGACTACAAGCGCCACCGACTGACGGGCGGTATCACCTTCAGCCTCAGCAAGGCCTTCCGTACAGACATCCGCCTGAACTACGAGAAATACTTCTACCCCGAAGGCAGCATCGCCAAGGAATCGGAGCAGGACAAAGTGGTACTGGAGCTGATGGTTCGCTTCTGACGATATGACACTTTGATTTCCAGACCGCCTGAGAATCGCGTATTTCCGCCCAAAGGCAAGGCCGACACCAAAGAACGAATCGTTTTTTCATATCGCGCTATCCATCAGTAGGATAGCAAAATCTTTACATTTGAAATAGAAGAAAACGACCGCCACCAGGGACGAAAACAACAGGAAAGTGACACTTTAGCGGCGTAACTAGGGACTTCAGCGGCGAAAAGTGCCACTTTAGAAACAGAAAACATACATTATTTCGACAGAAAACAATGCTTTTCTCACCCGAAAACATATTTTCTGCCGACTCAAAACATACCATCGGACACCTCTGGAAGGGCTTTTGATACATCAGAAAGGCACCTTCAGCCCTTATTCTTCCTCTATTTTATTGTTTTCGCCAAAGGCGTCTGTTAGCAAAAAGCCAAATCAGATTTCCTTTTGTCAGCCATCAGTCTTATTTTACAACACTTTGCTCTGCGTAAGAACAATATCCATACAACGTTCTCTCCCCACATTTCCATCCCACAGCTTGCTTTTTTCAGAAAAAAATCGTATCTTGGACGAAAGAAAAACAGCTTATGGCCCAACCTAAACTACCGAATCTATCGGACAGCGAACAGGCCCTGCTGTACCAGAAACTAAACCTGTACAACCGGGGCAGAGCCTCCTACAAGGAGGCCGGAGCCTATCTGGTCGTGCTTCCGCGCGAAGGAAAGCCATTGTACACTCTATGGGTCTACTCTCCCCTGCCCAGCCGCCAGTCCATCTTCTACCTCTGCGACCTCTCGACCGATGCTCACGAAGCTCTACGCATAGCCAGCACCCTCTGCTTCTACTCCACCCGCAGCCTGTATCTAACGGAATACAACGTCAAGCGTATGCAGAGCAAAGGTGATGACCTCATCCCCTTCGGCAAATACCGCGGCCACTTCCTGCATGAGATTCTGAACATCGACCCAGCCTATCTGGGCTGGATAGCCTACAAGTTCGAACCGCACATCCCCAAGCAAGCACGCTTCGTGCTCATCGCCCGCATCTACCACTCCGTCTATCTGGACATCCAGCGACGCAAGATGCATCAAAAACCTACGGGCAGCTTCCTGGGCAAGGAAGGTGACAAATTGGAAAACCTGACACTGAGGGTTACCGCCGTGCGTGTGGAAGACAATCCCTACAAGACGCAGGTGCGCAACGGCACGGCCTTCTTCTACGTCCGCCAGCAACTCCGGCTGAAAGACACATCGGGCAACTGCGTCGCACTGACCGTCAATGCCCGTACGGCCAGCCGCCACTCCTGTACCTTGCCTGCCACGGAACACGCCTACCAGGAAGGCGAGACTATAAAAATAGCCTCGGCACGAGTGGCACGCACCTACATGGTAGGCTCCACACCGTACACGAGACTACATTATGTCAAACTTCAATAACGTTTATTTCTTCACAAAACTGTCGGGATAAGTCGAACGGTTCACCTGCTGACCACCAGCCAAGTCAATCCACGTATCAAACGTGCGCTGGCCTTCCTTCAGTACGATGACACGTGCGCCATTGGGCAGGTGATTATAAACGGTATTCCCGCCCGTATAGCGTCCGTAGGCCAGCAGGATGCCGTGCCACATCACGGCATAGTCGTTGTCATGGTCGTGGCCCACGAAGACACCCATCACATCACCCGCCTCCTTCATGGCGGTGAACATACCCGTATTCAGGGTAGGCGCACAGGCTTTTTCCATACGTGTACCTATTAAGATAGCATCTTCGCTGGATGCAGCCTGGTTGTACTCGGGTAGCGGGATATGAAAGAAAGACAGGGCAGGCAACGGTTTACCCCCGTTGGCCTCCGTAAACGAAGCACTCTGGCGGCGGTAATTCTCCACCTGGTCGAATGTGAGCCAGTCGTATCCTTTCACATCCTTCAATTTAGAATACGAATGAGAGTCGAAGAAATAGAGTACGGCCGCATGGCCCCCGTTATCATCGGACGACTGTACCGTCAGGGTATAATCCGGCGAGACTTGTTCGCCACGGTCAGGCATCAGGCAACCCGGCACGGAGCGGATAATGTCATACAGTTGTGTGCGAGTCATGCCCTGCTCGTCGTCATGATTACCGAAAGTTACGACAAACGGCACATTGTGGGCCGATATCCGTTCAAGTACGGTACGCATGCCCTTGTCGGCAGGCGAGGCATAAATCAGATCACCAGTCAATACAACCAAATCGGGACGCTCAGCCTCCAGCACTTCGTCAATGCGTTCTAAGGCGATGTCCGAAGCCGGATTGCCATACTTGAAATGAACGTCAGTAAACTGGACAATCTTGAACTCACCTGCCTTGTTGAACTTCAGGTCAATCTTTTGGGCATACAGAGAAATGAGTCCCATACCCATCAGAAACAAAAAAAACAAAATACGTTTCATAGAGAATTAAATTAAAGATTATAATAATAAATATGAATATCCAATACCTGAGCCCTACTCCTTGACCACCAGCACAGTCGCATATGCCGAGATGCCTTCCTCGCGGCCGGTAAAGCCAAGTTTTTCAGTCGTGGTAGCCTTGATAGACACATCATCAACGTCCACACCCATCACGCGAGCCAACGTTTCCTGCATCTCAGGAATACGTGCCTTTAACTTGGGACGCTCGGCACAGACAGTCGCGTCGATATTGCCCACCGTATATCCTTTCCCAGCTATCAGCTCTACAGTATTCTTCAGCAATACTTTGCTATCGATATTCTTGAACTCGCCTGCCGTATCGGGAAAATGATAACCTATGTCGCGCATGTTGGCCGCACCCAGCAGAGCATCACAAATGGCATGTATCAACACGTCGGCATCACTATGCCCCAGCAATCCTTTCTCGTGTTCCAAGCGGATGCCACCCAACCACAATTCACGGCCTTCCACCAGCTGATGGACATCAAAGCCAAAACCTACTCGTATTTTCATAATTGAGAATTGAGAATTGATAATTCTTTTGCTTCCAGATTTATCGGACATGGAAATCAAGCAGTTTCTCGTCGCCCAAATACCCCTCCAGGTGTTGTCCGATGCTCACAGGTCCCACCCCCACGGGCGTGCCGGTAAAAAGCAAATCACCTATCTTCAACGTCATGAAACGACTGACATAGGCGATGATATCATCCACACGGAACAACATGTCCGCCGTACATCCACGCTGAACGGTCTGCCCGTCGATATCAAGATGGAAGTTCAGTCGTTGCACGTCGCCTCCCGCCTCAGCCAGTGGCACAAAGTGGCCTATAGCAGCCGACCCGTCAAACCCTTTGCACAGTTCCCAAGGATTACCCACCTCACGGAAGCGGCGTTGCATATCGCGGGCAGTAAAGTCGATACCTACCGTCACCGCATCATAATAGCGATGGGCAAAACGTGGCGCAATACATTTACCCAGGCGACAAATACGCACTACCACTTCGGTTTCATAGTGTATCTCGTTTGAAAAATCGGGCAGGAAGAAAGGTTTTCCGTCCTTCAGAATAGCCGAGTCAGGCTTCAGAAAAATTACCGGTTCCTTGTTTTCCTGCTCATGCCCCAGCTCGCGATTGTGCAGGGCGTAGTTCATTCCTACAGCTATAATCTTCATTACTTGATTTCGTTAAAGTTAAGACGGTTGAACATTACCGCCAGATGGGCATAGAGCGACGTATTCTGTACAACAATATTCTCGGGCACACGGATACGGAAAGGTGTAAAGTTCCACACGGCCTTGATTCCCCCCTCTACCATGTAGTCCGTTATCTGCTGGGCAATCTCAATAGGCACGGTCAGTACCCCAATGTTCACATCGTACTCCTGCATCTTCTGGCAGAATTCGTCGGTATGAAAAATCGGAATACCATTCAGTTTCGTCCCCACCAGCGAAGGGTTGACATCAAAGGCCGCCACAATCTCCAATCCGAAATGACGCAGACCCGAATCGTGGAGCAAAGCTCCTCCCAAACTACCTACACCAAACAGGAAAGCCTTGTGCAGATTAGTGAAGCCCAGAAAGTCTTCCAGCACGGCAATCAACGTATCCACCTCATACCCTACCCGTGTACGCCCTGAAATATTAACATACGAAAGGTCCTTGGCTATCTGCGAGGCGTCAATATTGATTTCCTTGGATATTTGAGTAGAGGAGACAAAACGTTCTCCTTTCTGTTTCAGCAACTTGACATTAGAGAGATACCACGGAAGGCGTCGCAGCGTAGGCTCCGGCACCCGCAAATTCTCCCTGTTCTGCAACAAACTGCTCATCATTTTCTATAAATTTATCAGATTGTAATGGACAAAAGTACTGTTTTTTTTCCAATGTCCGAGATAATAGAGAGAAAAGCTTAACATAAATTCTACGTCGCATTGGAAGTCTCGCAACAAAACCTTATTTTTGACACGAAATTAGCAACAGACTTTCATCATGGCAAAAGATAATAAAAACAACGACTGGAAAGACCGCCTGAACGTGGTTTATTCTACCAATCCCGACTTCTGTTACGAAACAGAGAGTGAAGAAGAAATTCCGACCCTTCCCCCAACCCTGCAAAAGTTGAAAGTACAACTTGACCGCAAAAACCGTGGCGGTAAGATTGTAACCTTGGTCACCGGTTTTGTGGGTAGCGACAACGACCTGAAAGAACTGGGCCGGATGCTGAAAAGCAAATGCGGTGTAGGAGGTAGTGCTAAAGATGGCGAAATTATTGTACAAGGTGATTTCAAGCAGAAAGTTCTGGAATTACTGAAGAAGGAAGGATATACACAAACAAAAGCGGTAGGAGGATAAAAGAAGAGGCCCTACGGATAAGGTTATTGCCTAACATTCCAGAAGTTAAATTTTCCTATTCCGCATATTCTTATTATATTTGCAGCGTATGTTTGGGAGAGTATGTCAATAAGAGAAAATCCACGTTGCCTTTGCCTAGCCAGCAAATAAACAAGATCTGACTTTGACATACCCCTATCAATGAATATATTATGATATATCATATACTCCATTTTTTCCTGAAACTGCTGTCATACACCCCTTTTTGTATGCTTTATGCCCTGTCAGACGGTTTATTCTATCCACTATATTATTTGGTACGTTATCGTCGCAAGATTGTACGGCAAAACCTGACAGAGTCTTTCCCTGATAAAAGTCTGACGGAAATCAAATTGATTGAAAAACGATTCTATCATTTTTTTATCGACATGACCCTTGAAAGCTGCAAACTGGCCTCCATATCTCCTCAAAAAATAAAGCAGAGAATGCAGTTCACAAATACTGAAGCAGTAAATGCAATGCTGAGACAGGGAAAATCGATTTCCATTTACATAGGCCACTATGGAAACTGGGAATGGGTTTCCTCCATGCCTTTATGGTTGGAAAAAAGCGCAACTGGTATCCAAATATACCACAAACTGCGCAACAAAAGTATGGAGCGGCTAATGATGCACATTCGCGAACGTATGGGAGGCACCTGTGTTGAGATGCATAAAACAGCCCGCTGCATCACCGAATTGGCCAATCGCCACGAAGTTTGCATCATCGGATTTATAGCCGACCAATCACCTAAGAAACAGGAATCACGCAACTTCCTACCCTTTCTGCATCACAAGACCCCTGTACTGACAGGAACAGAAAAAATCACAAAGCATTACGGATTTGAAGCTTTCTACCTTGACGTAAAAAGGAAGAAAAGAGGCTATTACGAAGCCGAATTTATCCCGCTTCATGAAAATCCCCAGTCACTGCCCGATTTTGAACTAACGACTCTTTATTTCCAGCACCTGGAACAGACCATTCTGCTGCAACCGGAACTATACTTATGGACACACAATCGTTTTAAACATGCAGAAAAGTTGGATACGAATAACTGTTAGACAAAAAATGTTTTTACAGAAATCTTCTCATAATTATGGATATAGATTTTATCATCACATGGGTTGACATGAACGATCCGAAATGGCAAGCGGATTTTATGAAATACTCCGGAAACAAGGGTAATACAAAGAACGGCGTTTCCGAAGCCCGTTTCCGCGATTACGGTTTCTTGAAATATTGGTTTCGCGGAGTGGAAAAGTTCGCCCCCTGGGTACGTAAGATACACTTTGTGACCAGCGGACAGAAGCCAGAATGGCTGGACGAAAGTAACCCGAAAATCCACTTGGTGAACCATAAGGATTATATTCCAGAAGAGTTCCTACCCACTTACAATTCTGTGGTGATCGAACGATATCTGCATAAGATACCTGACTTGGCAGAACATTTTGTCTATTTCAATGACGACTTTTATATTACGAATACTATCGAGAAAGAGCGTTTCTTCAGGAACGGGTTACCCTGCGACATTGCCACTTTCCTATACAATCCTTCCTGGTCACAATGGTACAAAAGGATCAAGAACAACCTGAAAATCATCAACCGCCATTTCGACAAGAAAGAGGTGATGGCCCGCTTTCACGACAAGTGGTTTCACAAAAGTTATGGTTCCAGAGCCCGCTGGAACTATATTCTAAAGCCATACGGTAAATTTATCACCCTCCGTACGCCGCACAATGCGCAGCCCTACCTGAAAAGAACGTTTGAGGAAGTATGGGCCGTAGCAGGAAAAGAGCTGACTGAAACATCCGTCAACAGGTTCCGTGCGCTGACTGACTACACACCAGAGCTTTTTCGCACCTGGCAAATCTGCCGAGGTAATTTTGAACCATACAACACCTATAGTGACACCAAGATGTTCCCACTCATGATACGCCCCAAACAGGCTGTAAAGGCTATTTATGAACAATCTTACTCGCTGATTTGTTTGAACGACAATGTTCATATCCGAAACTATGCACAGGTCATGGAAAATATCCAAAATGCCTTTGAGTATATCTTGCCGGAGAAGTCGAGCTTTGAATATTAAATACCATAACCATTTATCAATCAGCCATGAATAAAGTTCTTGCAGAAATTATAGCGGGAGTTATTCCCCACAAAATGACCCGAAACAGATGGCGTGGTCTTTTGCGTTACGGGCTTCTCAATGTTATCAGACTAAAATACCGGATGAAGCACGACCACTCTGTACCACAATATTATCTGACGGTCTGCGCCATTGCAAAAAACGAAGGGCCCTATTTCAAAGAATGGATAGAATGGCATCACAAACAAGGTGTCGAGAAGTTCTATATCTATGACAACGAAAGTACAGATTGTACAAAAGAAGTACTCGAGCCTTATATTAAGTCCGGACTGGTAGAATACCGTTATTGGCCCGGCAGAAAACAGCAACTTGCCGCCTACGACGACTGTTTTGAAAGACACCGGACAGAAGCACGCTGGATTGCCGTCATCGATCTTGACGAATATATAGTACCGATAAAAGATCAGACAATCCCTGAATTCCTGCATCGCATGGAGAAATTCTCTGTTGTAGAAATCAACTGGCTGGTCTATGGTAGCGGAGGTGCAAAGACCCGTGAACCGGGAGGCATTATGGAACGTTTCCGAAAGCATTCCCTCCCCGAACATCGACTAAATACCCACGTCAAAAGTATTGCTGACCCACGCCGTGTCTGTACCATGATAGGATGTCATGAAGCAGCACGTATTTCGGGACGTCCAGCTGATTCCCATGGTATCCCCATCAAAAAACACTTCGGTGATCGTAAACCGCAACAGGATGTCATACGCATCAACCACTATGCCGTTAAGTCATACGAAGAGTTCCTTGCCAAACGGGCACGCGGACGGGCACGGATCAACACTCTACGAGACTTCAGCTATTTCGAGCAATATGACTTGAACGATATCGAAGAATAGGCTTTCTTCTCACACATATATATTACCCCCGAAACAGCATTAAAAATGGCTACATATTACGGAAGAAAATACAGATTATTAGAACTAAAGCACTTGTTCAAGGAGATCGTCCTTACCTACAAAATAGCGTCAAAATCCAAAACAGTTAGTAAATTGACGACGAAAAATCCCGCCTACATTGCCATGGTGGACGGAACAGCCATACATGGAGGGATGTGCGACCGATTCAAAGGCATCATTACCCTATATGCATACTGCAAATATCGCGGATTACCGTTCAGGATAAAGTACACGCATCCATTTCGGCTAGAAGACTATCTTTCTCCGGCTGCTTACGACTGGACACTCAAAAAAAATGAATACACAGACAATCCCCGATATTGCAGGACCCTATACATGAGGAAAGAATATCTTGCCAAAAGACTTTTGAAATTGAAAACAAAAAAGCAAGTCCACTATTATGGTAACAGAGATAGCTTGGCATACATCAATGAAGCATATGCAACAAACCCTGCCAATCATTATAACTGGGGAGAATTATTTTGCGAATTGTTCAAACCTGGCCCTGTTTTAGAAGAGCGAATTCGAACCATTAAAAAAGATTTGGGTAATAATTATTATGCAGCCGTATTCCGTTTCCAAAACTTACTCGGAGACTTCGAGGAATACAACTATCAGCCCATAAAGGACCAGGACAAAGCAGAAGATCTTATTGAAAAATGCCTCAATGCTATTAAAGAACTACAAACCTCGCACGTAAACCAACCATTATTGGTCACCTCGGACAGTGTAAAATTCCTGCAAAGGGCGTCACAGGTGAAAGGTGTGCACATCATACCGGGAACATTAATCCACATGGATGGTCAAAAAAAGTACATCTCGGACAACACGAATGAAGCTTATTTGAAATCCTTCCTGGATTTTTATTTATTGAGCGAAGCGCAAAAGATTTATCGGATAGGAACTTCGTATATGTATCCAAGTGAATTTCCTGTATATGCAGCTAAAATACACGAAATTCCATTTGCCAGCATTACCATTTGAAAATGGGAATATCTTAGTCAATACCTCCTCAAAAGAATTATTACAGATCGTGTATGTATAGGAATTATAAAATTATTGTCAATACGGCAGCAGGCCGTCGAAGATACATGCAGTATCTTGTACCATTTGTGTTAGCATCCGACATTGTTGACAGGTATGATATATGGATCAACACCCACAACGGAGCGGATATCGAATTTTTCAAGATGCTTGCAAAGAAGTATCCCAAGATAAATCTCTGTTGGCAACCCGACGGAATAGTAGATGGAAACAAATCTATTAATGCTTTTTACCGGGATTGTACCCAAGAGAATGCCATTTATTTCAAACTGGACGATGACATTGTATGGATGGAACCTAATGCTATCCAAAAGATGGTTGACTTCCGTATAGATAATCCACAGTACTTTCTAGTAACTCCTTTGGTCATCAACAACTCCTTATCAACCTACCTGCTACAAATCAGAGGTAAAATAACATTAAGAAAGTATTGTAAGTCTTCACCCACCCATTCTCTTTTATGGAAAAGTGGAGAATTTGCGACGGCGCTACATGAATGGTTCATTGAGAAATATCTGTCAACAGACAAATATCCATCACTTTACGTTGGCAAGCAAGAAATGGGAATGACCCGTTTCTCCATTAATGCCATACTATGGTTTGGAGCAGAAATGAAGAAAACACAAGGAATTATACCAGGAGATGATGAGGAATTCCTGTCATGTATTTACCCCACTTCCCATGGCATGTCTAATTGCTGGAATGGCGATGCCATCATGGCCCATTTTGCATTCTTCACTCAACGTCACTTACTTGACAAAGCAGGAATTCTGGAACGATATGGAGCTTTCATTGCTTCAAGAAAGAATGAGAGATTCTATCCATATTATACAGAAATACAAGGCATCCTGTCCGAGATAGCCACAAACGAGAAACATTTAATGTCGCAACCTTCTCCATATCGAAAACCAACTGTCGCTCCCAAACCATCCCGTACAATAAAGGATGCAATGACAAAATTCATGCAGAAAAGCGTGCAACCATTAGCAAAAACAATACGCAATCAAATTCACAAAACCGAAACATTTATTATAAAATAAAGAAAGATGGATAAGAAGTATGACTATTTGATTGTCGGCTCAGGCTTGTATGGAGCAACTTTTGCCCATCTTGCTGCCAAGCAGGGTAAAAGTTGCCTGGTGATAGACAAACGTTCTCACTTGGGCGGTAATCTGTATTGTGAGAATGTAGAAGGAATAAACGTACATAAATACGGTGCGCACATCTTCCACACCAGTAATAAACAGGTATGGGATTTTGTCAACGCCATTGTAGAATTCAACCGATATACCAATTCCCCTATAGCCAACTATAAAGGCAGACTATATAACCTGCCCTTCAATATGAATACCTTCTATCAGATGTGGGGGGTTACAACCCCTGCTGAAGCAATAGCTAAGATTGAAGAGCAAAAGGCCAAAGTGACAGCCCGGATGAAGAATGACGGAGTGACGGTTCCACGCAATTTGGAGGAACAGGCCCAGATGTTGATCGGGGAAGACATCTATGAACGACTGATAAAAGGTTATACTGAGAAACAATGGGGACGTAAATGCACGGAATTGCCAGCCTTCATCATCAAACGCCTGCCTGTCAGGCTCATTTTCGACAATAATTATTTCAATGACAAATATCAAGGTATTCCCATAGGTGGATACAACAAGCTGATTGAAGGCTTATTGGACGGCATCGAGACAAAGACAAAAGTGGATTTCTTTGCAAACCGATCTTATTGGGAAGGTTTGTCGGATAAAATTGTCTTCACTGGAAAAATTGATGAATATTACAATTATTGCTACGGCAAACTGGAATATCGTACCGTACGATTCGAAGAAGAAATACATAGTATGCCAAACTATCAAGGGAATGCAGTCGTAAACTATACGGAAAAGGAAATACCTTATACTCGCATTATCGAACATAAACATTTTGAGATGTTCGGCCAAGATGTGTACACTTGTCCTAAAACCGTCATTTCCAAAGAATATTCTACAGAATGGAAAGATGGGATGGAACCTTATTATCCCGTCAATGACGAACGGAACAACTGCCTATACCGCCAATACAAGGAACTGGCAGACAAGGAAGAAAAGGTTATTTTCGGTGGAAGACTGGCTGAATATAAATATTACGATATGCATCAAATCGTGGAAAGTCTGTTGACACGTTTTAATTCAAGATAAAGAGACACTGCTCCCTTTAAAACTCTCAGGCACGAACGATGCTGAATAACACGGAAAGATTAACAAAGTCTATCCGCAAATCCGCACCACTTGTGCCTGAGAAAATCTATCGATAATCTATTCGTTCCTATTTTGTGACACGCGACACGACCTCGGATATAGCTCTACTAAAATACCCTCCTTCAGACATCAATCTACTTACACGACGTACATTGTCGCACATCAGTTCATACTCATCTCGTGTCAGACGTTCATAAATACCCTTTATATCACGTAATGAGTCAATACAGATCCCAATACCATTTTCCTCAATAAATCCGGCCATCGCAGCCTCACGCCATATAATAACAGGCAAGCCACAACGAATATACAAAGAAATCTTATGAGGCGTGTTGACCTTCAGATATTCTCCCCAATCACCACTACAGCTATCAACCGAATCGCCATCCCACACAAGTCCGAAATCACCTTCAGCACTACAAATCAACTTATCCGGGAGCATAAAGCCCTTTATCTCAAAATTTTCCGGGCATTCAGCACTCGACTTATCAAATCCCCTGCCATATACGTTAAGGGTATATCCCCCGATATAACGTCCCAGTTCATATAAGAAATTATTTTTCCGACGAGCCAACTGTCCAGCATACACTACTTCATGTAAAGGCCAAGTTTTCTTCCGATCAGGACATTGGGAATCAGACAAGAAATCAAATATACGAAGAGGTTCTATAATCTTCTTCCCATTATGCCCCACAAACCCATTATCACACAACCAGCTACAAAAGGCTGGATTATGACCGATAATCGCATCCGACTTATTCAACCGATAGATTTCTTCCTGGGCAGAGCTGTGTTTGTTACGAAAGCAAATCAAATCGTGCAACAATGTTACCACATTTGCCCCACGCATATGAGCCAGGCGACATACCATAGAATAGTATTTCGTGGGATATTGTAAAATAAGTACATCTCCCCTATCTATGTACACCAGCATACGAACAACGATGGCAATCGTACGTATAAAATGACACAATCGATTTTTACTGATACTATGGCGCCGTCCTGCCGGGAAAAATCCCAATCGGTCCATTATCTGTTCAATATCCAAACGAGCTTTGCTACCCGCATCATTAATGCGATTGAACTTATAGTCCCTAGATAGATAGTAAATCATTCAAAAAAGGTAATCAAAATGACAATATTTCTATAACTTTTGCCTAATTTCCGGATAACGTTCAAGAATTCTATCAAGCGCCTTACGGTTACGATCATCAACAGCCTGCGTATTCACCGTTTTCAAAGAAATTTCTCCTGGCTTCCCAATCTCAAAGGGTTTTCGTTTCCCATTGGGCAAAGGAATTACGTAAGTACCGCATGACACAGCCGCCAACCAGAACCATACATCATCAACAGTAGGAGCCAACGCCATGAAAAGTGAGGGATCAAGCATCTTTTCATCCAATGAATGAGGCGGATACAACACGCCACCCACCCCCGTCTGCATGGCTAGGTGGCTGCGATGGATTTTCTTGAAAACAAAATCATACCAATGATATTTCCTCCATTTGCGATAAGGAATATTCAGCCTTGCTCTCCTCACACGATGCGCAACAATGGCATCGGGAACCCGTTTGTGCATGGCAACCAAATCATGTAACAAATCCGCATGGTAACGGATGTCATCATCAATAGTCACGATAATATCATTGGGGAAATCTCTTAATGCAGGAATCAGCTTCTTATACGAACGTATCTCGGCAGGATCAAACCGAACTTCGAAAATTGAGCTTTCAGCCTTAAGCGCTTCCAGTTCCGGAGGAAGTACTTCTCCCGGGAACTTATCTGTATCAAGATACAACACCAACTTATCTGGCAACAACGTACCTTCAAGCACTGAACGGATGGCCTGCACCGCATAAGGTATTGCCGCAGGAAACGACGTCAATGAAACAATTATTTTCGGTTGATCATTCATTGCCTGGCAGATTAGTTTGTTTTAGCATCATAACCTATTCGCTTACCTACTTCGGGAAATCTTTCTACAATTGCTTTCAGTGCTGCCGCATTCCGGTCCGTACCCGACTTGAAGTTAGTGGTTTTCAACGACAATTCACGCGGTTTCTCCAGCCCTTTCGGTTTATTGTGGCCGAAAGGAACAGGAACAATCGGAGTACCGTTGGCCACCGCCGCCGCCCAAAACCAAATATCATCCGTTGTCGGAGCGATCTGGGTAAACAGATCCACATCCAGCATCTCCGTTTTCAGAGAATGAGGTGGATACAACACCCCTCCTACTCCGGTCTGTATATTCTTGAAGCCAACATGTATTTTCTTCCACACAAAGCTATACCACCTGTACTTGGTCCACTTGCGATAAGGCAGCCCCGGCCTCATACGCTTGGCACGATGCGCTAATACGGCTTGGGGCACCTGTTCATGCAGGCGAAGCAGATCACGCAGCATGTTTTTGTGGTACGCCACATCGTCGTCCACCGTAACGATAATCGCATCGGGAAAATCCTTCAAGGCAGGAATCAACTTACGGTACGAACGGATATCCCGATCATAGTTCCGTACTTCAAAAATAGGATTTCTGTCAGCCAGCTCAAGCAAATCCCGTGGCACTCCGCTTTCGCCGAATTGCGAGAACGTAAGATAGAGCACCACTTTGTCAGGCAAAACAGAACCCTCCAAAAGAGACTGGATGGCCCGTGCCGCATACGATATCGCAGCCGGAAAGGAAGTCATGGATACGATGACTTGAGGTTTGGGCATATTCGCATTCATATTCTTCTTACCAAGTTAATCTTCACAAGAGAGAATGCAACAAAGATAATATAAAAAAGCGAGAAACAGGGCCGATTACAGGAAATTCTCATCACCCCCCAGTCGCAGAACGACAAAAAAAGAGGATGTACCACGATTGGCACATCCTCGGTTTATCTCAAAATCCGAAACGGATTTTATTCAGCACGCAGCGTGAAACGCTTGAAGTCGATAATCTTCAGTTCAGGATCAGCTTCCTTCAGCACTTCTCTTACTGTCTTCTTGGCATCCATCACATCCTCCTGGTTCAGCAAGCAAACTTCCTTCAGGAACTTGCCCAGACGACCCTTGGCGATATTCTGAATCATCTGCTCAGGCAGGTTCGCAGCCTTCTCGGCAGAAACCGTAGCGATGATTTCCTTTGCCTTGGCAACATCCTCGGCTGTAATCCAACCTTTAGCCATGTTGCTTTCCATGTGGTCTTCGCTGTCCACATGAGCGGGGTTGATGCCAGCCTTCTTCAGGGCAGCCTCTACAGCCTTCTGTACCTGCTCAGCCTTAGTCTTCTCGATAGCCACTTCAATTTCCTTCTGCTTGATTTCCTCAGAAACACCGTCTTCATCGATGGCGATGGGGTTCATGGCAGCAATCTGCATAGCTACCTGCTTGCCCAGTTGCTCGTCCACCTTCTTGTTGAAAGCAACGATGGTGCAAAGGCCGTTTCTGTTCATATGGTTATAAACCACAGTTTCAGCACCTTCTACGGTCATGTAGCCGTCCAGCTCCATCTTCTCCCCCGTGATACCGCTACGATCTGTCACAGCTTGAGCTACTGTAGCATCACCCATCGGCAGAGCCTTTACTTCGTCCAATGTCTTGCACTTGTTGGCAACAGCCAAATCCAGGATATCCTGAGTCAGCTTCACAAAATCAGCATTCTGAGCCACGAAGTCAGTTTCACATTTCAGAGCGATGATTACAGCAAAGTCGCCTGTCGTCTTAGCCAACACACAACCTTCGGAAGCCTCACGGTCGGAACGTTTGGCAGCCACTGCCTGTCCCTTCTCACGGATAATCTTCATTGCCTTGTCGAAATCGCCTTCAGCATCGTTCAAGGCATTCTTGCAGTCCATCATACCAGCACCGGTCATTTTGCGGAGCTTGGTTATATCAGCCATTGTTACAGCCATAATTTCTTCTTTCTATTTTATAAGTTAATAAATACGCTTGATTATAAAGCAATTGAGAGCTGAGAACAGAGAATTGAGAATTGCCTATAGTAACTCTCAACTTTCAATTCTCAACTCTCAACAAAGTATGTTAAGCTTCTTCGTCTTCCTTCAAGAAGGCGGCAGCCTTAGATGCGTTGATAGCTTCTTCGTCCGATTTGTCCAGACGGGCCTTTACAGCTTTCTTCTTGGCACCCTTGTTGGCAGCACCTTCACCGGCAGCTTCCATGTCGATCTTCTCAGCCTTGCGTTCTTCCAGACCTTCCTGCATAGCGGCGCAGCAAGCATCCAGGATAACTTCTACCGACTTGGTAGCGTCATCGTTGGCAGGGATTACGAAGTCAACGTTAGTAGGATCGGAGTTCGTGTCAACGATACCGAATACGGGGATACCCAAGCGGTTAGCTTCGCGAACTGCGATGTTTTCCTTCATAACGTCCACAACGAACAGAGCAGACGGCAGACGAGTCAGGTCAGCGATAGAACCCAGAGTCTTGTCCAACTTGGCACGCTGACGAGAGATCTGCAGGATTTCTCTCTTGGAGAGGTTGGCATAAGTACCGTCGTTAGTCAGCTTGTCGATAGTAGCCATCTTCTTAACGGCCTTACGGATAGTCGGGAAGTTGGTCAACATACCACCCGGCCAGCGCTCGATTACATAAGGCATGTTTACAGAGGCAGCCTTGTCGGCAACCACCTGCTTAGCTTGTTTCTTAGTAGCAACAAACAGGACTTTCTTTCCTGATTTGGCGATTTGCTTCAAAGCTTCAGCAGCTTCGTCAATTTTAGCAACCGTTTTGTTGAGGTCAATGATATGAATACCATTGCGCTCCATGAAGATATAGGGAGCCATTGCGGGGTTCCACTTTCTTTTCAGGTGACCGAAGTGGCAACCGGCCTCCAGTAATGTATCAAAATTTGTTCTTGACATTGTCTTTTAAATCTTAAATCGTTTACTTTCTTTTTTGTTTTTCTAAACCAACCGCCGGGTAGCCTTGCCCAGAAGGACGAGAGTCCCGGTAGTTTAGATGCTAAACGCTTTTTCAGTTGAGAGTTGAGAGTTGAAAGTTGAAATTCATGCAACTTGTCCGCCCCAACCAATCTGCAACTCTTAACGTTTACTGAACTGGAATCTGCGACGTGCTTTGGGACGACCCGGTTTCTTACGTTCAACAGCACGCGGGTCACGAGTCATAAAGCCTTCTGCACGCAGAGCAGCCTTATCTTCAGGATTAATCTTCACCAATGCGCGGGCGATAGCCAGACGCAGAGCTTGAGACTGACCAGTGAAACCACCGCCACAGAGGTTAACTTTGATATCGTACTTTTCAGCTACGCCAAGCTTGTTCAGCGGCTGCTTAACCACGTACTGGAGAATGCTTGAAGGGAAATACACAGCAAGGTCTCTCTTGTTGATGGTAATCTTTCCAGTACCTTCGCTTACGAAAATACGTGCAATTGCACTTTTACGTCTGCCTAATGCATTTACTACTTCCATTATCTCTTATTTAAGTGCGTTAATATCAATCATTTTCGGGTTCTGAGCCGCATGTTTGTGTTCGCTGCCTGCATATACGTACATATTGCCCAGCAACTTGGCGCCCAGTTTATTCTTGGGGAGCATGCCCTTCACTACCTTCTTCAGCAACTTCTCGTCACCGTTCGGTTTGGCCTGCAGACGGGCGGGAGTCATTTCTCTCTGACCACCGGGATAGCCGGTATAGGACAGATAAATCTTTTCAGTCCACTTATTGCCAGTCATTTTCACTTTGTCGGCATTGATAATGATTACATTATCGCCACAATCTACATGAGGGGTAAAGTTGGGTTTATACTTTCCTCTCAACAGTTTCGCAACTTTCGCGCCCAGACGGCCCAAAACCTGGTCTGTAGCGTCAACGATGACCCATTCTTTTGTCACCGTAGCCTTGTTTGCAGAAATGGTCTTGTAACTTAAAGTATCCACTCTTAAATGTTTTTTAAAATGTTACTACTAATTTTTCTTCTTCACCACCAGCCAACCGCCCCGGACAAAGGTCGATTAACTCGCTATGAATTAATTGCTTATCCTTTTTAGATAATAATCGGCTTGCAAAGGTACGGTTTTTCTGTTAACTGACAAACGATTTGGTCTTTTTTTTGTCTGACAGTCAGTACGAAAACCATGTCCCCGCTATAAACAATCACCACAGATTACACCGATTTCCACAGATTGACATTGAACCTAATCTGTGAAAATCCGGGATAATCTGTGGTAAAGTCTATCCGGATACCGTTTCAATCAGAACTCGGCATTACGCGGTGTACGCGGGAAGGGAATCACATCACGGATGTTGGCCATACCCGTCACGAACAACAGCAAGCGTTCGAAGCCCAAGCCGAAACCGGCATGAGGACACGTACCATACTTACGAGTATCCAAATACCACCACATGTCCTTCATCGGGATATGCAGTTCGGTGATGCGGGCCATCAGCTTGTCATAGCTCTCTTCACGCACGCTTCCGCCGATGATTTCACCAATCTGCGGGAACAGCACGTCAGTACCCTGTACAGTCTTTCCGTCCTCGTTCTGCTTCATGTAGAAGGCCTTGATTTCTTTCGGATAATCCGTCATGATGACCGGCTTCTGGAAGTGCTCCTCTACCAGGTAGCGTTCATGCTCGCTAGCCAGATCGCAGCCCCAATAAACGGGAAACTCAAACTTGTGTCCCTTGGCCACAGCCTCTTCCAGTATCTTGATGCCTTCCGTATAGGGCAGGCGTACAAATTCTGTATCGACCACCTTCTGCAGACGTTCTATCAAGCCCTTGTCCACCATCTTGTTCAGGAACTCCAAGTCGTCGGCACAGTTATCCAATGCCCATTTCACACAGAACTTGATGAATTCCTCCTCCAAGTCCATCAGCTCGGTCATGTCGGCAAAAGCCACTTCCGGCTCCACCATCCAGAATTCGGCCAGGTGGCGCGGTGTATTGGAGTTCTCGGCACGGAATGTCGGGCCGAACGTATAGATGGCGCCCAGCGCCGTAGCGGCAAGCTCACCTTCCAGCTGACCGGAAACAGTCAGGCTGGCCTGCTTGCCAAAGAAATCGTCATCGTAAATGATAGAACCGTTCTCGTCCTTCTTCAGGTCATAGAGGTTCTTTGTGGTCACCTGGAACATCTGACCCGCACCTTCGCAGTCCGACGCCGTGATGATGGGCGTGTGGAAATAGAAGAAGCCCTTCTGATGGAAGAACGTGTGAATGGCGATGGCCATGTTGTGACGGATGCGGAACACCGCTCCGAACGTATTGGTACGCGGACGCAGGTGAGCAATCTCGCGCAGGAACTCCATGGAGTGCCCTTTCTTCTGCAACGGATACGTGTTGTCACATGCACCCAGCACCTCGATTTCGCGAGCCTGGATTTCCGCCTTCTGCCCGGCGCCTACCGACTCCGTCAGTTCGCCGTTCACGCTCAGGCAGGCGCCTGTCGTAATATCCTTCAGTACAGCCTCATCAAAATTGGCCAGATCAACCACGATCTGTACATTATTTATTGTAGAACCGTCGTTCAGCGCGATAAAGTTTACCTGTTTGCTACCTCTACGGGTGCGTACCCATCCTTTCACGTTGACCATAGCGCCAAAGTCTTCACGCTTCAGCAGGTCCACAATCTTTGTTCTACTGATCTTTTCCATAACTATACATTTATATATATACTATATAATTTATTCAAACGACCCCATTCGCAGGTAGTTCACCTCCTGCTCGGTCAGGTAACGCCAGTCGCCGCGACGCAGTCCTTTCTTCGTCAGCCCTGCGAAATAAACACGGTCCAGTTTCACCACCTTATATCCCAACGATTCGAAGATACGGCGCACAATGCGGTTCTTTCCCGAGTGGATTTCGATACCCACATCGTTCTTCTTGTTCTCGTCGGTATAGCTGATGGCATCTGCGTGGATTTCACCGTCGTCCAGCTGTATGCCGGCGGCAATCTGCTCCATGTCGGCCTTTGTCAGGCTCTTGTCCAGATGGACATGATAGATTTTCTTCTTCAGATACTTGGGATGCGTCAGCTTCGAAGCCAGGTCGCCGTCGTTGGTCAGCAGCAGCACGCCCGTCGTGTTACGGTCCAGTCGGCCTACGGGATAGATTCGTTCCTCGCATGCACCCTTCACCAGGTCCATCACCGTGCGGCGTGCCTGCGGGTCGTCCGATGTCGTCACCGTATCTTTCGGCTTGTTCAGCAGCACGTAGATCTTACGCTCGATGCTCACCACCTGGTCGTGGAACTTCACTTCGTCTCCGCGCTTGATCTTCGTACCCAGCTCGGTCACCACCTGTCCGTTCACCGATACCACTCCGGCCGTGATAAACTCGTCTGCCTCACGGCGCGAGCATACACCGGCATTGGCCAGGAACTTGTTCAGACGAATCGGCTCGTTCGGATCCACAAACTGTTCCTTGTATTCTATCTGTTTCTTCTTGCTGTACTTGGCATTCGGGTTATAGTCTGCCGTACGCGGACGTTGCGGACGACCGTATGCGTTGCCTCCCCCATGATTGTTACCGCGTCCACCGTTCGGGTTGAAGCGCGGACGTTGCGGGCGTTCGCCGTCGTAGTTACCGTAGGAACGTTGCTGCACGCCATTGCCGTATTCGCCTGCTGCATTCGGATTGAAGCGTGGACGCTGCGGACGCTCGCCATAAGAACGGGGCGTATAGTTGTTGCCGCGCTCGGCGTTCGGGTTGAAACGCGGACGTTGCGGACGTTCACTGCCTTCGGCATTGAAGCGCGGGCGGTAAGGACGCTCGCTGTTGCCATACGCGCGCTGCGGACGCTCACCTTCCTCGCCGTTGTTGTTGAAACGCGGACGATAAGAATTTCCATAAGAGCGTTGCGGACGTTCGCCACCCTCGGCATTGAAGCGCGGGCGATAAGGGCGGTCACTGCTGTAAGCCTTCTGTGAGCGGCCTCCGTTTTCCGATGCATTGAATCGCGGACGATAAGGGCGTTGTTCCCTGTTTTCACGGTTATAGGAAGAATTGCCGAAGCCGGCACCATTGTACTGATTTCCGTCACGGTCAGCACCTTCATTTCTTTCTGTACCTGACGCATCGCGCCAGTTTTCATTTTCTGTACTCATTGTTCTTTTTATTCGAATAAAATTAAACCTGTTGGCCTCACGGCCTTATTTTATGGAGAACGGAGAATGGAGAATTATTAATTTTAGTAATCGTTCATTTTCAACTCTCCATCCTCAATTCTCAATTTTCCATTATTTACATTCCCGTATAATTGTGCGGAGTGATGGCGCGAAGTTCCTTCTTGATGTCTTCGCCCACGTTCAGCTCCTCGATAAAGTTCTTGATGGACGCCTCCGTAATGGCCTGGTTGGTACGCGTCAGCGCCTTTAGTGCCTCGTACGGATGCGGATAAGCCTCACGGCGCAGGATCGTCTGGATAGCCTCAGCCACCACGCTCCAGCAGTTGTCCAGGTCGGCATAGATGGCCGCCTCGTTGAGCAGCAGCTTGCGCAAGCCCTTCAGCGAGCTTTGGATGGCGATGACGATGTGTCCGAACGGCACGCCGATGTTTCTCAGCACCGTCGAGTCCGTCAGGTCGCGCTGCAGACGCGATACAGGCAGCTTCACGGCCAGATGCTCCAGCAGAGCGTTGGCCACGCCCAGGTTGCCCTCGGCATTCTCGAAGTCAATGGGGTTCACCTTGTGGGGCATCGCGCTGGAGCCCACCTCACCGGCTTTGATTTTCTGCTTGAAGTACTCCATGGAGATGTATTGCCAGAAGTCGCGATTCATGTCGAGCATGATGGTGTTGATGCGCTTCATGGCGTCAAACACAGCCGACAGGTTGTCGTAGTTCGAAATCTGCGTCGTATATTCCTCGCGCTCCAGTCCCAGCTTCTCGGCCACGAACCGGTTGCCGAACGCCTTCCAGTCATAGTCAGGATAGGCCACGTGGTGCGCGTTATAATTCCCCGTCGCGCCGCCGAACTTGGCCGTCAGCGGGCAGGCCTTCAACGAAGCCAGCTGGCGTTCCAATCGATAGACAAAGACATTGATTTCCTTGCCCAGGCGTGTGGGCGAAGCGGGCTGTCCGTGCGTCTTGGCCAGCATGGGAATGTTGGCCCACTCTTCGGCATACGTGCGCAGCTGTCCGATGAGTTCCTCCAGTTGCGGGTAATACACCTCTTCCAGCGCCTCCTTCACGGAGAGGGGCACCGATGTATTGTTGATATCCTGCGAAGTCAGTCCGAAGTGGATGAATTCCTTGTACTCCTCCAGTCCTCCCAGCTTGTCGAACTGTTCCTTCAGGAAGTATTCCACGGCCTTCACGTCGTGGTTGGTCACACTTTCGATGTCCTTAATGCGTTGTGCGTCGGCCTCGGAAAAGTTGCGGTAGATGTTTCTCAAGGTCTCGAAGATACCCTTGTCCACACCCTTCAGCTGGGGCAGCGGCAGTTCACAGAGAGTAATGAAGTACTCCACTTCCACCCGTACGCGGTATCTGATCAGTGCAAATTCCGAGAAATAGGCGGCCAAGGCATCCGTCTTGCCCCTATAACGACCGTCAATCGGCGAGATTGCGGTAAGTAAATCCAGTTTCATACGTCGTATTTCTAAAATGATAATTATCAGGCCGCAAAATTACGTCTTTTTTCTGAGTTACAAGGCAGAGCAGTGCCCTAAAAACGCACGGTAATCCTTAAATATACAAAAAACAAGCCATGCGGTCCGTTACCGCATGGCTTGACTATAACAAAAACAAACAATTGCTTATTGCAATAATAAGCTTTATACCTATTGTCATGCCTCGCTAAGTGAGGCGAGACAATTATTGTTTTTCTGCATCTATTCGGGCGGCACGGATACGCAATGATTGTGTGCGATAAGCAGCACCACCTGTTCCACTTTCACTTGTATAATTATGCCCTTCACCACTTTCATAATAATGAAACTTACCATCATCACCTATGTATGCTTTTGTTGCACGAGCTCTTTGCTGGTTTTCATAGAATGTTATTCCTAACCCCCAAACACTAGATTCTCCTGCTGAAGAAGACCAATAATAATTATTTTGAAATTCGGTATATTCAATGTAATAATCTTCCAAGATACGCTCCAATTCACGAATACCCGGCAAATACCATTTTGGATTGGTCACGGTACCATCCGAATTACGTTTATTCTTAATGTAACAATAACCGGCGGCTGTCTCAGGCCTCTCGTTTAATGTTAAATCCAATATCTTTTCTGCCTTTTCTACAATTGTCGAAGTAAAATCATGCCCCCAATACCAATTTCTGTAAGACTCAATCCTCTCTCTATCAATGCGAAGAGAACCTATTTCAGTGTTATTCGCTCCCCATGGGCGTCCGGTAAACACCTGATTATTTGCATATTCATCCAAAGGGTCGCCATGATCCAAATATTCTTCGTAAGCTTCAATATATATAATTTTATCAGTCATTCCATCAGTTTCATCATCAGGCCCATCGGGACCATCATTTTCAGGACCATGGAACGTCACCTCCAGCAGCTTCGCCTGTTCCAGCGTCAGTTCACGGGTTCCCTTCACCTCACCATCCTCATAATAGGTCATCTTGACAGTAGCCGTGCGAGTACGATCTTCACTCGTTCCCAGATGCCACACTTCCACATTCTCGTCGATATAAAAGTAGATACGGTCACGACTGTCTGTTACTTCTACCGTAGTATTTTCATATCCTGACAAAGTTTCAGTTACCAGGTCGGTAGTGAAATACTTGCGCTTACCGTTACCGGCGTGCCAAGCTTCGTTGGGGTATGTCAACAACTCAGGTCCTTTTGAAACAACAGGTGCCGTACCTGCTTCCATATAGCTTGCCGGAATCTTTTCCATACGAACCCACCATACATTATCCGGATCCTCTATCTCCACCTTCATGGTCTGTTTGGGGGGATTAAGATTGGACGGATTGGTATTAAAGAAATAAATGTCCATCGGCACCACGTTAAAATGACTGTCCAGTTCACGATCTTTCAAAATGGAGACAAAATAGGGATTGGATTGCGATATATTGACACGGGTATCAAACGTGATGTGTTGGGGATTATTTCCTGCCTTCACAATACCCTTGATGGTGACATTGTTCTTGTACTGCTTGTTGCGCATCACCTTGAAGTCGTTCGTATGATTGGCGCCCAAATATAACGTATAGGTAACATTATAGTTTGCACCATTATAAGTAATATAGTTGCCAGCAAACTGGAAAGCTATCGAATTGTCCTTATCAGCCAGTTCCGGCTTGTATTGCTGTTTTTCTTCATCCTTGATACTGTCAGGATATAATAAAATCCCGTCCTTTTCCCAATTTATAATTTCATTTTTTTCGTTCTTCACAACTTGCAATTCATCATTGGGATTTTGTAGATTCTCAAACGTATAAAAAGTATATTCCAATATCCCTTTTTTGTTCTGAATGGTTTTCAATGACGAAGACGGAAATGTATAATCGGCTTTCCCCAATGTTGAAAGATTCGTTTCCGCATCAGGATTTTCTGTGAACACGGTTGCTTTGGGGGCATTCAGCACCTTGCAACTCGTCACCGTCAGTTGGGGCAACGTGCCTGTTACATCCGAATTGTCCGAATTGATTTGCACCGACACATCGATACGCGCCATCAAAGCCTTCATGAGGATGTCAATGGACTGCTTGGTATTATCACTGGTCAAATCTACACCATCTACTCGTCCATACATGGGCATGCCGCTTTCGGGTAATTCGGTAATGTATCTTTGTCGCGAAGGGGTATATTGAAAATTAGCCAAATCGCCAAGATTGGTAATATTGGTCGGTGGAGTATCAGCTGTGGCTGACTGAAACGTTCCTTCCTCCACATTGGCCACTACGATGACTGTGGCCTTTTTGGCCTTATCCCTCTCTGACCAACCTTCACGGTCAACATTCATAACCGTTTTTCCGCCCGTAATGCTGCGGTAGCCCTGATAGCGGTGCTCGTCGGCTGCTTCCAAATAATTACCGTCAGCATCAAATATAAAAACGTGCAACGATTTGATTTCCTGTTCTTCCGGTGTCTTAATATCTGTTCCACGGGTAGTTACTGTATATTGGTTCAGCAAGCCATCGGTCTGAATGCTAAGCTGCAGGCCGTTCCCTTCAGGACAACTCCCCGTATCCTGCCACGGTTCTTCCTGCTGGCAGGCCATAAGCAGCGCACAGCAACCAATCATGATATATTTCAGTAGTTTCATATCCATATTATATTTAGAACCATTTATTCAAATGTAATATCACTGTCACCTCCGTCTTCCCATTGCTGGTTGTTATCCACTATAAAGTTCAATACGAATGAATTGCCGATAAAATTGAGCTGTGCAGTATAAATGGTACCGCCTGCAGGCAGGAAATTTTCGGGACGAGTTATTGGTTCTGGTTGATAGTGTATTTTGCCATTAAAACTGTATTCTATCCCCAATTTCAAATCACCCAAATAAGCACTGGAGCCTGTTGTTCGCGACAGATTGGACACCATCAGTATGGTTTTATTCCCTATTTCGCTCACCGATGTCAGTCCAGGCACTTCAATATCACTACCATCCGGCACAATGGTATAAGTTCCGCTAAATGTTTCATCTGGAAAGTTATATCCCGAATCAAAATTGATTTCGATGGACTTGTAGAACGTTCCATAAAGTTTAAGCGAATGAATCGTAACCGTTTCGCCGGGATCACCATTTTCCTTGGCATTATAATTGTTCACCTGAAAGTTAAGCCCCGTCAGGATGTGAAGGAAATTGAGTTGCACCTGTCCTGTATTGCGAACCACATCTATCTCCTGCGCCACCATGGCATCTGGAACAACATCTGCCTCTAATGCTGTGGCTTCCTCTGTGCTGTCAAACGGAATGGAGAACTTCACCTTGGGAGCACCAAGTTCTTGTGCTTCGGTAGTTACAGTAAAAGCACCTTCATAGGGATAATAGGCAAAGAAAGAATAATTGTAATTGGTCGGTTCATACCATTTTTCTAACGGCTCGTATGAGCAAGAACCGCCTGAATAAGTTACCTTCTTCTTATAAAACACCTCGGGATAACACAACTGCTTCTTGTTGCTCCATACCTGGCTGCCTGAAGCAGGATTCAATGTTGCGTTGTCCGGTGCTGTCTGTGCCAGGCAATAGCCCAGCACACCAAAAGAAGAACCTTCCTTCAATTGGTTGAGCGGCCCGCGCGTATCGGCTTCGACATGGATAGAGGGAGCACCGAATTCGATAGTCTGCCTCGACAGAACCGGCTGCCCGCCTATTTCTTCCTTGCTACAGGCCGACATGACAAGCAGCAACACAAACAGGACAAATATGGATTGATTTCTTTTCATACGTCAGGCCCTTTCTTATTCTACTGTAATAATGCCGCCCGTTGAGTGGTTCCAGGCTGCTACGTTGACGGCAAATATGATGTTATCGCCCTTGAAGGTCAAGGTGTATTTGTAGTTTTTCCCTGCTTCCCATTGAGCGATGCTGGTGGGCAAAGTGATTTCTTTAGGTGCCTGCACCACACCGTCCAAAGTATAGTTTACCGTAATTTTGAACTGGTCGGTCACTGTCTGCGGGATGAGTAGCAAGTCGCCCAGCAGGTCAACGCCGGTGGCGTTGATTACCTTCTTTTCGCTGCTTGTAAAGCTGCCAGTGGCGGTCGCGAGCGTCGTCCATCCTGCTTGGCTACTGTAATCACCTTGGGTTACCATACCAGCAAAAGTAATGTCGGTAACTGTGACATTACCGCCTTCCACGGTAGCCATTATATTGACTTTCGACAATAAATGACTGAACTCCATCGCTACAGGCTGGGGCGTTTGATCTGCCGTATAAGTTATTTCTGTCGCCGTTGCCGTCATCAGGTCCACAGCATCTGCCCCCGTCTTGGAGCAGTCGAAGTTGGTGACGGTGATGGTACCGTCAGAACTTACATCAGCCTTTGCGTCTGTCGGTAACTCAGCCGGATACACCGCATAAAAATTATAAGTTTTTCCAGCTATCCAATAACGGTAATCGTCGCCATAAGTCCATACATTGTTTTCTTCTGTCACCGTTTCGCCCTCAAAAACATTGGTGGCATCATTATCATACCCTCCCCATACGCTGAAACTGCTTCCGTCGGGCAACGACGTACCGGTGACCGCCGCGCGCGTATCCGCCGCGGGCGTGAAGGTGATGGTGCGGGCGTCCGTGTCGGGCTGGCCGACGACGGTGTCGGTACACGAGGCGGCAGAGAGGAGAAGCAGGAGGGACGAGGCCCAGAGCAGCGTTGCTGGAATGCGTTTCATATCGTTGTCTTGGTTTTGATTTCAGTTCTGTTTTTATGCTTCCCCGCCATACGAGGCTATGGGGGTGCGCCATATAGGGCTATGGGGGTGTCCAATACGAGGCTATGGAGGTGTCCAATGGGAAGCGGTGTAGTGCCCGTGCGGGCGGCCAAGCACGCACGGGCTAAAAAATATTAGGGTTGAATAGGGTTAGGGTTCTGGATTAATGTCTGTATCAGTCTCATCCTCCCAAATAGTAACAGTAGGATCAGCAAACGTGATAACATCCATGTCAGAGCCAGTAATGGTTGCCACATAGTTGTAACGGAATCCGGCCGTCCAATTTTGATTACTGATGGTAGCTCTCAGAGTCTTTGCAGGAATTGAGATACCATCGCCAATCGTTGCTTTAAATGAAACCGTGAATGAAACATTTGATTCACCCGGTATAACAACAAACGAATCGGAAACACCAGGTTTGGAAGATTCTGTTGCAAAATTAATACTACTTAAGTCTTGGGGGACTTCATAGCCAGTCCACGCAATACCAGAGCCTGAATAAGTCAGGTCGGCAGTAGAGTTGATACCTGTCACTTTGAATTCAGAAATCTTAACTTCATTATTGCCGTCTCCCAAATCACTCTTGATCGTGAATTTAATCAATGCCAAAGCATGACTGAAAGTAAACGAAACGGGATCGTTTTGTGAAGCGACTGTACTAGCATTTGAGGCAATGGAGACAAGCAAATCTTTCTGTTCGGTCCCGGCATTGTAGTCTGTAATAGTCAGATTAGTTCCATCCCAAGCAACTGCAGAAGTAGAAGCTGAACCTTTTACACCTCCATTGGAATAAGCCGCAAAAGTATAGGTTTTACCAGTTTCCCACATTTTCAGGTTGTCATAAATCCACACGTTTGCCGTTCCGCTTTCATAAACTTGGTCTCCGTTAAAGAAATCAGCTGTACTACCACCATCTTTGGTTCCATATACATGGAAAGCCTTGATATTGTCATTACCGACTTCCGTAACTGCTTTGGTCGTTTTTCCGACAAAAGCATCAAACTTGATGGCATTGCTTTCGGCTACCTCCACCACTTCATTCTGTGTACAGCTTGCCAGTGCTGCTACAGCCACTCCAAGCATAAACATACTTTTTTTCATACTCTAAAAAAATTAAGTTAAACAATTAATTAATATAATAAAACAAATTTGTTTCCTATTCCTTTCGTTCAATGTATGAGATGCTTCGACTGCGCTCAGCATGACAGACGATGAACTCAATGTATGTGAGATGCTTCACTACGTTCAGCATGACAAACCGACGACGTTCAGCATGACAAACCATCAGCCTTCCCGCTAACCCAATGGCAGCGGGATGTCGATATAGTCGCCCCAGCCGTCCACATCGACCTCGAAACCGCCACCGCCGGAACCCTCTTCATCGGATACCACGATGTCCGTCACCTGGATGACACCGCCGCGCGGCTGCGCCCGCAGCATCCGGCTGACGTCGAAGGTATAGGTCAGCGTCTTGCCATTCTTGAGCTGCACTTCCAGGCTAAGGGTATAGGTGTGGGTATTTTCGTCGGCGATATACCCCTCGGTATAGGAATACTCCGGCGCACCAAAAGCCTGCAGCAGGGCAGTACAACCCAGCTCGTCCACCTTGCAGTCGAAGAGCATCGTGGCCGTGGTGCCGTCGGTATGCCCGTCTTGCAGATAGACCCGCTCGGCCATTCCGGCCAGGGCACCGCGCGCCAGGGCCACGTACTGCTGGCCCGACTTGAAGCGGTAGCGGATGAGGTAGCTGTAGCTCAGGGGACGCATCTCGATGGGAAGCGCCACGGGGTCGAGGGTCTTCTCGGCGGTATATTCGCGCACGAAGGCTCCGTAGAGCATGTCGGGTGGGGTGATGGTTCGCTCGCCCTCGTGCAGCGCGGCAAAGTTGCTGCGCGTACGGGTACGGGTGGAAGCCGAAGCCGTGGGCAGGGAAGCGATATCGTCGAACACAATGTACTCCGTATCGTTGTTGTAGAACAACAGCGTATGTGTGCCTTCGGGCATATAAAGACGGCCGCCTTCGGAAGACAGATTACTTTCGGCCACACCCTGTTCGTTATAAACCAAGCTACGGATACCACCGCCTATCATGGGACGAAATTCATCGTAAGTGCGGCTCCAGTTCGCATCCCACTGTTCCTGCCAATTGATGCTATGCGTACGTTCCCATAGTTGTTCCCAAGAGGCCAACACGAAGGTCTTCACGCTGTAGGAGTGTTCCTCATGGTCGTAGCACAGGTCCTTGCGACAGCCGGTAACCGTCAGCAGAAGCAGGACCAAGAGCAAGTATCGCACCGCTTTCCTTATATATTGTATATTATTCATTTTCGTCCTCCCTTCTCCGTCCAGCGGCCGATATTCCATACAAAAGCAAATTTCAGTTTCAGCGGACCGAAGTAGTGGGTGCGGTCGGTCTGCTGATAGACGTAGTGCCCGTCCAGCGGCAGGTATTCCTCGTATTTGAGGTGTGCGTAGCCCAGGCCGATACCGGCTTCGAAGGCGAAATACTTGCCCACGGGAAACATGTAGCCGTAGCTCACGCCTATCAGTCCTCCCTCGCCACGGTAGCCGCGGGCACCGTTCTCCAGGTCGTACCAGCCCGCTCCGCCGAGAAGGCCGAGGTAGTGGCCCTTGCGGGCTCCCTGTGGAAGGAACCACCAGCGCACCTCGGGCACGATGGTGGCCAGCTGGTAGTATTTATGCTTGCCATTGTTGTGCCACCAGGCCATGTTACCTTCGATGGCAGCCGACCAGCGTTCGTTGAAGCGGTATTCCACTTCAAGCGAAGGCATCAGGATGGCGTCGCACAACAGGTTGGACTTGATGTACCAGGGGGTAAGCTCATAAACCCGCTCAGGCAGCGGGACAGACGGAACGCTGTCGGCGGTCGGCAGCTCCTCGATGATGAGTTCGCGATGATTGTCTATCAACTGTGCAGCATCTCGGACGGCTTGGTCGTTCCCTTTGAAGGGAGAATAGAACATGGATTTACCGGACGCAAAGCGAAAAAGGATGACAGAATCATCCCGAACAGAGTCTGGACGTGCCATAACTTCCGCTCGCATCTGTCGTGTCACAGAGAAAAAGACCAGGAAAAGCAGAAAGAGTAAAACATAAGCTCTTTTTACCATCATAACATAGATTCCTTACACAACTACAGTTTATTTTAAAAAATACAGAATGCTTTTTACAAATAACTGTACAAAGGTAACCGCTCTACGATTATGACACGTTTCATTTTCACAAATTCGGCGTTCAAAAAAACAAATTACGAGACGGCAGGAAGTCCTCTACAATTATAATTCGAAAGAGCAAAATCGTTTTTTATGGTTCAAGATTCCGAACCACAAACTTTTTAATCAGGTTGTGCGTCATTTTCACAAATCCGACGCGTCAAAAAAGCAAATTATTCAGCTTCAATACCCTTGGAGGCCATCTGGCGGCGCAGGTAATCGGTGGGCGACATTCCCACGTACTTTTTGAAACAGCGCAGAGCCGTCTCGCGCGAACGGAAGCCGACGTAAAAGAATGTATCCTGCACACTGACCACCCGACCGGCATCGGCCAGCTTCAGGAACTCGGCGATGCGCTTGCGGTTCATCAGGTCGGAAAAATTCTTGTAGCCACAATGCTGGATGGCCTTCGACAAATAGCTCCGGTTGGTATTGAGCAACAGGGCCAGATCGGGCAAATCGAGGTCAGGGTTCCGCCAGATTTCCTCGTCGTCCATCAGCCTGGACAGCTGATCGGCCAAGGACGCATCTTCATCGGTTTCGTCCACCGGAGCAGGCAACACTTCAGCAACCGGGGGTTCAACCGGCAGAACTTCTTCTTGAGGCATCTCAAAGCGGATGAAAAGCTCGCGATAGGTCGTAGTGACGCCCACCACTATCCACACCAGCAGATGAATGCTACTGACCAGTGCAGAGCCCGTCAGCATAAACACAAAGAACAAGGCGGCGATGACCTGTATTTTCAGCGTGTAGAGCACAATCCAACTGTGATAAACCGTAGTCCTCATCCAGCTACAAGGAATGAAATAGAGCAGGACGGAATAGAAAGAAAGACCAAACAGCAACACCAGCAAGCGATACCACACATTGAACTCACCAATGTAGGTCCAGATATCGGCAAACGAAAAGAGATCGCGGGCAAAAGGCCGTATAAACCACAAAGAGAGGACCAGAAGCACACCGGGCAGAAAAAAAAGGATGGCCCGTTTCCGACTGAGCCAGGCACTGTTAATGATTTCCAACGGATAGAGATAAAGAAGCATGACGGTACATAGGCCACCCATAATGTTTGCAACCGGAAGCGCACGTTCCGCTACGGGCACTCCCACCCAGCCAACGACCAAACGCGTCAGAAATATCAACCCTAACAACATCCAGGTATAAGCCAGAAAACTGCGGGAACGGCCGCCATCGTGACGACGCATCCACAACGTTCCGCCACACAACAGAAACACAGTAGAAACTCCAACAAGGAGTATCCGAAGTATCAATAACATATAAGGTTCTCTAAGTTGTTTGTTTTGTTTATATATTCCAAAGATATGAGCCGGCAAATTACAAAGCTATTCTTCGGTATTTGATACAAATATAAGAAAAGTTAAAGATTTGTACAAAACAAAAATCTTATAAATTGTAAAACGGTCAAACTTTTAACGGAACCACGCACGAAGGGACAACGAAGCGGCGCAAGGAAACACAACGCCCACAAAGAAACGGACAAACGCCAAAACACAGCCTGCCTTCCCGACGAAGTGCTGCATAGGCTTCTGACGAAGTGCTGCGTGAGCCTCTGACGAAGTGCTGCGTGAGGTGGTGACAAAGCACTGCATGAGAGGGCAACGAAGCACTGCATGAGAGGGTGACGAAGCACTGCATGGGAACGCCAGAAAAAAGGCGGCACCCTTCCGCCCTGCTTAAGCGGAGCGTTTACCCAGCTTAAACGAACTGTTTGCCCAGCCTAAACGACACGTTTACCCAGCTTAAACGACACGTTTGCCCAGCTTAAAGGAAGCGTTTGCCCAGCTTAAACGAACCGCAGGCCAGAACAATAGGAGGGGGAAAAAAACGAGAAAGGGACGAAACCTTCACAGGTATCATCCCTTTTGTCCGTTGTGGGCGTTGACGGATTCGAACCGCCGACCCTCTGCTTGTAAGGCAGATGCTCTGAACCAGCTGAGCTAAACGCCCGTTTTAAATAACGAAAATAAAAAAAAGAGTAACAATTGTGGGCGTTGACGGATTCGAACCGCCGACCCTCTGCTTGTAAGGCAGATGCTCTGAACCAGCTGAGCTAAACGCCCGTTTTGAATAACGAAAGTGAAAAAAGAGTA
>DXAV01000070.1 GCA_019116805.1 Candidatus Bacteroides merdavium | reverse complement strand
ACAAAACCCACTTACGTGACCTGTTCGATAAGACTAATTTCAATGATGTCAAAGAACTCGATTGTCCCCTTTTTGAAGGACTATTTGATTAAATTTTTAACTCGTCCATTTTTATTGGACACTAATGATATCAAATATCAAATATTATTTTTTTTCTTCATTGTAAGTATGGTTGCGGTTAATAGCTTGATAAGTTCTCTGCAATCATTATCTATAGATAGAAACTGTTTCTCAGTCAGATAATCGGTCTGTTTTAGAATTTGTAGCCAGTATAATGTCTCCGAGCATTCTTTTTGGGCTATAGCGAGTTTATGTATATAGTCAGAGGAAGATTCTGCATAAACAGACTCACTGATGTTGGCGCCTATTGAAGTACCGCTCCGTAAAAGTTGTTTGCTCATGACTTGTTCGTTCTTGTCTTCCTTTAAGTATTTGTATAATTTGATAATCCTTATGGCAAACAGAACAGATTTGTCATTCAGTATATAAACCTTTTCCCCCATATATTTAATATTTTATATTTGATATTTTATATTTAATCAAAATCTTTCTTTTCCCCATAAAGCTTGCATCCGTTCCTTATGCTTGGCTTCCGCTGCATTCTCCTGCGGATGCCAGATGTTGTGCTCCTTCAAATCGTCGGGCAGGAACTGCTGGCGGACGAAGTGGCCCGGATAGTCGTGGGCGTACTTGTAGTCTTCGCCGTAGCCCAGCTGCTTCATCAGCTTGGTGGGGGCATTGCGCAGATGAAGGGGGACGGGCAGATTGCCTGTCTGGCGGACCAGTTCCAATGCATCATTGATGGCCTTGTAGGCTGAGTTGCTCTTAGGGCTGGTGGCAAGGTAGATGGTCGTTTCAGCCAGGGGGATGCGGCCTTCGGGCCAGCCTACCTTCATCACGGCATCGAAGCAGGCGTTGGCCAGCAGCAGGGCGTTGGGGTTGGCCAGTCCGATGTCTTCCGAAGCTGAGATGACCAGCCGGCGGGCGATGAAAGCGGGATCTTCACCTCCTTCCACCATGCGGGCCAGCCAGTAGATGGCCCCGTCGGGGTCGCTGCCGCGGATGGACTTGATGAAGGCGGATATGATGTCGTAGTGCATCTCGCCGTCCTTGTCGTAGGCCAGAGGATTCTGTTGCAGGCGTTCGGTCACCATGTCATCGGTGATGACGACGGTGTCGCTTGTTTCCGACTCGACAACCAGTTCCAGTATGTTGAGCAGCTTGCGGGCGTCACCTCCGCTGTAACGCAGCATGGCTGTGGTCTCCTTCAGCTCGATGTGGCGTTCGCGCAGGATGTGATCGGTAGTCAGTGCCCGCTGGAGCAGTTCCAGCAAATCTTCCTTTTCGAGTGACTTGAGTACATAAATCTGGCAGCGCGACAATAGAGGACGGATGACTTCGAACGACGGGTTTTCCGTCGTGGCGCCAATCAGGGTCACGATACCCTGTTCGACGGCTCCCAGCAATGAGTCCTGCTGCGACTTGCTGAAACGGTGGATTTCGTCAATGAAAAGGATGGGATTGGCCTGCGAAAAGAACCGGTTGTTCTTGGCACGGTCGATGACGTCGCGCACGTCCTTTACACCGCTCGTTACGGCACTCAGGGTGTAGAACGGAGTTTCCAGCTTGTTGGCGATGATTTGGGCCAATGTCGTTTTGCCTACTCCCGGAGGACCCCATAGAATGAAAGAAGAGATGCGTCCTGCATCAATCATCTTGCGGAGCACCGCTCCAGGACCGACCAGATGTTTCTGGCCGATGTATTCGTCTAATGTTTTAGGCCGAAGCCTTTCTGCCAGTGGTTGCACGTTTTGTATATCTTAAAAAATCATCATGATCATGAAACGGATTCCGTCTTTCTTCACACCGGGGATGTCGGTATAGGTGAGACGCCGCACATATTCGATGTGAAGCAGTTTGAAAATGTTGTAGATACCGACGCTGGCCTCCACATAGGGTGTCTTTCCCATGACGTAACTGGTAGGTACGCCGTTACGGGTGGGGAAGAGGAAGAGGTCCGGATCATTGCTTTTGTATGGGTTGTTCTTGTCGGTCAGTGTACCCCACAAGCCGCGGATGCGGAACATCTCGCGCCACTTCAGCTTCTTCAGCAGCGGGATGCGGTTGAAGAGCTTGCCGTTCATGTCGTAGCTCAGGGCCAGCGAGCCGTAACGGTCGTTCAGAAACTCCATGTTGTTGATGAGTGAGAACGATTCGTTGTGCTGGGTGATGTACGACAGGTTGGCCATAGGCAGGTTCAACAGGGGGAAGGGCACTTTGTTCCATTGCGCGCCGGCACGGGCGGTGATGTCTATCTTTCCCCACGAACCGAACCAGAATCGTTTTCGCAGGCCTATTTCAGTAAGGTTGAAGTTGTATTCTCCGCCTAATACTCCCTTGAAGCCGGCTGTATGCGACAGGGTGAACTGCGGGGCGTCCAGGGAGACAGGTACACGGCGCTGCTTGGTGTTGACGAACGTTTCACCCGGGGCATAACGCAAGGTTACGCCGACTTCGGCTGTCGTGATGTCATGGACGAAGGTATTCTTGTCGCCTTTTACGCCAGGGGTCTCGCCATCGTTGCGCCAGTATTGCAGGATGCCGGCCGGCTGGTCGTTGCGGTGGCGCAACATGGCCTTGACGGAGAAACCTGTATTGGTTTCCAGTTCGTAGTTGATGGTAGCGTCGCGGATGTAAGACATCTGATCGACAGTCGTCCATTTCCAGCCAACGAACATGTTGTCTTTGTCTGTTTCCAAATATTTGTCCATGGGCGACATGACGTCGTAGGTGTATTTAGCAGATATATAGTGCTTAGGGAATTCCCATAACACGTATTCGCGCTTGTTGAACGAATAGGCCACCTGGCCGGAGTAGAACCACTTCTTGTCACGCGTACCATAGGCTCCGTATCCGCTGAAGTTCCAGTGGGGATGCAGGTTACCGGTGGTCATACCACTGAGACGGAAACGGGCGCCGTTGACGTAGTTGCTGGTAATGATAGTGTTGATAGGACCGAAGTCGAACTTGCTGGGGCGGTCCTTGGTACCGGTCTCCACGAAGTTCTCAATCAAAGCCTTGGCGCCGAAGATGATAATCTTGAATCCCGGTATCTGTTCGATACGGTTCATGAAGATGTCCATAGTACTTTCCTTCTTGGTAAGTGGAACTTGACGTACTTCTGCCCAATATTCGTCGCTCTTGGCCAGCATGTTGGCTTCTTTGATGACTTTACCTTTCAGGCGGAACAGACGGGGTTCTATCTCGTCGAAACTGTATTTCGAATATTTGGTGGTGCGCTGCACTTCCAGTCCCTGAATGCCTTTCATCAGGGCCAGTTCGACAGTCATGTCATCGTCGGTCAGTACCCAGTTGCTGTCGGGCAACTGTTCAAACTGTTGTACGATGTCCAGGTTCTCTACGAAGTTGACTCCCGTTTTCTTCGGAAGATTCATGGTACATTTCTTTACGGCATAGGTAGAGTCCTTTACCACATACAGATGGCCCGTAAAGCCGAAATCTTGCGAGTTGTTGGGGACGAATGTCAGGTGAACACATTCATGCTGGTCAACCATGAGCGTATCCATCAGGTAGTATTTGTAGAAAGAAATGGCTCCGCGCCCGATGGGGCTGACAAAACGTCGTTGCAGCAGGCGGATGTCGTCGTCGTAGATATTGATATCCGAGAAAACATCGTTCAGAATGGTACCAAGCATGTCGCCCGTACTGAAGAATTCTTCGATACCCGTAGAGTTCATACCCTCGATGATGGTCTTTTCGCTGCGAGGATCCTTACGGTAAATGGTGCGCGATGCTGTTTCCTTGATGGAGATAGGCAGGATTTGTTTACCGGTCTTGGGAGATGTTTCCACCTGATCCTTGAAGAAGGAGAATTTTTTGTATAGTCCCTTCTCCATTTTCTCGGGGGTGACGTCGTTCAACGACATCTTCATTTTTTCATACTTCTGGTACTGGTAAAAGTCGTTTTCTTCCAGCTTCAGCTGCTTTTTATGCTCGATGACCTTGCGCATGAATTCTACAGCCGGATTGTTCTTCCTTGAATACTTTTCCTTTTTGGGTTTTACTACGACTTCGGCCAGCATGATATCGTCTGGTGACATCTGTACATTCAGTTCTTTCTGGCCCGGTTTTATTTTAACTTTCTTGGTTATATAGCCGATGGTGGAAAAAGTCAGCTCGTCCCAGCCTCGTCTGGTTTCTACGCTATACTCTCCTTCACCGTTGGTGATGGCACCGACACCTTTACCTTCGTATTGGACAGTGACATAAAGTAACGGTTCATGGGTGATAGAGTCAGTGACGACACCTTTGATTTGTGCGGACATCCCCTGAATACATGTAAAAAGGATTGTCACCAGCAGGGTGAGGGTTATATTCAATTGCTTCATATCTATCATAATGGAACTGCAAAGTTAGTAAAAACGATGCAAACAAGAAGCAAATTTGGATTATTTGGGATTTGAGTATTAAAAATATGGAAAAATGTCTGTCATCTATGTATCCAAATCTTAATTCCCGCTTCCCAAATCCTAATAATTATTTCTTCAATAACACTTGTACGATGCGTTCGGCCGTACGCCCGTCCCAGCGTTCGGGTAGGACGCTGTGTTTCCACTCGCCTTTCAGCATTCTCTCCAGTGCGGCAGATAGGGCGAATGAATTTTCGCCGACCAGTTCGTTGGTTCCGATGCGCCATGTTTCAGGATGTTCGGCATAAGTGTTCAGCGTGATGCAGGGAACATCAAGGAAAGTCGCTTCTTCGGCAATGTTGCCCGAGTCGGTGATGATGCCTTGGGCTTGGTTGATGAGGAAGCCGAAGTGCAGGTAGCTTTGCGGTGGAAGGATGTGCAGGTTGGGGCACTCTACACCGGAGGTTTTGATAGCCTGTTGTACGTAAGGGTGCAATGGGGCAACGATGGGGATTTGCCCGGCTTTCTGACTCATGGTCTCCAGCAGGGACTGGAGCACGTGATGCTGTTGCAGCAGCTCGCGGCGGTTCAGTGTGAGCAGCAGGTAGCAGCCTTTTTTCAGGCCGAGGGTGGAGAACCACATGGGCTGGAGCAGGCGATGACGGTTATAGCGGATGGTATCCATCAGAATGTTGCCTACGTAATGGATGTATTCCGGTATCATGCCTTCCTGGTTCAGGTTGCGGTTAGCGGCCATGCTGGCGGCAAACAGGTAGTCGGAGATGGCATCAACGATGGTGCGGTTCACCTCGCGCGGCATGTTCATGTCGAATGAACGGGTGCCGGCTATGACGTGGGCCACCTTCAGTCCGCGCTTTTTAGCCACAATGGCACAGCTCATGGTGGCAGTCATGTCATCGACCACCAGCACCGTCTGTGCCGGATGTTCGTTCAGTTCCTTTTCGAAAGCAAGCATGATGTCGGCCGTCACTTGCGAGTGGCTTTCGCCTGTCACCCCCAGATAGGCATCGGGCTTCTTCATGGCCAAGTCGGAGAACAGCGAGGCCTCCAGTGCCGGATCGTTTTCGGGACCTGTATAGACTACACGGTATGCAATGTCTTGGCCGGCGTCGTGTGCGGCGTCCATGGCTCGGCACAGGGGGGCTATCTTCATAAAATTGGGGCGTGCGCCCGCTATAATGGTTACTTTCATGAGTCGAACATTTTAAATCTTTCACAAATGTACGTTTTCTTATGGAATTTATTCGTTTCTTTGCAGGAAAATTCATGCTTATGCCTACATTTGTTCAGATACTCGATTTTATAGGAACGTTTGCTTTTGCCATCAGTGGCATCCGTTTGGCTTCAGCCAAGCGGTTCGATTGGTTTGGTGCGTATGTGGTTGGTTTTGCTACGGCCGTGGGGGGCGGTACGTTGCGTGACTTGTTGCTTGACGTGACCCCCGGCTGGATGACCGACCCTATTTATCTGATTTGTACGGGGCTTGCCTTGATATTCGTGACCATGTTCGGCAAACATCTCATTCACTTGAACAACACGTTTTTCTTTTTCGACACCATCGGCCTGGCATTGTTCACGGTCGTAGGTGTGGGCAAGAGCCTGTCGTTGGGCTATCCTTTTTGGGTGGCCATTATCATGGGCAGCATGACAGGTGCGGCGGGTGGTGTCATCCGCGACGTGTTCATCAACGAAATTCCACTGATATTCCGCAAGGAAATCTATGCGATGGCTTGTGTGGTCGGTGGGTTGGTCTATTGGTTGTGTACGTTGGCTCGGATGGACGCTTATATCTGTCAGATTGCCTGCGGCATCGTGGTCTTTCTGACACGCATTCTGGCTGTGAAGTACAAAATATGCCTTCCTACGTTGTCTGGCCATGAATAGCGGTGGGGTGGTGGAACTTGTACGGCTACCGATTCTAATGAAGTGCTTTCTCAGAGTCTGATGAAGTGCTCCGTTACCCCCTCATGCAGTGCTTCGTCAGTATCTCACGAAGCACTGTGTGACACCCTCACGGAGCACTGTGTCACAGTGGCATGTCGTGAGGGTGGGTAGGGGATAGTGTCAGAACAGTGTGTCTTTGGTGTTGAAC
>DXAV01000069.1 GCA_019116805.1 Candidatus Bacteroides merdavium | reverse complement strand
TGAAACACTTTTCTTTGCAAATAATATAAAAAATGGGATATCTATTTTTATTATTAAATAGAAACTAATTATCAACTAAACGTGTTTTTTAATTATGAAAAAGAGTTTGTTTTATTTGTTCGCATTGATTTGTTCAATGGGATTGTTTACAGGTTGTAGCGAGGACGATCCGGACTATACGCAAGTGATTGATACAGAAATTGCCGGCGGCTATAAGGGTGAACTGAATGTGAATGTTGATGGAACTGATTTGGGTTCTTCCTATCAGAAAATTACAGTTGAGAAAGCTGGTGCTACGGCCATCAATTTGTATATCAAGGATTTCTCTTTTATGAGTATTCCTGTAGGCGATGTTGAATTGTTGAATTGTCCTTTGTCCGAAAGCAACGGTTCTTATACATTTACAGGTACTACAACGGTGAAGGTAGAGGCAGCAGGACTGAATGCAACTGTTGATGCCCAAGGTTCTGTGGCTGGTGGAAAGTTGTCTTTGGACCTGGCTATCAAGGCTATGCTCGGTGAGCTGGAGCAGAATGTCAAGGTAACCTTCAAGGGCAACAAATTGAACGGTACAGAAGCTACAGGTGCCGACATTACTTCGTTTACTTTCGACAACGAAGGCGTTTCCGAACAGCCGACAATCAATGCCGACAATACGATTACATTCAAGGTATATGAGGGTGCTGATATTTCGGCTCTTGTTCCAACAATTGTAGTATCCGAAGGTGCTACGGTAACTCCTGCTTCTGGTGTAGCCCAAGACTTCTCCAACGGAAAGGTCGTTACTTATACTGTAGTATCAGAAGATTATGGAACTACAAAGACTTATAAGGTCTCGGTATCGGGTTCGCAAAGTGTGTTGTCATTTACATTCAATGAATGGGAAACAGTTGATTTAGGTGCCAACTACGAACCATATAGCTCGCCACTGCCTCTGAATGTATTGGCTACGCCGAATGAAGGTGCTCAGCTGTTGAACTCTAAGACGAATCCGGTGGGATATCCCGTTGTAATAGAGGAACAGGGATATGAAGGAAAAGCGGCGAAATTGGTAACGCGTGACGCACGTAGCACTTTGGCTGCCTTTGCCAAGGCCTACATTACAGCCGGTTCTGTTTTTACCGGTTCTTTTGAATACGATATGTTGGGCGCTTTACAACCCGGTGGTGCTCTTAAGATGACTCATTTCGGTGTTGTTTATGATAAAAATCCTCTAAGATTCAAGGGCGTATATAAATACACTCCAGGATCTCCCTTTATCAGAACCACTGATGGTGTAGCTACGGAAACGGAAGAGGTGGATGAATGTGCTATTCAGGCCGTTCTCTATACCATAACTTCTGAGGATGAAACACTGGACGGAAGTAATATCGATAGTGATGACGAACGTATCGTGGCAAGAGCCAGACTGGAAGACGGTACCGCCAAGAGTGACTGGACCGAGTTTGATTTGAGCTTTGTGTGGAAAGACGGTGCCACTTATGATGCCGGGAAAACTTATAAACTGGCCATTATCTGTTCTTCAAGCAAAGATGGGGCCAACTTTAATGGTGCTGCCAACAGTACGTTGATTGTTGACAACCTGGAAGTCATCGGTGAATAATCCTACTTCAATGGAATTGCAAAAGCTGCTTCTCTCATCGGAGCAGCTTTTTTTATTCCCTTTTTTAGAGCTTTCTTATGTCATGAAAAATGAATGATGTCGGACGGAATAAATGTCCGTTTGATTTTCAGGCGTTTTTCAGGTAGTACCTGAAACCTTTTCAGGTTCTGCCTGAAAGCCTTTCAGGCCCTACCTGAAGACCTTTCAGGTGCGGACCTGAAAAGTATTCAGGTTTTAGCGGAAAGCTACCTGAAAAAATAATACCTGTTTATCAATGAATTAGCTGGTTTTCTGATTTGATGGGTATTGGAAGGGGGAAGAAAAGGCAAAGTCCTTCGGACTGGCGCACGCATTGTATATATTTTATACTATATGCGACAGCCCGTAGGACTTTGTTGGATTATTGTTGGTGCAGGTTCTGATCAGAATGAATATCCGAACCCTACGTTCAGATAAATGGGATACATGGCGAAGGTGATGGTCTGGAAGTCTTTCTGGAAGATGTCATTCAGTCCCCAGGTCAGGTCGGCATAAACATTCAGATGCTTGAAGGCACGCCATTCACCGCCTACCTGTACGCCCCACTGGAATTTGCGCAGATCGTTGGAAAAATCATAAGTAGCAATGCTTTCGCCGGTGAAGTCAACACGTTGTCCCGTGGCATCGGGTGTACGGAGATGACCTTCATAGACGTGGCCGTTGAAGTTACCGTCTATCATATAAGAGAAGTAGGGACCTGCGACCAGTTTCCAGCGGTTACTAATCTTATAATTGGCCAGAATGGGGACGGTAAGGTAGGAGTTGTTCACTTTGGTTTTGACATTTCCTGTCCAGAGGCCGGCGAGAGGTTTGCCGTTGTCTGCATTGATAATCTCCATGTGGTAGTTCTTCACGCCGGCGTCGGTTGTCATTTTTTTGCTTTCTAGCCGTACTCCCAAGGTGATACCCCATTTTTTCTTTTCATCGAACCATTTCGTTGTATTTCCTTCGATGGAGATAGCTACTCCCCCGGGTGTATAGCCATTGATGGTTCTGATTTCTTGAGGAAGTGGTAGGGGGGAAGTACCTCCGATGCTGAACCCAGCTTTCAGCGCATATTCCCATCCTCGCAGATAGGACTGGATGATACCTTGGTTCCTGTCTTCCTGTGCAGAGAGTTTCGTACCTGCTAGCAGGAATATGAGAGATAATATTGCTATGTGATGGGATAGTCTATTGTTTATCATATTTTTACATTTCATATTATTCATTGGTCTTCTTCACAAATCAGTTCCACTTCGTCCACATAAAGGGTGCTTCCTACAGAGCCTTTGAAGTAGGCACCGCCGATGCTCGACGAGAATACAATTCCTAGTTTGTATTTGCCGTCCGCCAGCTTCTGCGCGTTGACACTCTTTCCGTTTTGCTTTTCAAAGGGAAGGTCGAAAACTTTCCATGTATCGGTTTCCATGGCATCAGCTTGGTCAATACGGGCTATTAAGACGATGCTTGGGTCGGTTAAGGCATTGCTCCCGTCAAGCATGAAGGCATTGTCTTCAGCTTCATATAGGATGGCGTAGATGTCGAATGAGTCTTGCTTGCCGTTTACGGTTTCACCGTCTTCGGTATAAACTTCTCCCCGTTTGAATTTATAATAGCCTTTCAAGCGGGAGGGCGTTTTGTAGAATTGCACACCGAAATGGGTGGCTGCAGGAGCATTGGTGAGGGCGCTGCTCAGGTCGAACGAACCTATGAACAGATTGCCTGCGGCAATGTGCATACCTACCATGGCACCGAAACTGCCTGTGCTGAGTGTCTGTAGTTTTACACATTTGCCTATATAACCTTCATCGGCTTGTGCGGTTGGATATTCCTGTGGGGTACTGGCTACTTTGGTCAGTTCATATCCCGGATTGCCGCTACACCATTGAAGGGTGTGAAGCAGGCCGTCGGAGGTCACCGGTTCTTCTTCTAGCAGGATATGGTAGGATTCGTTGCTGTTCTGCAGGCGTTCGAAGTGGTAACGGGTAGGCAGTTCCATTAGGATGACGCAAATCTGGTATTCCACGCTGTTGGATTTGTCTTCCGAAGTAACCGTCACCTGCCGGGTATGATTGTCATTGTCGAAATTGAGGGTGGCAGTGTAAGTTCCGTTTTCATTTTTAACGAAATCACTATCGCCTTCAGCTGAAGCAGATGATTCTATAGTAGCTCCTTGGGGGATGGTGAATGTCAGCGTCTGTTGGGAAAGATCAGCGCCTTTGTTAACATAAATGTTGAAACCCCGGTTGTTGTTGATCGTGTTGGTGAACTGTACGTCAGTTCCTGTACATGCATCTATAGCCGCTTCAACATTCAATGCTTCGTCCTGTATGCAGGAGAACAATGTGGCTGTCAACAGAAAGTAAGATAATAATTGTTTGACTTTCATAAAAATAATATCATAAATGAGCTGGCTACAAAGTTACATTTCTTTTTGGAGATAGGAAAATGAAGCAGGATATTTAATAAGCTTCATGACTATTTGTTTGATAAAACCTTTTTCATACCTTTGCAAGAACTTAAATCAAGTGACAGAATGATAAACGATACAGAAAGACAACAGATTATAGCCCTTGTGAAGCGGGAAGTGGTTCCGGCCATTGGATGTACAGAGCCGATTGCCGTAGCTCTGTGTGTGGCCAAGGCGACGGAAACGTTGGGCGTTAGGCCTGAGAAGGTAAGTGTATGGCTCAGTGCCAACATTTTGAAGAATGCGATGGGAGTAGGCATCCCTGGTACGGGAATGATTGGTTTGCCAATCGCCATAGCTTTAGGTGTTTTGATAGGAAAATCGGAATACCAATTGGAAGTGTTGAAGGATTGTACCCCTGCGGCGGTGGAAGCCGGAAAGTGTTTCATCGATGAGAAGCGTATCTCCATTGCGCTGAAGCCCGATATCAGCGAGAAGCTATATATAGAGGTGTGCTGTGAGGCCGGGCAAGACCATGCAACGGCTGTTATTGCCGGTGGACATACGTCGTTTGTCTATGTGGCACGCAATGGGAACGTCCTGCTCGACAAGCAGGCGGTAGGAGGTGATGAGGAGGAAGAAACAGTTCCAGAGTTGACCTTCCGCAAGGTATTTGATTTCGCGATGACTACCCCGTTGGACGAAATCCGTTTTATCCTTGATACCGCCCGATTGAACAAGGCGGCTGCCGAGCAGTCTTTTACAGGTAATTATGGTCATGGGCTTGGTAAGATGCTTCGCGGTACCTATGAACATAAGATTATGGGCGACAGTGTCTTTTCCCACATCCTTTCTTATACATCGGGAGCCTGTGACGCGCGTATGGCCGGTGCTATGATACCGGTGATGAGCAACTCGGGCAGTGGTAACCAGGGAATTTCAGCCACGCTTCCCGTGGTGGTATATGCTGAAGAGAACGGCAAGTCGGAAGAAGAACTGATACGTGCTTTGATGTTAAGCCATCTGACTGTTATCTATATTAAGGAAAGCTTGGGACGTCTGTCTGCTTTGTGTGGCTGCGTGGTTGCTGCTACGGGATCCAGTTGCGGTATTACTTGGTTGATGGGAGGCACGTACGAGCAGATTACTTATGCCGTACAGAACATGATAGCCAATCTGACAGGTATGATTTGTGACGGAGCCAAGCCAAGTTGTGCTCTGAAAGTGACTACCGGCGTATCGACTGCAGTCCTTTCCGCCATTATGGCGATGGAAAATCGTTGCGTCACTTCTGTGGAAGGTATTATCGATAAGGATGTGGACCAAAGCATACGTAACTTGACCAAGATTGGGTCTCAGGGAATGAATGAGACAGATAAACTGGTGCTTGACATCATGACGAGTAAATGAAAAACAGAAAATGAGGAATGGAGAAATTCCTGAGTGTTTTTTTATTTTGAATACACAAATAGGAATTTCTCCATTCCTCATTTTCTGTTTTTATTGATTAGTGGCAGCAGCCGTCGCCACAATCGTGGTCGCCGCATCCGCCTCCGCAACTGTCGCAGCTGCATCCGCAACCGCCGCTCATCATCCGTGCCATTTCGGCCAATTCTTCGTTGGTAGCCGGACGGTTGGTCACCACTTCACCTACAAAGTTCAGGTCGCATCCGGCCAAAGGGTGGTTCATGTCCATCACTACAACATCGTCCTTCACTTCTACGACACTGCCGTTGATGTGCTGTCCTTCTGCAGTCATGAGGGGAACGACCGCACCTTCCTTGATGCGTGTATCGTCGAATTTTCCATCAATAAGGAAAATCTCCTTGGGCAGGTCGATGATGTGGTCTTCGTCATATTCGCCGTAAGCATCGGCACTGGCGATGGTGAAGTCGAATTTGTCACCGGCTTTCAGATCTTTCAATTGGTTCTCGAAAGCTTCCAGCGTCAGTCCCAGTCCCGAGATGAATTGGAAAGGGTGCTCTGCGGTAGCTTCTTCCGTGAAATCACGTTCTCCGTCTTCAACGGTGTATAGCTTGTAAGCTACGGTAATGTACTTGTTTGTTTCCATCTTCTTATTATAAATCGTTGTTTAAGTGAATAATCTGTCTGTTTCGGGGTGGCAAAGATACAAAATATTTGCTTAACTGCCCTCCATTCTGTTTGGTGTATGTCGCAGAAACCTGTATCTTTGACACAGGTTTCCGCTGTGTGGAAAATAGAGCAATAGATGGTATTATGATAAAGACAGCATTTATAGGCGTGGGTTATAGGGGCATGCAGTTGCTCCGTTTGTTACGTCACATTCCCGGTTTCCGGATATTGGCCTGTGCCGATCCCGGTATGGAGGATGTCGGTATGCCCGATGTGGCCTGCTATAATCGTGGAGAGCATGACTATCTGAACATGCTGGAGGAGCAGACTCCCGATCTGGTGTTCGTGGCTTCGCCGTGGCAGTGCCATGTGCAGCATGCCATTCATTGCGTGGAGCATGGAGCCGACGTCGCCCTGGAAATAAAGGGCGGTCTTTATCTGGACGAATACAAACCTTTGATAGACTTGGCCGAACGGACGGGAAAGCGTGTTTATCCGTTGGAGAATACGCTCTTCATGCGCGAGAATCTGGCCGTTTACAATCTGGTGCGTGCCGGTGTACTGGGCGAGATCGTCTATATGCGTGGCGGTTACCGTCACGACTTACGTCGTCTGTTGCTGGACGATGACGGAACGCTGGGCAACCGTGACAAGACGGAAAGCGTCTGGCGGAGCCGATTCTACCAGGAAGAAAACGGTGACCTTTATCCTACGCATGGCCTGGCTCCTCTTTGTCTGATAGCAAGCATCGGGCGTACTGACCGTTTCAAGTCTTTGGCTTCTTTTGCTTCCAAGCCTGCCGGATTGCGGCAGCGTATCCGTGATTTGGGAGGTCCTTCCGATGTGAAAATCACATTGGGCGATGTGGTGGTGACGCAACTGGAGACGGAGTGCGGCGTATTGCTTTCGCTGACGCATGACACCACCTTGCCCCGTCCGCGCAGCCTTGATTTTGAAATACAGGGTACGCGGGGTATCTGGCAGGGCGACCGGCGGATGATTTATGTGGAAGGGAGTAGTCCAGACGAATCCTGGGAACCGGATGATACTTATATCAACCGTTATGAACATTCCTACTGGAAGCAATGGGGGCGGGAAGCGCTGGACGTGGATACCCACCATCAAGGGATGGATTATGTGATGTTGAAAGCCTTGGAAGAAGATCTTCGGGGTGGTGAGCCTTATCCCGCAGGACTGGCCGATCTTGCCTTGTGGACTTCGGTCACTCCTTGGTCCAAGTTGTCCATTGCGGAACGGAGGACGGTTACTTTGGATGAAAGATTTTGAATATTAATCTAATAAATAATAGATGTTGTATGAAAAACAATAAACCTTTGTCGGCCCTATGGCTTTCTGTATTTCTTGTAGTTGTGATGTCCGCCTGTTCTTCAAGTCATGTCAAGGCACCCGAACCGGTTCTTCCGCTTCCCGAACCCAAGCAGGTGGAGTGGCAGAAGATGGAGACGTACGCCTTCATCCATTTCGGGTTGAATACATTCAACGACCGTGAATGGGGATATGGCGATACGCCGGCGGAGATGTTCAATCCTGCCCATCTGGATTGTGAACAATGGGCCAGGACACTGGTCGCTGCCGGAATGAAAGGTGTTATTCTGACGGCCAAGCATCACGACGGCTTTTGCCTTTGGCCGTTTGCCGGAACCGATTACAGCGTGGCGAGCAGTCCCTATAAGAACGGTAAGGGAAACATTGTGCGCGAGTTATCTGACGCTTGCAAGAAATACGGCTTGAAGTTTGCAGTTTATCTGTCACCGTGGGATCGTCATCAGGCCAATTACGGTACCCCTGCTTATCTGGATTATTTCTATGCCCAGTTGCGCGATTTGTTGACCAATTATGGTGAGGTGTTCGAAGTCTGGTTCGACGGAGCCAATGGAGGTGACGGATGGTATGGCGGAACGAAGGAAACGCGTACTATCGATCGCCGTAACTATTATAACTATCCCCGCATTTACGAGATGCTGGACAGCATACAACCCCAAGCTGTTATTTTCTCCGATGGAGGTCCCGGTTGCCGCTGGGTGGGCAACGAAAAAGGTTTTGCCGGCGCCACCAACTGGTCTTTCCTTCGCAAGGGGGAAGTCTATCCCGGTTATGACAAGAGTTACGAGCTTCAGTATGGCCATGCCGACGGCAACCAGTGGGTGGCAGCCGAGTGTGATGTCTCCATCCGTCCGGGATGGTTCTATCATCCCGAGCAGGACAGCCTAGTGAAGACTCCTGAACAGCTGGTTGACCTTTATTATCGCAGTGTGGGACACAACGCTACCTTGTTGCTGAATTTCCCCGTGGACAGGAACGGCCTGATACATCCGGTTGATTCGGCCAATGCCGTGCGTTTCCATCAGATGATACAGAAGGAACTGGAGACAAACCTGGTGGCCGGAATGGTTCCTCAAGTGAGCAATGAACGTGGCGGTGATTATGTGGCTTCTGCAATGACGGATGATGACTATGATACCTATTGGGCTACGGCCGACAGTGTGACGGCAGCCGACATCACGTTCTCCTTTTCCTCTCCGACGCGGATGAACCGTATGCTTTTGCAGGAATACATACCCTTGGGGCAACGGGTGAAGGCTTTCACCGTGGAGTATCGTGACGCTTCGGGCAGCTGGCTGCCTGTTGTCCTGAACGAAGAGACTACCACCATCGGCTACAAGCGTCTCCTTCGTTTCTCTTCCGTTGTATCCGACGGCATCCGTATTCGCATTACCGATGCGCGCGGCCCGTTGTGCATCAACAACATTGGAGTATATGACGCTGGTGAAAATGCCGACAAACTCTTTGACGCGGTTCCGACTACCCGGATGCAGAGCCTTCCTTTCACTCTTTCTGATGTGAAGCCTGAGGAGGCTGCCGCAGCATCCGACCGTGATGAGAAGACTACCTGCTTTGTCAACGGCAGTTTGCTGACCATCGACCTGGGCAGTGAACGTTTCATCTCTTCCTTCCACTTCCTGCCCGACCAGGGTGAGCCGAACAAAGGGTTGGTTTCCCATTATGAACTGTCCGTGGCCGGTTCCGACGGGCAGGACGTACATGTGGTCAAGGCGGGTGAATTCTCCAACATCCGCAACAATCCCGTGATGCAGTCGGTTTATTTCACGCCCGTCAATGCGCGTTATCTTTATCTGAGAGCTGTCCGTATGGTCACGGAAGGCGAGTCGATGGGCTTTGCAGAAATAGCGGTACGCTGACTTGCCTGCAGGCCGTTTTTCACTCTTTCTCATGCAGTGCTTTCTGAGCCTCTCATGCAGTGCTTCGTCAGGTTCTCATGAAGCACTGTGTGACACCTTCACAAAGCACTGTGTTGCACCCTCATGAAGCACTTCGTCACACCTTTGCGCAGTGCTTTCTTTTTCTCTTTTCTCCATGTCGTATTTTCTCGTTGTTTCGTAAATGCTCTCTCTATACCTGTCCTCGTAACAGCACTTCTGCTGTTTTTTGTTAGCCTTTCCTTTTTTTTGTGGCAAAAATTGTACATTTCTTTTGTCTTAATTGTCCATATCTTATCCTTTCCTCAAGTTCTTAATATTTTGTAATTTCTTGATTTATATGTACTTACATAAATTATCGAAAAATAGTAAAGGAAAAAGCAAAAAGAGTAAACCTCTTTATCAGCTTTTTTTTAAATTTGCGGTATTAAATCTAAAAATCATGAAAACATGGTTCCAGAGGGTGAAACGGATGAAAAAAACAAAAATAGTTATCCTAATCTAATTATCAAACTTAAAAAGGTCTATTTATGAAAAGAGGAAAAACATCTTCTGATTTTTCAAAGCGCATTTTGTTTTGCGCCTTGTGCACTCTTTCCAGTGCGGGCGTGATGGCAAGTCCTTTGAATGGAACTCTTTCGGATGCTGACATTGTGCAAGTGATAGCACAGAACGGTAAGACTGTAAAGGGTGTAGTGACAGACAATTTTGGCCCGGTGATTGGTGCCAATGTCTTGGTAAAGGGAACAAGTAACGGTGTGATTACCGATGTGGACGGAAAGTTTGTCCTGTCGAATGTTCCGGAAGATGCAGTATTGCAGATTTCTTTTATAGGTTATGTGACTCAGGAAATTAAAGTCGCTGGTAAGACGGAGTTTAATGTACAGATGAGTGAAGATGCCAAAGCACTTGAGGAAGTGGTTGTGGTAGGTTACGGTTCGCAGAAAAAGGTCAATCTGACTGGTTCTATCGGTCAAATCGATTCTAAAGTGTTGGAAAGCCGTCCTATTACCAGCACGGCAAGCGCTTTGCAGGGTACCATCCCTAATCTTCAGATTACGAATTCCAGCGGTCAGCCGGGGGCAAGTCCTACTATCAACGTGCGTGGTACTACTTCTATCAACGGTGGTAGTCCGTTGGTATTGGTGGACGGTGTAGAGATGAGCCTCGATTTGGTGAATCCCAACGACATTGCCAACGTTACGGTATTGAAAGATGCTGCCGCATCATCTATTTATGGTGTGCGTGCTGCCTTCGGTGTTGTATTGGTAACTACTAAAAATCCTTCTAAAGCTGAAAAAACCACTGTCAGCTATACGGGGAACTTTTCGTTTGCCAAACCTTCAATTATGCCCGAATTCATTGAAAGCCAGTCGCAATATGCAGAATGGATGAACTTGGCTTGCGTAAACGGAAGTATTGCGGCGAGATACCGTGACGAAGTTATTGAGAAAATGAAAGCCTATGAGGCTGATCCTATAAATAACCCTGAATATGAAGTAGAAAACGGTCAACTCTATTATTATGGCTATGCTGATTATAAGGATAAAATGGTTAAAAACGTGACTCCTACCCAACGCCATAATATCAATATCAGTGGTGGTAGTGAGAAGACCCGTTTCTATACTTCAATAGGTTATTTGAATCAAGGTGGTCTCTACAAAGTGGGTAATGACAAATACAAACAGTTGAACACTCGCGTTAATGTAGAGAACCAGACTACCAAATGGATGAAGTTGGGATTCAAAGCTTTGTATAACTATAAAACGTCCGATGAGCCTTTCTTGTATGAAGGGAAAAGTATTTGGCAGCGCGTGGTTTATAATACACCTTCCGATTTCATCAATGTTTGGGAAAAAGATCCGCGCTATCCTGAATATGATCAGTTCGAAGGCTTGTACATTGAAAATAATCCTTACGCCTTGCTGAAAGATGCCGGACGAAACATATCAGACCAACATGATATCTGGCTGACTGCTACCGCAGACTTCGACATATTGAAAGGATGGAAAGCTCACGTAGATTTTAATTATAACCTCAATTATCAAAAAGATTCTGAGCATTCCAAACCCATTAAGTTCTTCACCAATAGTTTTGTGGAGACTTATGGCCGTACGGTAACGAACTATTATAAGATGTATAATTACAACACCAGTTACTATTCGTTCAACGCCTATACAGATTATGAAAATACATTTGCTGACAAACATTATTTGAAGGCTATGATTGGTTTCAACCAAGAGTTGACCAAATATTCCACGTTCAGCGGAAAACGTTATGACATTCTGAATGGCGAAATACCTTCATTGAGTCTGGGATCCGGTAATCATGAAGTGTCTCAAAACGGTTATGAGTGGGCATTGCGTGGTGGCTTCTTCCGTTTGAACTACATTTATAATGACAGATATTTGTTCGAGTTCAACGGTCGTTACGATGGAACCTCTCGTTTCCCCTCTGATAACCGCTTTGTGTTCCTGCCTTCATTCTCGGCCGCATGGCGTCTTAGTGAGGAAAATTTCATGGCAGGTACACGCGATTGGTTGGACAACCTGAAACTTCGTGTATCTTGGGGTCAGTTGGGTAACCAGTTGATTTCATCCAGCGCTTGGAGCGGTAATACGAAGTATTATCCGTATATTCCGTTTATGAGCAGTGGAACTACCGGAAACTGGGTAATGGGCGATTCTTATGCTACTTTAATCAATCCGGGTAATCTGGTTAGTCCCAATTTGACATGGGAGAAAGTTTCTACTACAAACGTGGGTATTGACTTGACCTTCTTGCAGCAACGTTTGGACATGAGTTTTGATTATTACATTCGTGCCACAAAAGATATGTTGATTAAGGTGTCTTATCCTGCCTTGCTGGGTACTAGTGCTCCTCCCGCAAATGCTGCTGAATTGAAGACACGTGGTTGGGAGTTGACATTGAACTGGAGAGACAAAATCGGCAAAGATTTTTCTTATAGTTTAGGTTTGGTATTGTCTGACTCACAAGCCGAGATTACAAAATATAACAATCCTACGGGTGACCTTAATACCTATTACGAAGGAATGAAAGTCGGAGAAATCTGGGGATATCGTGTAGAAGGTCTGTTTCAAAGTGATGAAGAAGCCGCTAATTGGTATAGTCAGAAGGATATTTCTAATGTCGTATGGGGAGCTGGTGATATCAAGGTTAAAGACGTTGATGGAAACGGAGTCATAGATAATGGAATTGAAACGTTGGACGACCATGGAGATTTGGAAATCATTGGTAATACAACGCCGCGTTATCAGTATGGTATCACAGCTAACTTGACTTACAAGGATTACTATTTGAATATCTTCTTCCAGGGTGTAGGAAAACGTGAATATATGCCGACTGGCGAAGCCTTCTGGCCGGCAGGTTCTGAATACTACAATGCACAGAAATGGCATGTTTATGATTCTTGGACACCGGATAATCCGGATGCTTATTTGCCTATACCGCGTGCCAAAGATACGCGTAATCGCGTAACAAACGACCGTTACTTGCAAGATGCTGCCTATTGCCGTTTGAAGAACTTGACACTTGGTTGGAATTTGCCCAAGCAGTGGATTAGCAAAGTATGGTTGACCAATGCTTCTATTTATGTCAGTGCGGAGAATTTGTTCGAATTTACGAAGGTAAAAGGTCCGTATGATCCTGAAGCAATTGTAAATGGCGGTAGTATGACTTACCCGTTTATGAGATCTTATTCTATTGGTGTTAATTTAACCTTCTAATTGAGAAATGACAATGAAACGTATTTATAATTATATAGTAGTGGGGGCTTTGGCGTTGGCTGCAACCTCCTGCAACGATTCGTTCTTGGATCGTATCCCTACCAACGACTTGAATGACGTGGCTTTTTGGAATACGACCGATGACCTGGAAGCCTATTGTAACGGCATCTACAATGAAGCCGGTAACAATGGTACTTATAAGTTCATGGTCGGTTTTCACAATGCAACTTATAGTGTAAGAAACTATGGTCCGTACGGACGGGAAATGATGTCAGATAATTTTGTATCGACTGATGCCGGGCATTCATGGGCGGCAGCCATAGCAGCCGGCATTGAAAATCAACCTGAGGGAAATCCCAATTATGGTAGCTGGTCGTGGACATTGTTGCGCCGAATTAATGTGTTCATGGAGAACTATGACAGAGTACAGGCAGAAACGAGTGCCAAATTACCTTATGTGGGCGAAGCATTGTTCTTCCGTGCATGGTTCTACTTTTATATGGTACAAACTTATGGTGATGTACCTTTGGTAACGAAAGCGTTGGATACTTCTTCACCGGAACTGTATGGTCCTCGTACTCCGCGTAAGGAAGTAATGGCTCAGGTATTGGATGACATTAACAAGGCCTGTGAGTATTTGCCGGCTGAGAATTGGGGGGAAAACCGTTTGACCAAAGGAGCTGCTTTGGCATTGAAGAGCCGTATTGGTTTGTTCGAAGGAACATTCCGCAAATATCACAATTTGGGAGATGAACGAGAATTTTTGAATGCTTGTGTAGAGGCATCCGAAGAATTGATGGGCATGGGCTATAGTTTATACAGTACAGGAAATCCGGAATCGGATTATGCAGACCTGTTTATTATGGACGATATGTCTGCATGCTCTGAGGTTATCTTCTATCGTAAGTATGCCGCCGGTTTGTTGCGTCATCGTATGGCTGGGTATGTAGTAAACTTGCGTGATGGCGGTACTAAAGATTTTGTGGATGATTACCTCTGCATCGACAGTGATGGCCAGGCCCGTCCGGTAGGTTTGAGTCAAGAGTATAGCAACGATACTCCGGAACAGGAATTCACGAACCGTGACCCACGTCTGACGCAGACGTTCCTGAAACCTGGAAATGAGGCTTCTGCTGCTCTTCTGAATGGTGGCAATGCTCAAAAAACATTCCCACGTATCGGTAACATGACCAACTGGCCTACTCCGACCGGTTATCATGCCATCAAATATTATTCAAAAGAATTGGATAAAATGGGTTATGGGAATGAAACCAGTGACTATGCTTTGTTCCGTTATGCGGAAGTGTTGTTGAACTATGCTGAGGCAAAAGCTGAATTGGGTGAATGTACGCAAGAAGTATTGGACAAAACTGTCAATGTAGTACGTGGACGCGTCGGTATGGTTCCATTAACTACTACTAATCCTGAAATGGATCCGAAATATGCTAAGTATGGTATCTCTTCCTTGTTGGTCGAGATCCGTCGTGAACGTCGTGTTGAGTTGTGCTTTGAATATTTACGTTACTATGACTTAATGCGTTGGGCTTGGGGTGAAAAACTGAAAGAACGTCCTTTGGGAATGCGTTTGGAAGATGCGGATTTCGACAATCCTCGTTACGATGGTGCTATTACTAAGGGAGGAACATCTGAGGCGGGTGCTAATGCTGTTTATGTATATGTAAATCCGGAGGATGGTAAGCAATACATTGATCCATATGCAGGTACAAACTATGCAGCAGAACGGCGGTCGTTTGACCCAGCAAAAGATTATTTGCGCCCGATACCATCTTCTGCTATAGCCGCTAATCCTAATCTGGAACAAAATCCTGGATGGCCAAAAGGAAGCGAGAAATGATATTTTTAGTGTCTTGTATTATAAAGGGAACATGTTGAAATTCCGAGTGGACGCTTGAAATAGCTTTTAAATTCTATTGAAAGAAACGTGATTTAACGGGACTGTACGAAAACGCGATTTGTGTATAGTCCCGTTTTTTATTGGTATATTACTTCTCACTTTTTTGTTAAGCATTGTTGTGGAAGTAGTGAAAATAGCCTTTTTAGTCTTGCTTTCATAACATTTTTTGTATATGAATGTGTTATGGGGGTGAAAGTGCAAAGCTTTTTTTAGGGAAAAGCTGTACCATCGGTAGAGGCATGTTTGTGTTTTCTCTAAAGTTCATGGCTAGTTTCGTAAAGTAGCTAGTTGGCGGACTAAAGTAAGACTTTAGCTCTTTCAAACAGGTATTTGTCTTTTTTCTGCCTGATGTTTTTGGGGCTTTAGATAGAATATTGTTATTTTTGAACGAAGAAATATTTTTGAATGCTATGAGAATAAATTTAAGACTATGGATGACTGTCCTTTGGGTACTGAGTGGCTTTGGACTTCCTGTTTGGTCGCAAAATGGGATACAGTCGGGCGACGAGTTTGAAACGCTGATGCAGAAAATCCGTCAGGACTTTGTATCCAATCCTTCCATTGATGAGGCTTTGGCCAAGTATAGTGAACAGGACGGCTCGTTCACCGATGTGGACTATGCCAGTATTCAGCGTACTAACTGGCCTCCGCTGGTTCATGTGGAACGTATCAACGATTTTGTATATGCCTATACCAATCCGGAAAATAAATATTTCGGTGACGAATCCCTGTATGACAAGATTGTAAGAGGATTGGAATTTTGGCATGAACGCAATCCGTGGTGCCATAATTGGTGGTACAATCAGATTTCCGAACCTCAGAAATTGGGAGTGCTGCTTATACAGATGCGTACCGGAAAGAAACAGATACCGGCAGCTCTGGAACAAAAAATATTGGAACGTGTGAAGACTGATGGTGGTGATCCTGCCAAGTGGACCGGTGCCAACCGTACGGATATTGCCCTTCATTGGATATATCGCTCCTGCCTGCAACGGAATGCGGAAGATTTGGCTTATGCGCTTGAAAATGTATATAATCCCGTAGTATATACGACCGATGAAGGATTTCAGCATGACAACAGCAATTTCCAGCATGGACAGCAGTTGTATATCGGCGGATATGGAGACGAAATTCTGAAAGGTGTGACACAGGTGGCTATGTACACCCGTGGTACCCGCTTTGCCATGCCGCAGGATAAGCTGGAGCTGATTAGTAAATTTATGCGTGAAACGTATTATGCGGTCATGCGAGGCAAGTATATGTCGTATGACGTACTGGGACGCAGTATCAGCCGTCCGGATATTTTGGATAAGTCGCACACCATTCTGTTTGCCAAACGTATGGTGGAACTGGACAAGGCTCATGCCGATGAGTTTCGTGATATTGTAGCACGTATGGAAGGAACAAAAGCACCGGGCGATGGCTTGCAGCCGAAACATACTCATTATTTCCGTGGTGACTACACCTTGCACGTTCGCCCGCAGTATGCTTTTGACGTGCGTCTGGTGTCGGCCCGTACAGCCCGTTGCGAATATGGTAATGGAGAGAATTTGAAGACCTATTTTCTGTCGGACGGATGTACGAACATCACGACCCGCGGAGGTGAATATTTCAATATCTTCCCGGCATGGAACTGGGCTCGTATTCCCGGTGTGACGGCTCCTCTGCTTAAGGAGGTGCCTTTGGCAGCAAGCGACTGGCAGTGTATGGGTACTTCTACTTTTGCAGGAGGTGTATCTGATAGCCTTTATGGTGTGACGACCTATGCCTATATGGATACGTATAAAGGCATCAATACCGGAGCTCACAAGGCTTGGTTCTTCTTCGATGACGAAGTGGTTTGTTTAGGCTCGGATATTCGTTCTACTTCTTCTGAAGCTGTCTATACGTCGGTTAACCAATGTCTGGCAGCTTCTGAAGGTGCTGTGATTTCTGTTGGTGGCAAGCAGCAGGCACTTCCAGATCAAGAGGCTGTTTATGAGGATATTGACTGGGTATTACACGATGGTATCGGTTATCTCTTTCCTCAGGGAGGTCGTGTCGTGGCAGGCGTACAGCAGCAGAGTGGCAGTTGGTATGACATCAACAATAGTGTGAATCGGAAGGAACCGATAGAAGAAAAGGTGTTTACTGTGAGTCTCGATCATGGTCACCAACCTGCAGGTGCTACGTATGCTTATGTTGTAGTACCTGGCAAACGTATGGTTTCCGAGATGAAGAAGTATCAAAAGAATGCTTCTGTCGAGATCTTGAGCAACACGCCCGATATACAGGCTGTTCGACATAAGAAGTTGGGCATTTGGCAGATGGTCTTCTATCGTCCGGGTGAATTCAAGGATGGTAAGTTGTCCGTACGTGTGGATCGGCCTTGTGCCTTGATCGTGAAGAATGTGGATGCTGGACGTCCGGTAGTCCATATAGCCGATCCCGGCCAGACGAGTCAACCCGTTCAGGTCATAGTACGTGTTTCCGGTTCGAAAGGTGGAGTGGAGACTATTGATTTCTGTCCCTCGGACAATCCTGTTTTTGCAGGTGCCACTCAGTCGTTTACTTTAAAGTTCTAAGTATATGGAAAAAGAGAACTGGTTTAGGGCTACTTGGGTGCTAGCTGTCGGCACAGGTTTGGTACCGGGTTATCTGGTGGCACAGCAGAAACCGCATATTATACTTATTGTGTCCGACCAGCATCGCGGGGATGCGATGCATTGTATGGGCAATCCTTCTGTCATGACTCCCCATTTGGATGCTTTGGCTGATGACGGTACTCTTTTCCTGAATGGCTATTCGTCCACACCTAGCAGTACACCTGCCCGTTCCGGCCTGCTGACCGGCCTGTCGCCCTGGCATCATGGCATGCTGGGCTATGGTAGGGTAGGAAGCCGTTACCGCTATGAGATGCCGCAGATGCTGCGCGACTTGGATTATTATACGTTCGGTATCGGCAAAATGCACTGGTTCCCACAAAAGTCCTTGCATGGTTTCCATGGTACGTTGGTTGATGAAAGCGGTCGGGTAGAAACAGACGATTTTATCAGCGACTATCGCCTATGGTTTCAGATGCAGGCACCCGGACTTAATCCGGATTCTACTCATGTAGGTTGGAACGATCATGGGGCGGCTACATACCGGCTTCCCGAGAAACTGCATCCTACGGCATGGACCGGAGAAATGGCACGGGAGATGATATACAATTACAAGAAGGGAAACGGACAACCACTGTTCCTGAAGGTGTCTTTTGCTCGTCCGCACAGTCCTTATGACCCACCGCAACGGTTTGCCGATATGTATAAAGGCAAGGACGTGCCGGCTCCTTATGTAGGGGAATGGTGCAAAGACAAGGACTACACTGTCCTGAAGAATGCTTCTGATGCGCCTTCGGATGCAGCTTATGGTAATTTCGGGAATGAATATGCCAAGAATTCGCGCCGTTACTATTATGCGAACGTGACTTTTATTGATGAAGAGATAGGTAAGATTGTGCAGGCGTTGAAAGAAGAGGGTATGTACGACAATGCTTTGATATGCTATATCTCCGATCATGGTGATATGCTGGGTGACCATTATCATTGGCGCAAGACTTATCCTTATGAAGGGTCGGTACATGTACCTTATATTGTGAAATGGCCTTCGGCTTGTGGCTTCCCGAAAGGTGGAACGGTCAATGCGCCGGTGGAACTTCGTGACCTGCTTCCTACCTTCCTCGAAATGGCTGGTGGACAGGTGCCTGCTGATATGGATGGGCTTTCATTGACACGCCTGATGGATGGAAGCGGAAGAGGATGGCGCGAATATATTGATTTGGAACATGCTACCTGTTATAGTCCCGACAATTATTGGTGCGCTTTGACTGACGGTAAGATTAAATACGTGTGGCGTTTTCATACCGGTACGGAAGAATTGTTCGACCTGGATAAGGATCCTCATGAGCTGAAGAACGTGGTAAATGATAAAAAGTATCGCGATCAGTTAGAAAAACTTCGTGCTGCCATGGTGCAGCATTTGTCTGAGCGTGGAGAGGAATTCGTGAAGGATGGAAAACTTCAGGTCTTGAAGCGTACGGTGCTTTATAGTCCTCTTTTCCCGGATAAAAATCCGGTCGATACAGGGATTTGACGGATTAAAGTCAGAAAGATGGAAGCTGTACAAGAATGGTGGAGATGTCGTTTTTGTACGGCTTCCTTATATTAGGATAGAGTGAGATTACATATGGATTTATAGTAATGGTGATATTTTTATGAAAGCAAAAATTCTTTTATTCCTTAGTTTGTTGGTCTGTACCTTGGATTCTTTTTCTACAAATGTTAACTACCGGTTCAGAACGATGTCTCCTGAAGGTGGTTTTTATTATGATGGTGTAAAAGAAATAGAGCAGGATCAGACCGGCTTTATCTGGGTAATGATGGATTATGAACTTTATCGTTTTGATGGCTATCACTATAAAAAATATTATCCATATTTTGCAAATCTGGAGCCAACTAAAAGATGGATTTTTAAGAATATGGCATCTGACTCGTCTGGTTGCTTGTATGTGAATACCAACAACGGAGTTTATCGCTATGAAACGGTAACGGATAGTTTTGAACGGATATACGATTCGGTTTCTGTCGTTGAGGTGGACAATGCGGATCGTTTGTGGGTACGATTGCAGAGTCTGTGGTATTTGTTGGATGAAAAATCCGGTAAGTTATCTGCTCCTTTGTATGATGGTCAGAGGCCGGACTACGTTAATGCGGCTTTTTGTACTTACCGTCAGGATTTATACACCTTTGTCCATCAGCGGATTTATCGTTTTAATAATGCGGATAGTCGGTTTGAACTTTGTTATGTATTGCCGGATACGCAAGGCTATATACGCTTTGCTCAGGCTTGTAAAGGAAGTCTGTGGGCTTTTGTGGATAAAGATGGATTATATCAAATCGATTTGAGCACTTTTCGGGTGAAAAAACATTTTAAACTTACTTCAGAGTATGACGGTTCTTCTTTGCGTGCTTTCTATGTGGACGCTGATGGGCAGGTGTGGATGGGAACGATAGATGGGATTTATATTCTCAATACAGTGAATGGACAAGTCTCTCATTACAAACATTCCCGCTCCGATTTATTCAGTTTGCCGGACAATTCGGTTTGGGAAATCTATGGTGACAAACAGTCAAATGTATGGATCGGAATGTATTCGGGCAAATTGTGTTGTGTGAATGTCAATGAGAGTAATGCCTTTAAAACATGGATTCCTGAATTCGGTGGGCTAAACTATGCGCCGGTAAGTGCTTTTGCAGAGGATGGTAACACTCTTTGGATCGGTACAGAAGGAGGAGGACTCAATCGGATGGAGGTATCAACAGGAAAAGTCACTCCTTTTATAGACAAGAAGGAGGTGGCTTTGAATAATGTGAAGTCTTTAGTGTTGGATAATGAACGGAGGCTTTGGATTTCCACTTTCAGAGAGGGGCTGGATGTATATGATACGAGGCGTGGGAGCATGACCCGTTATCGTCATGACAAGGATGACGAACATTCGTTGCTAGTGAATGATATGAGAAAAACAGTGCTGGAGGCAGATTCTGGATTGTGGGTGGCTTATCAGTATCCTCAGCCTGTCGTCTCTTATTTTTCTTTTCAGACTCGTTCTTTTGTCCATTATGAGTTGGACGACAATAATAATTATCTGTTTGATATTCAGCGTCAGGGTGAAAATAATTTATGGGCTATCAGTAATGAAGCATTGTATTGCATGGATGTCCATACGCATAAAGTGGAAAAAATGTTACCTAACGATTCGACTTATTTGGGTTTGTTTACGTTTTGTCTAGACGATTCCGGAAATATCTGGATTGGTACTATTGGTAACGGTCTTGTAAAATTTGATACAAATACGTTGCAGTTTATACCTATGAAGGATGTACTGCAACAAAAGATCTATTCTATTTATACATTATGTTATGATGCGGGGAATGTGTGGATGGGTACGGACGATGGCCTTTATTGTTATGACATCGTGCAAAATCATTTGTCTAGGTTTGATAAAGGGGAAAACACACAAGGGCAGGTGTATTATCCATTGGCTTCTATGAAGGGGGGAGATGGAACATTGTATTTTGGCGGTACGAATGGTTTTACGGCTGTAGATCCTCGAAAGATTTCTTATAATAATTATAAACCGAAGGCGGTAATTTCAGATTTCTTCATTGATCACGAGTCTGTACATCCTGAATATAGACTTAATGACTCGGTTCGTGAGGTCGTACTGAATTATGACCAGATGAACTTTGGTTTTCAGTTCTCTTCGGATAGTTATCATGTTCCGGAAAAGAATCGTTTCAAGTATCGTTTGCGTGGGTATAACGATACTTGGATAACGGTCAACGCCCAAAACCGTACGGCTATGTATTCGAAGGTGCCTGCTGGAACTTACTATTTTGAGGTTTATGCAGCTAACAGTGATGGTGTATGGAGTGAACAGCCTACTGTCATTAAAGTTGTACGAAAGACTGCACCTTGGTTCAGTTGGCCTGCTTATTTGTTTTACTTGTTGATTTTGGTGGGAGGAATTTATGCTATCTATCGGCATTTTTCCGAGAAAAAGAGACTCAAGATGTTGCTCTATCAAGAAAGCGTGGAACGTGATAAGAAAGAGCAGATACATCAGGCACAATTGCGTTTCTTTACCAATATTTCGCATGATTTTCGAACACCACTGTCGTTGATTTTGGCAGCATTGGACAAATTGAGACGAGAGGGGCTGAAGGAATATTATTATCGGATACTGAATGGTAATGTGCAACGATTGTTGAACTTGGTGAATGAACTGATGGATTTTCGGACGGTTGAGAACGGAATGATGAAACTGGAACTGGAACCGTTGAATATCAACCGTATGGTGACAGATATTGGCAATGACTTTGAGGATTATGCCAAACAGCGGAATATTGATTTCCGCATTGAGTGTGACAAGAGTTTGCCAGATACAATTTATGCGGATAAGAATGTTGTAGAAAAGATTGTCATGAATTTGCTGAACAACTCTTTCAAATATACGCGAGATAAGGGGGAAATTCGTTTGAAAACCTTGAATGTGGGTGAGCCTTTTGTGTCTCCCTACAAGAATAGTTTTACAGTCGGGGACTGTATTGAGAAGGCTTTCTGTTTGGTGGTGAGTGATACTGGGGTTGGCATTTCTGGAGATTCTATCAGTAGTGTGTTTGAACGTTTCTATAAGGTAAACACTGTTAATACCGATGCTCATCTGGGGACAGGTATTGGCCTGGCATTGGTGAAAAGTCTTGTTTTGTTACAGAAAGGTGAAGTGACAATCTACAGCGAACGAGAGAAAGGTACGGATATGGTAGTTCGTTTGCCTTTGGATACCGGAGTGTTCTGTGAAGCTGATTTTAAGAAAAAAACGGTGGAAGAGGCGGAGCCTTCTGTTTCAGATATTCGGGAAGAAGTGGCAGAAAGCATAGAGCATGTAGAGGAACGATTACAGAACGAGAATAAGAAAAAAATCTTGTTGGTGGAAGACAATGCAGACTTGCGTGCGTTGATTGCCGAAGCCTTAGCCGATGAATTTATGGTAGTTCAGGCTGTGGACGGATTGGACGCCTTGAAACGGATGGAAGAAACGGACTTTGATTTGGTCATCAGCGATATCATGATGCCTAACAAGGATGGTGTCTCTTTATGTAATGATATTAAGAAGGATCTGAATTCTTCGCATATTCCAGTTGTTCTGCTTACAGCTAAAACGAGTTTGGAAAGTAAGATCGAAGGAGTGGACTCGGGAGCGGATCTCTATTTTGAGAAACCGATTGATTTAACTTATTTAAAATTGTCGCTGTTGAATATATTCCGTAATCGTCAGCAGTTGAAGGAACATTATGCTAAGAATTATTATGCGGATAGCAGCGAATTGGTTACTAACGAACAAGACAATAAGTTTTTGAAACAGTTCATCGAGTTTGTAGAGAACAATATGGACCAGCCGCAGATGGACGTTAATCAGATTGCGGAGGAATTGGGAATGAGTAGGAGTAAGTTGTATTCCAAGGTGAAAAGTTTGACTGGTAAGTCGGTTGTGGAATTTGTATTGAACTGTCGTTTACGTAAGGCGGCCCGGCTGATAATCGAAGAAAATCTGACGATGCGTGAGATTATGATGCAGATAGGTATTGAAAGTCAGGCTTATTTTACCAATTCATTCAAGAAGTTTTTTGGTGAGACCCCCACTTCATTTGCAACAAAACATAGAAAATAAGCCCGTTAAACGATTTGAATAAAACAAATGGCGAATAGAGTAAACCGTTGCGCTTGAAATTGGCTTTTTTTGCAGAAACTTTTTGTGAGTATTTAAACGGTTAATTCTGTATGTTTTATTCAATAATATGATAGGATGATATGAAAAAGATATGTTTGTATGCGATGTTGTGGTTGGCGGCAACTTTACAGATGGTGGCTCAGCCGAAATTCGATAAAACTGAAGTGAAGGCTTGGATGAAACGGGTAGCTGACTGGCAAATAGCCAATCCTAACAAGGAGGCTGAACATGATGATTTGGACTGGACTCATGCCGCACTTTACATGGGCATGGTGGATTGGGCCGAATTGACAGAAAATGAAGATGGCGACAGCTCTTATTATAAATGGTTGCTTCGTATTGGGCGAAGAAATCATTTCCAAATGGGTAAGTGGATGTATCATGCGGATTTTATTGCCGTAGGTCAGCCCTTTATTGATTTGTATCGTAAGTATGGCGAAATAAAGATGATAGCTCCTGTGATGGCACGTGCCAACTGGGTGGTGGACAACCTGCCCGAAGTGACATTGGAATTGGATTACAGCCGCTTGGAAACGTTGAGTCGCTGGTCGTGGTGCGATGCGCTGTTCATGGCACCTCCAGTTTATGCCAAGCTCTATGCGCAAACTATTGACAAGAAGTATTTGAATTTTCTGAATAGAGAATACAAGGCTACCTACGATTACCTGTATGACAAAGAGGAACAAATGTTCTACCGTGACCGCCGTTATTTTGACAAACGGGAAGCCAATGGTAAAAAGGTGTTTTGGGGACGGGGTAACGGTTGGGTCTTGGGAGGATTGGCCGAAATTCTTCAGGCGCTTCCTGGTGACGAACCTTCGCGTAAATTCTACCAAGACCTGTTTGTCACACTGGCCACTCGCGTTGCCGGCTTGCAGAGTCCCGACGGATATTGGCATGCCAGTTTGCTCGATCCGGAATCTTATCCTTCGCCCGAGACGAGTGCCACAGGTTTTATTGTTTATGCTTTGGCCTATGGTATCAACGAGGGATTGCTCGACAAAGACGCATTTTTGCCTGTCGTTGCGAAAGGATGGAAGGCTTTGGTCGATGCAGTCGATGCCGACGGTAAGTTGGGGTATGTTCAACCGATCGGAGCCGATCCGCGTAAGGTGACTCGCGAGATGACTGAGGTATATGGTGTAGGTGCCTTCCTGATGGCCGGATGCCAGATTTGTCGTTTGGCTGAAAGTGCTAATTAAGATAAGAACAGTAAAACCATGAAAACGCATATTATAAAGCAGAACATGTTGTTGTCAGTCCTATGGCTGGCATGCTGGCTGGGCTTTGTGACGAAAGTGGAAGCCCGCGATGTAACGTCGTTCAATGACGGATGGGAGTTCAAGAAAGGGCCGTTTGCGGCGGATGCCATGCAGGTGGCGGCTAAATGGAATGCCGATTGGGAGAAGGTGACCGTGCCCCACACCTGGAATGCGGACGATATGCAGAAGAAAACAAACAGCTTCTATGCCGGCGTGGCCTATTATCGGAAGCAGCATGTCTTCCCCAAGTCGCTGGAAGGCAAGCGCGTCTTCCTGCGCTTCGAAGGTGTGGGCTCGTGTGCCGAGGTCTATGTCAACGGCTATCTGGTGGGGACACATAAGGGAGCCTATTCGGCTTTTGTTTGTGAAATCGGCGCACAAGTCAAGTATGGTGAGAAGAATGAAATCGTGGTGAAGGCCGACAACACGGCGCGGCCCGACGTAATACCGGTCAACCATGGCCTGTTTGGTGTCTATGGTGGCATCTATCGCCCCGTATGGCTGGTAGTGACAGAGCCTTGCAACATCGTGGTGAACGACTGTGCTTCGTCGGGTGTATATATCACGCAGAAGAATGTGTCGAAGAAGTCGGCCGAGGTGTCTGTCAAGGTGAAGCTGGACAATGCCACGCTGGCGCCGGTTCCTTTGGAGCTGGAGAATGCTATCTATACCCGCGAAGGCAAGCTGGTCAAGACGCATCGCCAGTCTTTCGACCTGACACCTCAGGGTGTGCAGAGTTATGTTTCCCATTTCAAGATCAGCAATCCCCATTTGTGGCAGGGACGCGAGGACCCTTATCTCTATAAGGTGGTCTCCCGCCTGAAGCAGGACGAGCAGGTCATTGATGAAGTGGTACAGCCTTTGGGCTTGCGCAAGTACGAAGCCATCGCCGGCAAGGGCTTCTTCCTGAACGGCAAGAAGTATCCTATGTATGGTGTCACTCGTCATCAGGACTGGTGGGGACTGGGCAGCGCACTGACCAACAAGGAGCACGATTTCGACCTGGCGCAGATTATGGAGGTGGGAGCCACGACCGTGCGCTTCGCCCATTACCAGCAATCAGATTATATTTACTCGCGTTGCGACACGCTGGGCCTCGTCATCTGGGCCGAGATTCCTTTCGTGAACCGTGTCACGGGGCAGGAGTGGGACAACGTCCACCAGCAGATGCGCGAGCTGATACGTCAGAGCTTTAACCATCCTTCTATTTACGTGTGGGGCATCCATAACGAAGTCTATCATCCGCATGGTTATACGGCGGCGCTCACGCAATCCGTTCACGACCTCTGCAAGCTCGAGGACCCTGACCGCTATACGGTGGCCGTCAACGGCTACGGCCATGTGGAGCATCCTGTCAACGAAAATACTGACATACAGGGCATTAACCGCTATTTTGGCTGGTACGAGAAAAAGATACAGGACATAAAGCCCTGGGTCGAGAAGATGGAGAAGGAATATCCCTGGCAGCGGCTGATGCTGACCGAATATGGTGCGGACGCCAACATCGAGCATCAGACGGAGATACTGGGCGACGCCCTGAACTGGGGCAGCGACTTTTATCCCGAAACCTTTCAGACCAAGACGCACGAGTATCAGTGGAGCATCATTGCCCAGCATCCCTATATCCTGGCATCCTATCTGTGGAATATGTTCGACTTTGCCGTGCCCATGTGGAAGCGAGGAGGCGTGGATGCGCGCAACATGAAGGGCCTCATTACCTTCGACCGCAAAACGCGCAAGGACTCCTTCTACTGGTACAAGGCCAACTGGAGCAAGGAACCTGTGCTCTACCTGACGCAGCGCCGCAACACGGAGCGCGAGCGCAAGGAGACTTCCGTTACCGTTTACTCTAACCTCGGCACGCCCCGCGTCTATCTGAACGGCCAGGAACTGGAAGGTGTTCGCAAGGGCTATACCGATGTTCACTACGTTTTCGATAAAGTGACCTTGGCCGAAGGGCGCAACGTGCTCAAGGCCGTCATCACTTCCGGCGGCAAGGAATACACCGACGAAATCGTGTGGAACTATACTAATGGCCATGTCCGCCAAGCCGACTCTTACGAATATAGGAAGGAGCATGCCGGCTGGTAATTTGTTATAATTTTAGTTGGGTGAAAAGGATCGGACGTTAAGAGCCGGTCCTTTTTTTGTTTTGTCCGGTTTAGTCCTTTTAAACTGACAGTTTAGTCGTTTTAAACTCTCAGTTTAATTGCTTTAAACTGTCAGTTTATCGCTATTAAACTATCAGTTTATTATGGATAAACTAAAAATAAACTCGTAGGATAGGGAGGGCATGACGATTTGTCTGTATCAGTAAATCGGTATTTGGGCACGATAAGCAGGGCGGAAAAAGGATTGGCAAACGGCTGGAAAACGGTTGGAAAACATATGCTTTGATGATAAAAGGAGACTTTTATCGTTTGTTTTCTTACGATTATATAGAAAAATATGATTTTTTTCTTCAAACTGTTTGGATATTATAAAAAAGCCCTTACCTTTGCATCACGTTTAGCAACAAAAGATAATTGAATTACCAATTTTAAAGAGATAAGAAAGATATGATGCTACATACATCCATTAACCTGGCAGTCCTGCATATTATTCGCGTCGTGGTCTTGAAATCAAGAGCGTGAGAAAGGTTTTGTGTATGTATCCATACCTCGGAAGATAATTATTGAAGCCTTTCTCACTGATGAGAAGGGCTTTTTCATTGAAAGGAGAACAACAAAGATGAAACACCAGTTACGCAGTTCGTTCAGTACGCAGGGCCGCCGCATGGCCGGGGCACGTGCGTTGTGGGTGGCCAACGGCATGAAGCGCGAGCAGATGGGAAAGCCCATTATTGCCATCGTCAACTCGTTCACGCAGTTTGTACCCGGACACGTTCACCTGCACGAAATCGGCCAGTATGTCAAGGAAGAAATTGAAAAGCTGGGCTGCTTTGCCGCCGAGTTCAATACCATCGCCATCGACGACGGCATCGCCATGGGACACGACGGCATGCTCTACTCCCTGCCTTCGCGTGACATCATTGCCGACAGCGTGGAGTACATGGTCAACGCCCACAAGGCCGACGCCATGGTGTGCATCAGCAACTGCGACAAGATAACGCCGGGTATGCTCATGGCCGCCATGCGCCTGAACATCCCCACCGTCTTCGTTTCGGGTGGACCGATGGAGGCGGGCGAATGGAAGGGGCAGCACCTTGACCTGATAGATGCCATGATTAAGTCGGCCGACACGACGGTAAGCGACGACGATGTGGCCAAGATCGAGCAGCATGCCTGCCCTACGTGCGGATGCTGTTCGGGCATGTTCACCGCCAACTCCATGAACTGCCTGAACGAGGCCATCGGCTTGGCTCTGCCGGGTAATGGTACCATCGTGGCTACGCACGAGAACCGCAAGAAGCTCTTCAAGGACGCCGCCAAGCTGATTGTGGAGAACGCTTACAAATACTACGAGGACGGTGACGAGAGTGTGCTGCCCCGCAGTATTGCAACTCGCGAGGCTTTCCTCAATGCCATGACGCTGGACATTGCCATGGGCGGCTCGACTAATACGGTGCTCCATCTGCTGGCCGTCGCTCATGAGGCGGGAGCTGATTTTAAGATGGAAGACATCGACATGCTGTCGCGCAAGACGCCTTGTCTCTGCAAGGTGGCGCCCAACACGCAGAAATATCATGTACAGGACGTGAACCGTGCCGGCGGCATCGTGGCCATCATGGCCGAGCTGGCCAAGGGTGGCCTTGTCGATACCAGCGTGAAGCGCGTGGACGGCATGACGCTGGCCGAAGAGATTGACCAGTATTGCATCACCAGCCCCAACGTCTGCAAGAAGGCACTGAAGAAATACGCCAGCGCTCCCGGTGGCAAGTTCAACCTGAAACTGGGTTCGCAGGACAACAGCTATAAGGAATACGACACCGACCGTGCCGAAGGCTGCATACGCGACCTGGAGCATGCTTATAGCAAGGACGGCGGTCTGGCCGTGCTGAAGGGAAACATCGCACAGGATGGCTGTGTGGTAAAGACTGCCGGTGTGGACGAAAGCATCTGGAAGTTCACTGGCCCTGCCAAAGTCTTTGACTCTCAGGAAGCTGCCTGCGAAGGTATCCTGGGCGGCAAGGTGCAGAGCGGCGACGTGGTAGTCATCACTCATGAAGGTCCGAAGGGCGGTCCTGGTATGCAGGAGATGCTCTATCCCACCTCTTATATCAAGTCGCGTCACTTGGGCAAGGAATGTGCACTTATTACTGACGGACGCTTCAGTGGCGGTACGTCGGGCCTGAGCATCGGCCACATCTCGCCCGAAGCAGCAGCCGGCGGCAACATTGGCAAATTGGTGGACGGCGACATCATCGAGATAGACATCCCCAACCGCACTATCAACGTCCGGCTGACCGATGCCGAACTGGCGGCACGTCCCATGACGCCCGTCACCCGCAACCGCGAGGTGTCCAAGGCGCTGAAGGCTTACGCCAGCCTGGTGAGCTCGGCAGACAAGGGAGCGGTGAGACTGATTGATTAATAGAATAATGATATGAAAGATACAATTACAGGCGCAGAAGCCCTGATGCGCTCTCTGGAGCACGAAGGGGTACAAACGATATTTGGCTATCCGGGCGGCAGCATCATGCCGGTGTTCGATGCCTTATACGACCATCGGAAGACGTTGAACCACATTCTGGTGCGCCACGAACAGGGCGCTACCCATGCCGCACAGGGCTTTGCCCGTGTGTCGGGTCAGGTAGGTGTCTGTCTCGTAACCAGCGGACCGGGTGCCACCAATACCATTACCGGCATTGCCGACGCCATGATAGACAGTACGCCCATCGTGGTTATTGCCGGGCAGGTAAGTACAGGTTTCCTCGGTACGGATGCCTTTCAGGAAGTGGACCTCGTAGGCATCACTCAACCCATCACCAAGTGGAGTTACCAGATTCGTCGGGCCGAAGATGTGCCTTGGGCCGTGGCGCGTGCCTTCTACATTGCCCGTAGTGGCCGTCCGGGTCCTGTGGTGCTCGACTTTGCCAAGAATGCACAGGTGGATAAGATGGAATATGAACCGGCTACGGTTGACTTTATCCGTAGTTACCAGCCCGTGCCCGACATGGATATGGAAGCCATCCGCGAGGCTGCCGATCTCATCAATGCCGCTGAGCGCCCATTGGTACTTGTAGGGCAGGGTGTAGAACTGGGCAATGCCCAGACCGAACTCCGAGCCTTCATTGAGAAGGCTGAACTGCCTGCCGGACGTACCCTGCTGGGACTTTCGGCCTTGCCTACCGACCATCCGTTGAACAAGGGCATGCTGGGTATGCATGGCAACCTGGGGCCGAACATCAATACCAACAAGTGCGACGTGCTGATAGCCGTGGGCATGCGCTTCGACGACCGTGTGACGGGCAACGTGGCGACTTATGCTCCTCAAGCTAAAATCATCCACTTCGATATTGACCCTGCAGAAATAGACAAAAACATCAAGACCGATGTGGCTGTGCTGGGCGACTGCAAACAGACGCTTCCTGCCGTTACCGAACTGTTGAAGCCTGCCACTCACAAGGAATGGCTCGATAGCTTCCACACCTATGAAGAAGTGGAGGAGGAGAAAGTCATCCGTCCTGAACTTTATCGCACGACCCGCGAACTGAGTATGGGCGAGGTGGTACGTGCTGTGAGTGAGGCAACGAATAACGAAGCCGTCCTGGTTACTGACGTAGGCCAGAATCAGATGATGTCTGCCCGCTACTTCAAATATACCCGTGAGCGTAGCATCGTCACCTCTGGGGGATTGGGTACGATGGGTTTCGGACTGCCTGCTGCTATTGGAGCCACTTTTGGCCGTCCCGACCGTACTGTCTGCGTCTTCATGGGCGACGGCGGTCTGCAGATGAACTTGCAGGAGTTGGGTACGGTGATGGAGCAGAAAGCACCTGTCAAGATGATATTGATGAACAACAATTATCTGGGTAATGTGCGCCAGTGGCAGGCCATGTTCTTCAACCGCCGCTACTCGTTCACGCCCATGCTGAATCCCGACTATATGCAGATTGCTGCGGCTTATGGTATTCCCTCGCGCCGTGTCATGGAGCGTTCGGAACTGGCCGATGCCATCCGCGAGATGCTGGCCACGGACGGTCCCTTCCTGCTCGAAGCCTGCGTGGAAGAAGAGGGTAACGTAATGCCGATGACGCCTCCGGGCGGTTCGGTGAACCAGATGCTTTTGGAATGCTAAAAACTACAGAGTATGACTGACAAGACATTATATACTATTATTGTTCATTCAGAGAACATTGCCGGCTTGCTCAACCAGGTGACAGCGGTGTTCACCCGTAGGCAGATCAATATCGAGAGCCTGAACGTGTCTGCTTCTTCCATCCAAGGCGTACATAAGTACACCATCACTGCTTGGACGGACAAAGATACCATTGAGAAAGTTGTGAAGCAGATTACCAAGAAGATGGATGTATTGCAAGCTCACTACTTCACCGATGACGAAATCTATCAGCACGAGATAGCCCTCTACAAGGTGACGACTCCTGCGCTGGAGCAGACGCCCGAGGTGTCGAAGGTCATTCGCAAGAATCATGCCCGCATCGTCGAGGTGAATCCCGTTTTTTCCATTGTTGAAATGAATGGCATGAGTGACGACATCACCCACCTTTATCAGGAGCTACAGGCTTTCGGTTGTGTGCTTCAGTTTGTGCGTTCCGGTCGCGTGGCTATCACCACCAGTTGCTTCGAACGGGTCAATGAATACCTGGCCGAACGTGAGGCAAAGTATCTGGAAAGTAAAATACAGAAAAGCAATGAGTGAAAACGATAAAATAGGAACCTATAACTTCGTGGCTGAGCCTTTCCATGTTGACTTTATGGGGCGGCTGACGCTGGGCGTCTTGGGCAACCACTTGCTTAACTGTGCAGGCTTTCACGCTACCGAACGCGGTTTCGGCATGGCTGAGCTTAACGAAGAAAATTATACGTGGGTGTTGTCCCGTCTGGCTATCGACATGGACGAGATGCCCTTCCAGTACGAACCTTTCTCTGTACAGACTTGGGTAGAAAACGTTTATCGTCTCTTTACCGACCGTAACTTTGCTATTCTCGACAAGGATGGTCGTAAGATTGGTTATGCCCGATCAGTCTGGGCGATGATTAGCATGCAGACGCGCAAGCCTATTGACCTGTTGGCAATAAACGATGGCGATATTGTAAACTACGTATGTGACGAGCCTTGCCCCATCGAGAAGCCTTCGCGTATCAAGGTGCAGGCCACCGAGCCGGTTGCTTCGCTCACAGCCAAGTATAGTGATATCGACATCAACGGGCATGTGAACAGTATCCGTTATATTGAGCACATCCTTGACCTCTTTCCACTGGAGAAGTATCGGACGCAGCGCATCCGCCGTTTCGAGATGGCCTACGTGGCCGAGAGTTACTATGGTGACACTCTTTCCTTCTTCTTAGATGATGATGGAAATGATGTTTATGGTATAGAAGTAAAAAAGAATGGTAGTGAAACAGTCTGCCGCGCAAAAGTAATTTTTGAATAGAAAATAATTTATTAACCAGGCGAAAGCCACAAATAAAGATAGAAAATACAATGGCACAATTGAATTTTGGCGGTGTTATCGAGAATGTGATGACCCGCGAAGAGTTTCCCTTGGAAAAGGCACGTGAGATTTTGAAAGACGAAACTATTGCAGTAATCGGATATGGCGTACAGGGTCCGGGTCAGGCCTGCAACCTGCGCGACAATGGCTTCAACGTAATCGTTGGCCAGCGTCCGGGCAAGACCTTCGAAAAGGCTGTTGCCGACGGATGGGTACCCGGCGAAACCTTGTTCGGTATTGAGGAAGCTGCCGAGAAAGGCACCATCGTGATGTGCTTGCTCTCCGATGCAGCTGTCATGTCTGTATGGCCCACGCTGAAGCCGCACCTCACGGCTGGTAAGGCTCTTTATTTCTCTCATGGTTTCGCCATTACTTGGAACGACCGTACAGGCGTGGTTCCTCCCAAAGATATTGATGTAATCATGGTGGCACCGAAAGGTTCAGGTACGTCACTCCGTACTATGTTCCTCGAAGGCCGTGGTTTGAACAGCTCCTACGCCATCTATCAGGATGCCACAGGCAAGGCTATGGACCGCACGTTGGCTCTGGGTATAGGTATTGGTTCGGGCTATCTGTTTGAGACTACTTTCCAGCGCGAAGCTACTTCCGACCTTACTGGCGAGCGCGGTTCGCTGATGGGGGCTATCCAGGGCCTGTTGTTGGCTCAGTACGAAGTGCTTCGCGAGAACGGCCACACGCCTTCCGAAGCCTTCAACGAAACCGTTGAGGAGCTGACGCAGTCGCTGATGCCTCTTTTTGCGAAGAATGGTATGGACTGGATGTATGCCAATTGCTCTACGACTGCCCAGCGCGGTGCTCTTGACTGGATGGGCCCGTTCCACGATGCTATCAAGCCTGTGGTTCAGAAACTGTACGAAAGCGTGAAGTGTGGTAACGAAGCTCAGATTTCTATCGACAGCAACTCCAAGCCTGACTATCGCGAGAAACTGAATGCCGAACTGAAGGCTCTGCGCGAGAGCGAAATGTGGCAGACGGCTGTTACCGTTCGCAAGCTCCGCCCGGAGAACAACTAATCAATCTGTTTGATTGAAGATACTATAAGGGAGCGTATCGGCGTGCTTGGCACGGCGGTGCGCTCCCTTTTTTGTGAGTTCTGATGTATAGTAACCATCCGAAATCCTCCGTGTTTCTTATATTGGAAAAAGTTCCGACTTTCGCCTCAAAAAAGCCATGTTTAACTTGAATGAAAGTAACCGTTTCGTGATGAGCCGCCATCCCATAGACTTGCGCAAGGGCGTTGACAGCCTGTGTGGCGCTATCCGTTCCTGTCATTTGGATCCCTCAAACGGGGATGTGTATGTGTTCTCCAACCGGAATCGCACAGTGTTGAAACTTCTCCATTGGGAGCGTGGCGGTTATACCTTATACTACAAACGTTTGGCCCTGGGACGTTTTCACCCCAGGATTTTTTTGCGTGAAGGTATCGGCTTCCGTTCTTTGCGCTGGGATGAGCTTGTACTTCTGATGGAAGGTATCTCTCCCCAATCAGCCCGGAGGAAAAGGCTGCAGGTGGGCTCCCCATCCCCCTCAGAGGGAATCGGAAAAAATCTGCCCGAGGCTCAAAATACCCGCATAAACAGTTGGCTGTTCCGATGAAAATGAGTATCTTTCGTGTATGAAAGAACAGCCCACATATGAAGAGTTGCAGGTCAAAGTCCGGCGTCTGACCGAACGTGTCGCCTGCCTTGAGCGCCTGCTCTGGGGCGGCAAGCGGGACAAACGTGTCATACAGGGGCCAACCCTGTTTGACGGACTCTTCAACGAGGCTGCGGATGCCAGGGAAGCCGCCATCGCGGAAACGGTTCAGGAAATCAGGAAGGAAGCGGAAAAACGCCGCGCCGCCGGAAAAAAGAAGCCGGAGCGTCCTGAGCGTTACCTGTATGCGGGACTGCCCGAAGAATGGCGGACGGAATATCCGAAGGACGTGGACCTTGCGGAATACGACATTATCGGCAAGGATGTCGAGCGCATCCTTCACCGTACCCCCGCCCGCATCTGGGTGGAGTGTGTGGAACGCCCCATCCTGAGAAAAAAGGGGGAGAAAAACATCCCTTCCCCGGTCATCCTCCAGGCCCCGGCTCCCGTGCCCGTACTCGGAGGAGGGCATGTGGCCGCGGATTTCTTTGCCGGGGTACTCACCGACAAGTTCGTCTACCATATTCCCGAATACCGCCAGGTGAAAATGTATGCGGAGGCAGGGGTGAAGCTCCCCACTTCCACCCTCAACGACTGGGTGCACAGAACCGCCAACAAGCTTTATCCGCTTTACGAAACACTTATTGACGACATCCTGCAAAGTGATTACCTGCAGGTGGACGAAGTTCCCTGGCGTATAGCCGACCGTCCGGGGCAGAGCTGCCGGAACGGCTACGCCTGGCAGTTCAGGGACGCGCGTGCGCAAAGCCACGGAACTTATTTCTACTACCTGAAAGGAAGCCGTGCCGGTGAAATTCCCAGGGCGCAACTGAAGCACTTCAGGGGAGCGGTACAGACGGACGGCTACAAGGTGTACGATTACTTTGAATCGGTGCCGGGTATCGTACTTCTGGCCTGCATGGCACACATCAGGCGAAAGTTCATTGAAGCGCAGAAGAGTCACCCCCGGCAGGCGTCAAAAGCGCTTGAATACATCGCCATACTTTATATACTGGAAGAGAACCTCAGAAACCGCGGAGCTTCTGAGGAGGATGTTCGTGCGCAAAGGCAGGGGAAGGCGCTTCCCGTCATGGATGCCATGGAAGCGTGGATGGAAAGCGTACAGCACCAATGCACACCGGATGACCCGTTAGGCAGGGCATTGGACTATGCCTACAAGCTCTGGCCAAGAATGAGGAGATATGCCGATGACGGAAGGTACCGGATTGACAATAATCCAGTGGAACGAGGGCAGCGGCCTACCGTCATGGGCAGGAAGAACTTCCTCTTCAGCAAGACCAATGAGGGAGCGGAAGACAATGCGGTCATCTACTCCCTCCTGGGAAGCTGTGAAATCGTGGGGGTGAATCCCGGCAAATGGCTGGAATATGCACTCGCCAATCTAAAACCGGAGAACACGGAAGAAGAACTCGCAAAGTTACTACCTTGTAACTTCGTGTGAAACACGGAGGATTTCGGATGGTTACGATGTATAAATTGGCATATCGTTTTTCTTTTGGATTGATTTTCTTATATTTGCATATCTACAGACAACTATGGCAGGAAAATCGTCAATGTACTATAGAAGCAGTTAGTATGAATAGTCTCATGGGAATAGAAGATGTTGGAAGTATGAAAGATGTCACCAGTCAAATAGGTATGAACATCTCCTGTTATGCCGTGGTAGATGTAGAAGTGGGTTTACAGGATTGTAAAATCCACGATATAGGAGCACTTCGTTGGGATGATGCTGTATATCATAAAGCATCCAAAACGGAGTTGTTCGAATTTCTCCATGATGTAGATTATGTCTGTGGGCATAATATTATTCACCACGATGCCAAATTCTTGTTTGGCGGCGAGAATAACCGTTGGCGTTTGGTTGATACCCTTTACTTGTCTCCCTTACTTTTTCCTGAACGTCCTTATCATAGACTGGTGAAGGACGACAAACTGGTAAGTGACCAGGTGAATAATCCGGTGAACGATTGTACAAAAGCAAAAGATTTGCTTTTGGATGAAATAGCCCGATGGCATGCTTTGCCAGTGTTGAAACGCTGGATATTTGCTTCGTTGTTGAAGGGTAGAAAGGAGTTCGAAGGTTTTCTTAGTTTGGTGAATGCTGAATATGTCAGTGAAGATTTACCTGAATTGATCAGAAATGTTTATGAAGGAAAGGTGTGTAGTCATGCTGATTTCGTGATGCTGGTTCATCAGTATCCATGCGAATTGGCTTATGCCTTGGCGCTGGTAGATACGACAGATTATCGTTCCATCACTCCAGGATGGGTATTGCATAATTATCCCGAGGTGGAATGGGTTGTGCATGAGTTACGTTATAGCTGTTGTAGTGAAGGTTGTGCTTACTGCGATACTCTATTGGATGTGCATCATAATCTAAAAACTTTTTTTGGTTACGATCAGTTTCGTATGTACGAAGGTGAACCGCTTCAGGAGAGGGCTGCACAAGCTGCCGTGAAAGGAAAATCTCTGTTGGCCATTTTCCCGACGGGTGGCGGTAAATCGCTTACCTTTCAGTTGCCTGCACTGATGGAAGGTCGGGCTGTACATGGCCTGACAGTGGTTATATCTCCCTTGCAGTCACTGATGAAAGACCAGGTGGATAACTTGGCTGAACGGGGAGTTACTGAGGCAGTTACCATCAACGGATTGCTGGACCCAATTACACGGTCATTGTCTATACAACGGGTATTGGAAGGAGAAGCTTCGCTTCTGTACATTGCCCCTGAAATGCTTCGCTCCAAAACAATTGAAAGAATTCTAATGGCGCGGCACGTTGTGCGATTTGTGATAGACGAAGCACATTGTTTCTCTTCTTGGGGACAGGATTTCAGGGTAGATTATCTTTATATAGGAAAGTTTATTCGGGAGTATCAGCGAAAGAAGGGGTGTAAAAAGCCGATTCCTGTATCGTGTTTTACGGCTACAGCCAAGCAGAAAGTTATACAAGACATTTGTGATTATTTCAAGCGGACTTTAGATTTGGATTTAGAATTATTCGCCTCAGCTGCTTCCAGAACCAATTTGCACTACTCCGTTCTGCATGCTGATACAGATGACGAAAAATATCAGATATTGCGAAGGTTGGTGGCAGAATCCGATTGTCCGACGATTGTTTATGTTTCGCGTACAAAACGTACGAAAGACTTGGCTGCCAAATTGACTCGTGACGGCTATAAAGCCTTGCCTTTTAACGGTAAGATGGAATCGGAAGAGAAAATAGCCAATCAGGAAGCTTTTATGAACGATTGCGTACGCATCATCGTGGCTACATCGGCTTTTGGTATGGGAGTGGACAAGAAAGATGTAGGGCTGGTGGTACATTATGACATATCCGACTCGTTGGAAAATTACGTACAGGAGGCGGGACGGGCTGGTCGCGATCCTCATTTGAGTGCGCGTTGCTATGTGCTTTATAGTGACAGTGACTTGGACAAACATTTCATTCTGTTGAACCAGACAAAATTGAGCATCAGTGAAATACAACAGGTCTGGAAGGCAGTGAAAGATTTTACAAGACAGCGGAACAGAGTTTGTTGTTCTGCCTTGGAAATTGCAAGACAGGCAGGTTGGGACGATTCTGTGTCAGATATAGAAACTCGTGTACGGACAGCCTTGGCTGCTTTGGAGCAGGGTGGTTATCTGGAGCGGGGGAATAACGTTCCCCACGTGTATGCCACTGGTATTACAGTGAAAAATATGGATGAAGCGAGGAAACGCATCTCGGAATCGGTACTTTTTAGCAATGACGAGATAGAGAAGGCCGTGCGGATTATCAAGTCACTGATTTCTCAAAAACATATTTCCAAAGCTCAGGATGCGGAAGCAGAATCCAGAATAGATTATCTGGCAGATATTCTGGGATTGAGCAAAGCCGAGGTTGTGTCGGCTGTGGAACGGATGCGACAGGAAGGCATATTGGCGGATAGTAAGGATATATCAGCCTATTTGCAGGATGCGGGCGATTCGGAAAGGAAGTCGCGAAATATTCTTGAACGTTTCGCGAAACTTGAACAATACATTCTAGGGCAAATTCCCGATGGAACGTTGCGCATTTCGTGTAAGCAGTTAAATGACAATGCTCAGAATGCGGGTATTACGGCATCGGGAGAAAAGGATATACGGACGTTGCTCTATTTCCTTACAGTAAAAGGATACACCCGTAAAAAGGAAGATGCCGCCCATAATATGGAAATATGCCGGCTGGCTGACAAAAATACTACTTTCAGCCGTTTTGAGAAACGATTGGAGGTCAGCCGCTTTACGGTGGAATGGTTATACAAACAGGCTGCAGAGGCTGATAAAGAAGATTCGCAGGACAAGGCCATCTGCTTCTCCGTAGTCGAACTTTTGAACCGTATCAAGTCGAGTCCTCAGTCACTTTTTGGCGGGCTTGACAATTTGCAACTGGAAGATGTGGAAGAAGCATTGCTTTATTTGTCGAAAATCGGTGCATTGAAGCTCGAAGGTGGTTTCCTAGTACTTTATAATGCGATGGATATCCGTAGGATAAAGGATAATAAGTCGAGGTATAGGCAGGATGACTACCGGATGCTCAATGAGTTCTACAAGCAGAAGATACAACAGGTACATATTGTAGGTGAGTATGCCAACTTGATGGTAAAAAATTATCAGGCGGCGTTGCAATATGTTCAGGATTATTTTCAGATGGACTACAGGAAGTTTGTGACAAAGTATTTCAAAGGTGAGCGACTGGTAGAGATACAACGTAACCTGACGCCTGAAAAGTACAGGCAGCTGTTTGGTCAGTTGTCGCCACGCCAGATGGAGATTATTTCCGACAAGGAGGCTCGCTGCATCGTTGTGGCAGCAGGCCCAGGCAGTGGAAAGACACGTGTGCTGGTTCATAAGCTTGCGTCACTTCTGTTGCTCGAGGACGTGAAACACGAACAGCTGCTGATGCTTACTTTTTCGAGGGCGGCTGCTACGGAGTTCAAGCAGCGGCTGATGGGGCTGATTGGCAATGCGGCTCATTTCGTTACAATCAAAACCTTTCATTCCTATAGTTTCGATCTGTTGGGACGTATCGGAAACCTTGAAGGAGCGGATCACGTTGTGGGAGAAGCTGCTGCAATGATTGAACGAGGCGAGGTAGAACCGAACAAATTGGGTAAGACGGTGTTGGTCATAGACGAAGCGCAGGATATGGGGGATGAAGAGTATGCACTCGTGAAGGCACTGATGACTCGTAACGAGGAAATGCGCGTGATAGTTGTAGGCGATGATGATCAGAACATTTACCAGTTCCGTGGGGCCGATTCTTCGAATATGTACCGGTTGAAGCAGGAATCAGGCAGCCGGTTCATTGAGATGACTGAGAACTATCGTAGTTCGCGGCATCTGGTAGGTTTTGCCAATGAGTTTTTGAAGGGGTTCGGCAACAGACTGAAGAAGACACCGATTGTTTCCATGAGGGACGAAGAAGGGTGGGTTGGTGTAACCTGTCATCGGTCGAAAGATATGTATCTGCCACTTGTTGAAGAATTGGAAGGTAACAGAAGAGGGGGAAGTACGTGCGTACTCACCCAAACGAACGAAGAAGCCGGCATTGTGGTGGCACTTTTGCGGAGGCGTGGCATTAATGCCAAATTGGTGCAATCTATGGGGAAAATCCGTTTTTGGAATATGGCTGAGGTGAGGTTCCTTCTGAAGTATATGGACAACCATGTAGGGATACCTTTGATTTCTGATGCTTTGTGGGAGGAAGCCCGGCAAGCCACCTTTGGCACATACAGCGGTAGTCTGAGTCTGCCGTATGTGAAACGTTGTATGGAGCTGTTCGAACAAACCAACAAAGTAAAGTATTTCAGCGACTTTAAGGAATTTGTTTTTGAATCGTCAGTGGAAGATTTTTGTGACGTGTCAGGGGCAGAAGTGGTCGTGTCGACTATCCACAAGGCCAAAGGCCGGGAATTCGATGACGTGTATCTGCTGATAGCCGATAAAGAACCTGAAATAGCCCGGCCTACCCGTCGTCATTATGTGGGTATAACCCGAGCGAGAAATCGCTTGTTTGTGCATACCAATCTCCATTGCTTTCAGAATAAGTTTGCAGACCGTTATGTAATCGATGAGCGGGAATATTCTATGCCCGAAGAAGTGGTGTTGCAACTTTCTCACCGGGATGTGTATCTTGACTTTTTCAAGGAGCGTAAAAGGGATATTCTGGCATTGAGGAGTGGTGATGTTTTGGAATACCGTGACGCAGTTTTGTATGAGACTTCTACCCATAAGGCTGTAGCCAAGTTGTCGTCTGACATGAGGCAGAGGATGAAGCAGTGGGAGGCAAAAGGATATACTGTGACTGCTGCTTCCGTACGGTTTGTGGTGGCTTGGAAGCCTAAAGATGCACCGAAGACAGAGTCGGAAACGGCCGTCTTGTTGGTAGACTTGGTTCTTTCTCTCTGAACTATGCCTTGTTTCCCCAGCTTGAACAGGGAACATCATGCAGAGGGGGAGGCCAGTTCGCGGATGTGCTCCAGCAGCTTCCGATAGAAGGCATGTCGTCCCAGCGTGGCGGCGTCGCCCAGGATGACGAGCTTCATGCGGGCACGGGTCATGGCTACGTTCATGCGGCGCAGGTCGCCGAGGAAGCCTATCTGGCCTTCGTCGTTGGCGCGGACGAGGCTGATGAAGATGACGTCGCGCTCCTGACCCTGGAAGCCATCAACGGTATTGACCGTCATCAGGTGGCGGTAGGGACGCAGGGCGGCACTGCCGCGGAGCTTGCCGCGCAGGTATTGCACCTGTGCCTTGTAGGGCGAGATGAGGCCGAAGTCGATGCGTTCGTCCAGAATGCGCTGCCCGCCGATGCGGGCGATGTATCTTTCCAGCTCGCAGAGCAGCAGGTCGGCCTCCTGGCGGTTGATGCGGCCGAAGCTTTCGCCCACGAACTCTTCCTTGAAATCCATTTCTGATGTATCAATCCACGAGATGGGCGTGTCCCAGTCGAGGATGCCGCGATGGCGCACCTCGGGAGCGGCCTGCAGCTGCCCGCCGTAGAACCAGTCGGACGAGAAGCGCATGATGGCCTCGTTCATGCGGTACTGGGTAGTGAGCAGGGAGACAGTTTCGGGCTTACGTGCCACGACGGTTTCCATTAGCGTGCGCTCCAATCCGCCGCGTGCCGCATCGTAGCACTTGATGGTGGGTGGCAGTTGCTGGTGGTCGCCAGCCAGCACTACGCGGTCGGCCTTGCGGATAGCTATCCAGCAGGCGGCTTCGAGGGCCTGTGCCGCCTCGTCGATGAAGAGGGTGTCGAAGCGTCGGCCTGCCAATACACGGTGGTTGCTGCTGACAAGGGTGGAGGCAATGACGTGGGCCGAGTCGAAGAGGTCGGCGTTGATCTGTACTTCCAGGGCCGTGGCACGGTCGCGCAGGCGGGACATACGGCTGCGCACGCCTTCGCGTTCCTCGTAGGTGCCGCGGCGGGCCTTGCCGTGCAGTTGGCGCAGTTCCTTGCGGATGCTCCACAGTTCGGTGTAGGCGGGATGTGACTCGAAGCGGTGTTCGTAGGTGAAGGACAGCATCTTGTCGTTGACACGCGTTGGGTTGCCGATGCGCAGCACGCTGACGCCGCGATCCACAAGTTTCTCCGAAATCCAATCCACCGCCGTGTTACTCTGCGCGCACACCAGCACCTGCGGCTCGCGATGCAGCGTTTCGTAGATGGCTTCGACCAGTGTGGTGGTCTTGCCTGTGCCGGGAGGGCCGTGGACGATGGCCACGTCGCGTGTACACAGCACCTTGTTGACGGCCGACTCCTGCGTGGAGTTCAGCCAGGGGAAGCGGACGGGATAGAGTTCTCGGAAGCCGGGTTTCAAGGTGCCCAGCAATGTATCGCGCAGTTCGGCCAGGCGATTGCCTTTGGCGCGGAGCACGTCGGCCAGTGCTTCGAACATCGTGCGGTAGCTGGTCTCGTCGAAGTAGAGCTGCACACCCAGCCGGTCGGCCGCCTGAACATCTACAATAGCCCCAGTGCCAGGCATTACTACCACCATGCGGGTCTCGTCGGCATAACTGACGCTTCCCTGGAAGTTGTAGTAGTTGAGGCTTCCGTCTGCTGTTTGTCGGAAGAAGCAGACGGGGCGTCCATACTCGAAGTTGTGTTCGATGTCGGTATCTTCGGTGCGGGTCACCTCCAGCACCAGCTGGTTCAGCGAGTTGTAGTAACTGCGTCCGGTGGTGACGGGGAACCAGCACATGCCGCGCTTCACCTTGCGTGCCACGCCCATGGTTTCCGTTTGCCGGCGGAACTCTTCCTTCTCGTATTCGTACTCCATGCGCAGCAGCAACTGTTGTTGCTGGAGGTGCAGGCTGGGGCTGTTTGTCTCTTTTTCCTGTTTCATGGGAGCAAAGGTAGGCATTCCTGCCGAAAAAACTTCGTGACGGTTGAGTGAGATTGCAAATTCTGTGTCCGATTATAGTAATGCCGACAGGCGGAAGATGGAACTCTTTCCGTTTGTCGGCATTGTCTTATAGGGCGTTTTCGCGTTGTTTACCACTGGATAGGCGTTTCGTCGTGTGCTTTCAGGTATTCGTTCGTACGGCTGAAATGCTTGTTCCCGAAGAAACCGTTGTAGGCTGAGAGTGGAGACGGATGGGCTGATGTCAACACCAGATGGCGGTTGCGGTCAATGAAGGCTCCTTTGCGCTGGGCGTATGCCCCCCACAGGATAAAAACCAAATGTTCTTTTTCTTCGGCCAGCAGGCGGATAGCGGCGTCCGTAAAGGTTTCCCATCCTCGGTTCTGGTGTGAGCCGGCTTGGTGGGCACGTACCGTTAGGGTGGCATTCAGCAGTAGCACACCTTGTTCTGCCCAGCGTGTCAGGTTGCCGGTGGATGGCGTGTCGGTTCCAATGTCGCTTTTAATTTCTTTGAAGATGTTGACTAAGGAAGGCGGGAAAGCCACCCCGTCGTTTACCGAGAAGCAGAGGCCGTGTGCCTGTCCCGGTCCGTGGTAGGGGTCCTGCCCGATAATAACGACTTTCACTTTATCGAAAGGGCAGAGGTTGAAGGCGTTGAATATGAGTTTGCCCGGTGGATATACGGTGCCGTTTTGATACTCGGTTCGTACGAAATCAGTCAGAGTCTTGAAGTATTCTTTGTCGAATTCGGGTTGCAGGCGTTTTTTCCAGCTTTCTTCTATCTGAACATTCATGGGCGTTAAAGATTGGAGGTTGATTTTTTGGATACAAAGAAACGCAGATTTCCGCAAATGGAGAAACATATTGTTCTCTTTGTTTGCAGAAATCTGCGTTCAATATCCTTAAATCAGGTGAATGTTGTGCTCGCGGCATTCCTGGCGCATCTGCTCGGGCCAGATGCTGGCCTGTATTTCGCCGATGTGCGCTTTGCGCAAGTAGTACATACATAGGCGTGACTGGCCGATACCGCCTCCGATGGACAATGGCAGAGTATCGTCCATCAGGCGCTTATGGAAGTAGAGCTCCAATCGTTTCTCTTCTCCGGCCAGCTTCAGTTGTTTCAGCAATGCCGTCTTATCTACACGGATACCCATGGAGGACAACTCAATGCTTCGTTGCAGAGGCTCGTCCCATAACAGCAGGTCGCCGTTCAGGCCGGGCAGACCGTTCAAGCCGGGAGTCGTGAAGTCGTCATAGTCCGGGGCGCGACCGTCGTGTTTCTTTCCGTCGCCCAGTTCGCATCCGATACCAACGATGAATACGGCTCCGTATTTTTTTGTAATGGCATGTTCACGTTCTTTGGGCGACATGTTCGGATAAAGCTGACGAAGCTCCTCGGCATGAATGAAATGCAACTTTTCCGGCAGGCAGGGCTTGATTTGCGGATACATCTCATAGACCATGTACTCGGTGCGTACCATGGCGGCATAAATGCGGGTTACGATTTCTTTGAGGAATTCCACATTACGGTTTTCAGCAGTGATAACTCGCTCCCAGTCCCACTGGTCCACGTAGAGGGAGTGGAGGTTACCCAGTTCTTCATCGGCGCGAATAGCGTTCATGTCGGTATAGATGCCGTAGCCGGGTTCGATATTGTATTCGGCCAGCGTCAGTCGCTTCCATTTGGCCAGTGAGTGCACCACCTCCGCCTGTGCTTCTCCCAAATCTTTGATGGGGAACGACACAGGACGTTCCACACCATTCAGGTCGTCATTGATACCCATGCCTTTGAGGACGAACAAGGGAGCGGTCACGCGTCGCAGGCGCAGTTCCGACGATAGGTTCATTTGGAAAAAATCTTTGATTTGCTTGATACCCAGCTCTGTCTGTTTCAAGTCCAGCAGTGGGGTATAGTCTTTAGGTGTTATCAGGTAACTCATACGTTGCTTGTTGTTAAATGTTGCTGTTAATGTGTTCGGCAAATATAGATAAAATAATAATAAATGTATCTATTCTGCTTATAAAAATATCATTATGATTTTATTTTTTTATTTTCTCTATTCATTTTAATAGTAGTGTATGTGAGTTCTCCAATGGAAAAATAGCAGAAAAAAGAACTTATATATTAGGATAGTGCAGATATTTTTTATACTTTTGCCACACGTTTAAGGCCTGGTAGCTTAGTGAATAGAGCGTCAGATTCCGGTTCTGAAGGTCGTGGGTTTGAGTCCCACCCGGGTCACTAATATAGAAATCCGCTGATCATCAGCGGATTTTTTGTTTGTGGCTTTTAGAAAGTTCTATTTAAATGTCATTGTGTACGGCTTTTTCTTTTCTTGTTTGTACTTCCTCTTTCTTAATTAAAGAATAAAGATTATATTTGCACATCCTTATAAAGCATTATTTAATACCATGAAGTACAATACTATTAGTCTTTCAGGAATGGCTTGTTTATTCGGGCCCTTCTTTGCAACTGCCCAGCAGGCGGCCAAGCCGAATGTGGTAGTTATTATGGCCGATGACATCGGTTACGGCGACTTGAGTTGTTACGGAGAAAAGACCATCCATACTCCCAATGTGGAGAATCTGGCCAACGGAGGTGTGATGTTTACGGATGCCCATTCAGTAGCTGCCACCAGTACGCCTTCACGTTACTCTTTTCTGACCGGGCATTATGCCTGGCGGCGTTCGGATACAGGGATAGCTCCGGGTGATGCAGGTATGATCATCCGTCCGGAACAATATACGGTGGCCGACCTGTTTAAAGAGGCTGGCTATGCGACGGCAGCCGTCGGCAAGTGGCACTTAGGTATGGGTGACAAGACCGGAGAGCAGAACTGGAACCGGCCGATAGAACCGGGCTTGAAGGATATCGGTTTCGACTATTCGTATATTATGGCCGCTACGGGCGACCGTGTTCCCTGCGTATGGGTGGAGAATGGCAGGGTGGTCAATGCCGACCCCAATGATCCGATCTATGTCAGCTACAAGAAGCCTTTTCCTGGCGAACCTTTGGGCAAGACTCACCCGGAACTACTGACGGTGATGAAGCCGAGCCCCAATCATGGGCACGACCAGGCCATTGTCAACGGAATCTCTCGTATCGGTTACATGAAGGGAGGCAAGAAGGCTTTGTGGAAGGACCAGGACATCAACGACAGCATCGTGGCTCATGGTATTGCTTTCATGGAGCAGCACAAGGATGAGCCTTTCTTCCTGTACTTGGCTACTAACGACGCCCATGTGCCCCGTGTGCCTCATCCGCGTTTTGCAGGCAAGAGCGGCATGGGGCCGCGCGGCGACGCTTTGATCGAGTTCGACTGGACCGTAGGCCAGGTGGTGGCGACACTGGAACGTTTGGGCATACGCGAAAATACCTTGATTATCCTGACAAGTGATAACGGCCCGGTGGTGGACGATGGTTATCAGGATCGTGCGGTGGAGTTGCTGGGTGAACATCGTCCTTGGGGACCTTTCAGAGGTGGAAAGTACAGCAACTTTGAGGCTGGTACCCGTGTACCTTTCATTGTGAACTATCCGGGCAAGGTGAAGAAGGGGGTGTCCAAGGCTTTGGTTTCTCAAATTGATTTTCTGGGAACGATGGCCGAATTCCTGCAGACCAGTCTGACGAAGGAACAAATGAAAGATAGTAACGGCCAACTGGATGCCTGGTATGGCAAGGACCGCAAGGGGCGTGACTATGTGATTGAATATGCCGGAGCCTTGTCGGTGTCTGACGGTGAATGGAAATACATCTATCCCAATAGTAAGAGCGCTTACAATAAACTGACGAATACGGAGTTGGGTAATGCACCTGCCGAACAGCTGTATCATCTGAAGAAAGATAAGGGTGAAAAGATCAACAGGGCCGAGCAAAATCCTGATAAGATAAAGGAACTGAAGGCTTACTTGGAGGCTGTACGTTGAACAATAGGTTAAGTGTTTTATTATGAGAAAACTGATCCTTTTCATTGTATGCGTGCTGGTGGGAATCTACGGATATGCCGATATGGCCCGTTTCTCGACAGCAGGTTTTTATGAATTACCGAATACCGGGCGTGAAGTTTATTCTTTGAATCAGGCCTGGCGGTTCTGGAAAGGTGAACTGGAAGGAATGCCATACGCCGTAAACTATGATGATACGGACTGGGAGGTCGTTTCGGTACCTCACGGTTTGGAATATCTGCCGGTGGAGGCCAGCGGTTGTGCCAATTATCAGGGAGTGGCCTGGTATCGAAAACATTTCACTCCGGCCGACAGCCTAAAAGGCAAGCAGCTGTTTGTGCACTTTGAAGGCATTATGGGCAAAAGCGAGGTGTATGTGAACGGCAGTCTGGTAAAAAAACACTATGGTGGCTATCTGCCAGTTATCGTGGACGTAAGCACGCTGTTGAAGTTCGGCGAAAAGAATGTGATAGCCGTGAAAGCCGACAACAGTGACGACCCTACCTATCCGGTCGGCAAGGAGCAGAGCATGCTCGACTTCACTTATTTCGGAGGTATATACAGGGATTGTTGGCTGGTGGCTCACAATGCTGTGTTCATTACGAATGCCAATTATGAGAACGAAGTGGCCGGAGGCGGCCTGTTCGTGTCGTACGACAAGGTGTCCGAAGCGCAGGCCACTGTCAATCTGAAGGCCCATGTACGCAATGCGTCGGGAAAGAACTGCCGCGTGACGGTCTGCTTCGCGCTGAAGACTCCACAAGGAAAGGTGGTGAAGGAGACCGAGAAGAAACTGTCGTTGAAGAACGGAAAGGCTGCTCATACGACCGCTTCTATGGTGGTAGATTCTCCATCGTTGTGGTCTCCGGAGTCGCCTTACCTGTATCACCTGGATATACTGGTCAAGGATGCTTCGGGACGTGTGATAGACGGATACCGGCAGCGTATCGGCATCCGCAGCATTGAATTCAAGAAAACGGAAGGCCTGTGGTTGAATGGAAAACCGTACAAGGGCAAGATTATGGGTACTAACCGCCATCAGGACTTTGCCGTGCTGGGCAATGCACTGCCCAACTCGCTGCAGTGGAGGGATGCCAAGAAACTGCGTGACGCGGGCCTGAAGGTTATCCGTACCCATTATGTCATTGATCCTGCTTTTATGGATGCATGCGACGAATTGGGTCTGTTTGCTTTGGTCGAAGTACCGGGGTGGCAGTTCTGGAACAAGGAACCGATATTTGCCGAGCGTATCTATTCGGATATTCGCAATATGATACGCATCCATCGCAACCATGCTTCGCTGTTCTTCTGGGAACCGATTCTCAACGAAACCCATTATCCCGAAACGTTTGCCAAAAGAGCGTTGGAGATTTGTGGCGAAGAGTACCCCTATCCTTATAGCATAGCCGCCTGCGACCACGGAGCGGCCGGTGACCAGTATTACGACCTGCTGTTGCGTCCCATCGAGTCCAAGCTTCGCAGTGACAAGACTTATTTTATCCGTGAGTGGGGCGACAACGTGGACGACTGGAATGCCCAGAACTCCGACAGCCGTGTGGCCCGCGGATGGGGTGAAGTGCCGATGCTGCTCCAGGCCGAACATTATGCGAATCCGTCCTATCAGAAGGATTTTCCCATTTTGTGCTACGAGACCATCTGTCAGAAACCTTCCCAGATTGTAGGAGCCTGTTTCTGGCATTCGTTCGACCATCAGCGCGGATACCATGCCGATCCCTTCTATGGGGGCATGATGGATGCCTTCCGCCAGCCCAAGACTTCCTATTACATGTTCATGTCACAGCGTGAACCGGTGAAGAGCGACTTGCAGGCCGATAACGGACCGATGGTCTATATCGCTCACGAACTGACACCTTTTTCACCGGAGGACATTACGGTTTACTCCAACTGCGACGAGGTGCGGCTCACGGTGTTCAAGGGCGGAAAGACCTATACTTATAAGAAAGATCCCAACCATAAGGGTATGCCTTCACCGATTATCAAGTTTGCGGATGCTTTCCACTTCATGGAGTGGAAGGCGAAAGCCCGTGCCGGCAAGCAGAACGAGGCTTATCTGCTGGCCGAGGGACTGATGGACGGCAAGGTAGTGGCTACGCACAAACGTTATCCTGCGGGGCAGGCCGATCATATCCGCCTGCGCCTGGACGACGAAGGAATGCGGATGGAAGCCGACGGATCGGATGTTGTGACCGTGATAGCCGAAGTGGTGGACAAACGTGGAACGGTGAAGCGCCTGAACAACTCCATCATCCGCTTTACGGTAGAAGGCGAAGGTCGTCTGCTGGGCGGTGACGTGGCTTGTGTGAATCCGATGCCGGTGGTATGGGGTTCGGCTCCGGCCCTGATACAGGCTACCGGCCGTGCCGGAAAGATCAAGGTGACAGCTGCACTGGAAGTTCCGGGCGAAGCACGTCCGTTGGAGGGTACACTGGAGTTTGAAAGTATACCCACCGACCGCCGTCAGATTACGGATGAGGCAGAAATGGCCGAGGCGGGCAAGCTGAAACAGACGGATGACCGGAAGACATCTGCCAGCGAACTGGAGAAAGAGAATGCACGTCTGCGGAAGGAGTTGAACCAGCTCAAGGTAAAGGAGGTGGAGAAACAGCAGACCCAATTCGGAGTAGGAATCAATGATTGATAAATTGATAATGTTGAATGAAATAAAGAACAGTAACATGAGAAACAAGATGTTTGCATGCGTTGTCGGCTGCGGCTTGGCTCTGGTTTCGGCAGAAAGCTTTGCGGCGCAGCAGGAACAACCGAAAATGCCTTATTGGCAGGACCTTCAGACGGTATCTGTCAATCGGGAGGCGCCCCGAACGTCGTTCATGACCTATGACGACCGTGAGGCCGCCCTGAGTGGTAAATACGAGAACAGCCGCTTCTACCGGCTGCTGAACGGAACGTGGAAGTTCCTGTATTCCGATTCCCATCGCAGGCTGCCTGCCGATGTGACTTCGGCTACAGCAGACCTGGCAGGGTGGTGTGACATCCAGGTGCCGGGCAACTGGGAAGTACAGGGACATGGCGTGGCCATCTATACCAACCAGTGGTTTGAGTTCAAGGCCAGCGACCCTCAGCCGCCGCTGTTGCCCGACGACATTCCGGTGGGTGTCTACCGGCGCGAGATAGATATACCGGCCGAGTGGTTACAGACAAGAGATGTCTACCTCCATCTGGCCGGAGCCAAGTCGGGTGTCTATGTCTATATCAACGGGCAGGAAGTGGGATATAACGAAGATTCCAAGAATCCGGCCGAATTCCTGATCAATTCTTATGTAAAGCCGGGCAAGAACAGCCTGGTGCTGAAAATCTTCCGTTGGAGCACAGGCTCGTATCTGGAGTGTCAGGACTTCTGGCGTCTGAGCGGCATCGAACGCGATGTTTTTCTTTATGCCCAGCCCAAGGTGGCCGTCAAGGACTTCCGGGTCGTATCGACGTTGGACGACACTTACAAGGACGGTATCTTCCGCCTGGCAGTGGACATGAGAAACCGGGCAGCCGGACAGAAATCCGTAAAGGTGGGTTACGAACTGCTCGATGCCGAAGGCCGTTCGGTGGCAAATGCGGTTCAGGAGTGCAGCCTGCCTGCCGGTGGTGTACAGACTGTGGACTTCAGCACAACGCTGGCCGGTGTGAAAACATGGACTTCGGAGCACCCCAATCTGTACAAACTGCTGATGACGGTCGAGGAAAACGGCAAGGTGACCGAAATCGTTCCCTTCCACGTCGGGTTCCGTCGTATCGAAATCAAGCAGATTGACCAGCTGGCCAAGAACGGAAAGCCCTATACCGTGCTGCTCATCAATGGACAACCGTTGAAACTCAAGGGAGTGAACATTCACGAGCACAACGAGGCTACGGGACACTACGTACCCGAGGAGCTGATGCGGAAAGACTTCGAGCTGATGAAACGCCACAACATCAATACGGTTCGTCTGGCTCACTATCCGCAGGACCGCCGTTTCTATGAATTGTGCGACGAATACGGCCTGTATGTATATGATGAGGCCAACATCGAGTCGCACGGCATGTTCTACGACTTGCGCAAGGGTGGAACGCTGGGCAACAATCCTGAATGGCTGAAGCCCCATCTCTACCGTACGGAGAACATGTATGAGCGCAACAAGAACTATCCTTCCGTAACCTTCTGGTCGCTGGGTAATGAAGCCGGTAACGGATATAACTTCTACCAGACTTACTTGTGGGTGAAGGAACGGGAAAAAGACCTGACGAACCGTCCCGTGAACTACGAACGTGCCCAGTGGGAGTGGAACTCCGACATGTACGTGCCCCAGTATCCCAGTGCCGAATGGCTGGCCTATATCGGTGCGAACGGTTCGGACCGTCCGGTCGTTCCGTCGGAATATTCGCATGCGATGGGCAACTCCAACGGTAACCTGTGGGACCAGTGGAAGGAAATCTACAAGTATCCCAACCTGCAGGGCGGATATATCTGGGACTGGGTGGACCAGGGTATTCTGGAGACAGATGCGGCCGGCCGTCCCTATTGGGCCTACGGAGGTGACTATGGTGTGGATATGCCGAGCGACGGTAACTTCTGCTGTAACGGTCTGGTAGCTCCCGATCGTACGCCGCATCCGGCTATGGCTGAAGTGAAATACGCCCATCAGAACGTGGCTTTCGAGGCAGTGGATGCCGCAGCAGGCAAATTCCGTGTGCTGAACCGTTTCTATTTCACGGATCTGAAAGACTACGACATCCTGTACGAAGTGCAGATTAATGGAGAGACCCGTAAGAAAGGCCGTCTGAACATGACCTTGGCACCCCAGCAGTCTGCCGAATTCACCGTTCCGGTATCGGGCTTCCGCCTCAAGGCAGGGACGGAATGCTTCGTACGTTTCGGTGTGGTGACGCGCCTGGCCGAGCCATTGGTTCCCAAAGGCTATGAAGTGGCCTGCGAGCAGTTCCGCTTGTCGGCAGCACAGCCCGAACTGGCCTACAAGGCATCGGGACCGAAGCTGACAGACAGCCGCGAGGGCGACCGCATTGTGATTTCTTCGTCCAAAGTGCGTTTTGTGTTCGATGCGGCAGCGGGCAAGGTGACCTCCTATTGCGTGGACGGCATGGAATATGTGTCCGACGGATTCGGTATCCAGCCCAACTTCTGGCGTGCGCCCAACGACAACGATTATGGAAACAGCAACCCCAAGCGTCTGCAGATATGGAAGCAGGCCAGTCATGACTTCCGCATCAGTTCGGCTGACGTGAAGAAAGACGGTGACACCCGCATCCTGAGCGTGGTCTATGACCTGCCTACCCGAAACGAATACTTTGTGAACTACCGCATCTATCCGGACGGTGTGGTCAACGTGTCGTTGAAGTTCACTCCTACCAACGCTGCTGCTGTGAAGACCGAAGTGCTGGAAGACACCAATCTGGCAACCTATACACCGGGCAAGAAAAAGGCAGACGGCAGTCAGCTCGAACTGCCCCGTCTGGGTGTACGTTTCCGGATGCCGGCCTCGCTGCATCAGGTAGAATACTTCGGCCGTGGTCCTGAAGAAAACTATATCGACCGCAATGCCGGTTCCATGATAGGCCGCTATACGACGACTGCCGAAGACATGTACGTCCGCTACGTGCGTCCGCAGGAGAACGGCCACCGTACCGATACGCGTTGGGTGGCCTTCTCGGACGGCAAGCGGAAGGGCCTGCTGGTAGTGGCTGACAGCACCATCGGTTTCAATGCCTTGCGCAACACGGTGGAGGACTTCGACAGCGAAGAATCTTCGCATCCTTATCAGTGGCGCAACCGTTCTCCGCAGGAGATTGCGGGTAAGAATGAAGCCGAAGCCCGCAACGTCATGCGCCGCCAGACTCACGTGAACGACATTGTTCCGCGCGATTTCGTGGAAGTCTGCCTGGACATGAAGCAGCAGGGCGTGGCCGGTTACGACAGCTGGGGGGCCAAGGTACAGCCGGGCTACACCATCCCTGCCAACCGCCTGTACACCTGGGGCTTTACGCTGGTTCCCGTCAAAGGCGGAAACTACGACAAGGCTTTGCAGTATAAGTATTGAGAGAGAATGTAGGTGATATTCGAAGCCGGCAGCCGGATACGGACGAAGGTACGTATCGCTGCCGGTTTCGGTTTGTTTGAAAACAGATAGTCTTGGAAACTCGGAATGTGATAACCTTTCCCCGTTTCCCCTACGAGGAAACGCCCGTTCCCCTATAAGGAAACAGGCGTTCCCTTTCAATTGTAACGGTCGTTCCCTTCAATGGTAACGACCGTTTCCTTATAGAGGAAACGGAGTTCCCCCTGCGGAAACAGACGGAAGCATGCCATGAGGGCAGGAGAGCCCGCTGTTTATTCCCAGACAAAGCAGTCGGTATAGCCGTCGAAACAGTTCTCGTCCGGCGCTCCCAGCGAGCGGAGTACGGAACGTATCAGTTTCTGTTCGGCGGGCGGGAGCAGCCGGTCTCCCTTGCGCGAGGCGTAATAGTTCTTTCTTCCCATCTTTCCTATCATCCGTTCGCGGAAAGCAGCCGCCTGCTTTACCGACAGCTCGTCGATGATTCGGGTAAATCCTTTGGCATAGCGCACCTTGGCGTTGGAACAATAGTATTTGCATTTTCCCTGCGCCTGCTCGGCTATGTGTGGCACCAGCATTCGGACGAAAGCCTTGTTGGCGGGCAGGTGTTCGTAAGCGATGTGGCGCAGGCAGGTCGCAGCCTGCGGGCAGCTGGCCATGCAATGGCCGAATCCGCCGGGTACTACAGAGTAATCGAAATTTTCCATGGTTTGTGCGATTGGTTTTCTAATTGTTCCAAAGATACGGAAAAGCGGGTGGAGAGGCAAGCGGAAAGCGATGTTTTTCAGTTTTATCAAGTTGCTTTACATACCATATCGCCTGAGTGTGGAGTGTTGATCCCTAAAAATTATGCCTAAACAATGAATCCCTCAGGTTTTTACGTTGATCCCCTTAAACCATGGTCAAATTACACCCTACTAAAAAGAAAAATCAGATAGAAATCTTTCGATAACTATCTGATTTTCTTAAGAGCGGAAGACGGGACTCAAACCCGCGACCCTCAGCTTGGAAGGCTAATGCTCTATCAACTGAGCTACTTCCGCAAATTTAGTGGGCAAAGATGGATTCGAACCACCGAAGGCGTAAGCCAGCAGATTTACAGTCTGCCCCATTTGGCCACTCTGGTATTTGCCCGTCCGCAATCAAGATTTAGTGCTTTTCTCAATTGCGATGCAAAGGTACGATTATTTTTTTAACTTGCAAATAAAATCGATCATTTTTATTGCTGTAATTGCACATTCGTCACCTTTATTTCCTAATTTTCCTCCGGCACGGTCTTCTGCCTGTTGCATGTTATTGGTTGTGATGAGGCCGTAAATGACTGGTGTGTCGGTAGTTGCATTCAGTTCTGTAATACCTTGTGTAGCTCCGGCACATACATAGTCAAAGTGAGGAGTATCACCACGTACTACGCAGCCTAATGCGATGACTGCATCTACTTTTCCACTCTTAACGAGTTGTGATGAGCCAAAAGTCAGTTCGAAACTGCCCGGAACGTAATATACCAGAATGTTTTCATCCTTTGCTCCGTGTTTTTTCAATGTGTTGACTGCTCCTTCAAGCAAAGCTCCTGTAATGTTATGATTCCATTCAGACACTACGATACCGAAGCGCATCTGTGAGGCATCGGGTACGGAGTTAAAGTCGTAATCTGAAAGATTGTGATAAGCTGTAGCCATATTGTTTGTCTTTTTAAGTTTGTATGTTAAAGAAAAAAGCCGGACCGAAAAACCTCGGTCCGGCCTGAATGATACTTATACTAATAGAAGTATGTTTCTTGTGGTTTATTTCAAAGAAGCACGTTCGATGTACTTATCGATATCCATTGCCTGATATGAGTTACCGTATTTGTTCTTAACCTGCTTGTAAGCTTCTACGGCTTCTGCATTTTTTCCTTGTTTTTCCAGGATTTGTCCAGCCTGAATCAGGAAAATCGGGCTAATTGACAAGCTGTTGGCACGGTCGGCTGCTTTCAGCAAAGTAGCAGCAGCTTTGTCAAGCTGTCCAGTCTGTGCATAGCAGTTTCCCAGAGCTCCCATTACTGAAGGAGCAACCAGTAAATCATCACCGCTGAATTTATCCAGATACTTGATAGCATCTTCGTATTTGCCTAACTGTGCATAGCAAAGTCCTGCGTATGCGTTTGCCAGGTTTCCTGCATCTGTACCGCTGAATTCGTCTGCCAGTTTCACAAAACCTGCATATCCCAGACTGTCACCCTTCAAGGCAACTTCAAAGTTATCAGCTCCGAAGTACTGTTCACCTTTGAAGATAGCTTCTGAAGCTTTCAGCTCATTCGGTTCAGAAATGAAATGTTTGTATCCGAGGAAACCTCCGACGATAACTACCAGAGCAACTACTGCTCCCAAAAGTACATTCTTGTTTTTAATCAGGAATGCTTCTGAAGTGCTGAGCGCTTCGTCTACATTCAACGGGTCATTAGTGTGTTTTTGTTCAGTCATTTGATATTTGTTTTTTATTATTTTTCCAATCCACGTATTTGGACAGCAAAAGTAGTTGATTTATGTGTATAAATGAAATTTGCGGGCAGTTTTTTTAATCAATCTTGCTTTTATTGTTAATTTTGTATCCCAAATAGTGATTGTTTTTATGTGGCTTAAACGCATTTCGATATTAAACTATAAGAATCTGGAACAGGCCGAACTGGCTTTTTCCCGCAAGATGAACTGTATCATCGGAAAGAACGGGATGGGAAAGACCAACCTGATGGATGCCGTGTATTATCTTTCTTTTTGTAAGAGTGCAACTAATCCCATTGATTCTCAGAATATACGGCATGAACAGGACTTCTTTGTGCTGCAAGGTTTTTATGAAACTGAAGACGGTGATCCGGAAGAAGTGTATTGCGGGTTGAAGCGTCGGCAGAAGAAGCAGTTCAAGCGGAATAAGAAAGAATATACCCGTTTGTCCGACCACATCGGGCTGATTCCTTTAGTGATGGTTTCTCCGGCTGATACCTTGCTTATTGCCGGAGGAAGTGAGGAAAGAAGACGCTTCATGGACGTGGTGATTTCGCAGTTCGACCGTGAATATCTGGATGCGCTGATTCGCTACAACAAAGCCTTGGTGCAGCGTAATACGTTGCTGAAAGCGGAACTTGAGCCCGATGAAGAACTGATGAACGTATGGGAAGAGATGATGGCTTCTACGGGTGAAGTGGTATTTGGCAAACGTCAGCAGTTCATCGATGAGTTTATTCCGATTTTTCAGTCATACTATTCTTATATATCCCAAAATCAGGAGGAGGTAAAGCTTTCTTACCAGTCGCATGCGGCAGAGGGGGATTTGCTTGCCCTGCTGCGTGCCAACCGTCAGCGTGACCGGGTGATGGGATATTCCTTGAAAGGCATTCATAAGGATGATTTGATTATGCAGCTGGGAGAATTCCCCATGAAGCGGGAAGGTTCTCAAGGGCAGAACAAAACCTACTTGATTGCTCTCAAGCTGGCACAGTTTGAATTTTTGAAGCGTACCGGAAGCGGTACGACTCCTTTGATTCTGCTGGATGATATTTTCGACAAGCTGGATGCGCTTCGTGTAGAGCAGATTGTCAAGTTAGTGGCAGGAGATAATTTCGGACAGATTTTTATTACCGATACCAACCGTGATCATCTGGACCGTATCTTGAAAAAGATAGAGGGCGATTATAAGCTGTTTGAGGTGGAAAATGGAGAAGTGTCCGAACGGAAGGAGTCTTATGAAGCGGAATAACACAGAACAGATCGGCGATGTGCTCCGGCAGTTTCTCCGCCAGCAAGGACTGGAGACTCCCTTGAATGAATATCGTCTGGTGGATGCCTGGAAAGATGTGGTGGGACCGGTCATTGCCCGTTACACCACGAATCTTTTTATTAAAAACCAGGTACTTTATGTCAGCCTTTCTTCTTCCGTGATTCGTCAGGAACTGATGATGGGACGTGAAATGCTGATTCGTAACCTGAATGCCCAGGTCGGTTCCCAGGTTATTGTGAACATTGTGTTCCGCTGAATGCGCAGCCTTGTTCCGTCCATACTTCGTCCATGGGCAGGTCTGTGGCTTCTACGGGAATATGTGGAAACAGTTGGAATTGAAAGCACACCCCTATGCGATAGGATTGCAGCCTGGTCAAAGCACGGTCGTAGTATCCTTTTCCCCGTCCTAACCGGTTGCCTGAGCGGTCGAAAGCCACACCAGGAATAATACTCAACCCTATTTCATGCAGATTTTCTACCAGACTACCGGTGGGCTCTTCAATGCCGAAAGCACCGATTTGTAATGAATCCTCCCCTTCATAATACCGGAACTCCAGTTCCTCTCCTTTGACAAGGGGAAGTACGATGCGCTTGTATGGATGCCAGCGCTTGATGAACTCGTGTGTCTGTACCTCATCGGGTAGCGAGTGATAGAGCAGGAGAGTGTGTGCCTGTAAAAACAATGGATGGTCCTCCAGCTTTTGAAATAAGCTGGAAGACCATTCAGTTTTTTGAGCAACGGAATAATTCCGTTTTTCTTGTGCGATGTACCGTCGCAATTCCTTTTTATCCATGAAGTATCATTTCTTGTTGTCGGTTGTTGCCTGAGGAGCCGGAGCCTGAGGGAAAGATTCACCTTTTTCCAGAATTTCTACGGCTTTCAGTACGGTCTTGTCCGATTCATTCAGGTATTCCACGTATGCTTCCATACCCAGCATGTTATAGATAATGTTTCCGTACAAGCTCATTTCGAACAAGCGGCGTGACTTCATCATCAGGTTGTTACGGCGTTTCAAGCCTTTTTTCTCCGCCCATGCGGCAAACTTGTTCAACAGGTTTTGTCCTTTCAGATAAGCTTCCATCTTTTCCGGAGTATCATATTTCTGCAAGGTGCTGCGGTTCTGGTCGGTATAGTCGAACGTGTAGCGGATAATCAGGCCTCGGTTAGCAGCCATGCGGAAGTATGAGGTCATACCAGTCGTATCCTGTGGTACGAAAATATCGGGCATGATACCTCCTCCTCCATATACCGGACGCCCCAGGCGGGTGTGATATACTTCAGTCTCATCCTGCTTGATGCTGTCGGCAGAGAAGAATTCGCCGTGCTCATAACGGGTGAGCAAATCTAGTTCATATTCTGACTCTTTCCCTTTTTCGTAAGGTTTCTGTATGCAGCGTCCGGATGGGGTATAGTAGCGTGCAATGGTCAGTCGGATGGCAGAGCCGTCGCTGAATTCAATGGGCTGCTGTACCAGACCTTTTCCGAAAGAACGGCGACCTACGATGGTACCGCGGTCATTGTCCTGGATGGCTCCGGCAAAGATTTCGCTGGCAGAAGCCGAACCTTCGTCCACCAGTACTACAAGCGGCATCTTCTGGTTGCTTCCTGTTCCGTTGGAGTTGTAGTCTTCGCGCGGTGACTTGCGTCCTTGGGTGTAGACAATCAGACGGTTGTTAGGCAGGAACTCGTTGACCATCTGGATGGCAGCTGCCATGTAACCTCCCGTGTTTCCACGCAGGTCGACAATCAGACCTTCACAGTTCTTCTGATTCAGTTTAGCCAGTGCGATAAGCAGTTCCGGATAAGTGGTTTCACCAAACTTGTTGACTTTTATGTAGCCTACCTTCTCATTAATCATATAGGCGGCATCGATACTCTTCACCGGAATGTTTCCACGGATAACGGTGAAATGAAGCAAGTCTTTTTCGCCCGGACGATAAACACCCAGTTTCACCTTGCTGCCTTTTTCACCTTTCAGGCGTTTCATGGCTTCACTGTTTGTCACAATCTTACCGACAAAAGCAGAATCATCTACTTCCACAATACGGTCACCTGCCATCAAACCCACTTTTTCCGAGGGACCGCCTTGAATGACGCTGTTTACATGGATGGTATCGTTCTGAATGGTAAACTGGATACCGATACCGCTGAAACTACCTTTCAAATCGGCGTTTACAGCTTCCAAGTCCTTGGCCGGAATATAAGAAGAGTGCGGGTCGAGTTCCGAAAGAATCTGCGGCATGGCTTCTTCCACCAGTTCGCCCATGTTTACCGTATCTACATACTGGTCGTCAATGATGCGCAACAACGCATTCAGCTTGTTGGATGAAGTGTTGATGATGCCCAGCTTGTTTCCTGAGAAATGGTTGGCATAGAATGTGCCGATGGCGATGCCCGCAATCAGGCAGATGGCCAACAGGAACGGGATAAAGCGTGTGTTATTGTTTTTCATGTTATTTATTCATTGGGGTTAAGATATACAACTTCAATATTGGCTCTTTTCAGCAAGTCCAGTCCGTCTTCCAACCGATACTTTTCTGCATATACCACTCGTTTGATGCCAGCCTGAATAATCAGTTTGGCACATTCGATGCAAGGAGAAGCGGTGACATACATGGTAGCTCCTTCACTGCTGTTGCTGGAGCGGGCTATCTTGGTGATGGCGTTAGCTTCGGCATGAAGCACATAGGGGCGGGTTACTCCGTTCTCGTCTTCGCATACATTTTCAAAGCCGACAGGAGTACCGTTGTAACCATCTGAAATAATCATTTTGTCTTTGACAATCAATGCGCCTACCTGCCGCCGTTGGCAATAGGAGTTCTCTGCCCAGATTAAGGCCATGCGCATGTAGCGTTTGTCCAGTATTTCTTGCTTATGTTCTGTTGGTTTCATAGTGGTATGCTTAATCGTTGAATCCTTTAGGATAGAATTGAATATAATGATTCTTGTCGAGGTTGAACAGCTTGATGGTTCTGGAACTTCCCCGATAGAATTTAGCATTGCTTATTTCGTCATAAAAAGTCTTGTCCAGTCCGCTGCGGTTTCCGCTGGGCTTTAACTGGATAGAAAAGCTCTGGTCTTCTCCGTTGGCACTCCACGTACCGGTAAAGCTGAAATTACTTCCGTTGCCTTCCACGGTGCCGTCTTCCTTGAAAATGATGTTGTGGCTGTCCTGACTGTCGTTGATTTTAGCTACTTCATCACGTGTCAGTGTGGAATTGAAATTGTTGTCATCCTTCCAGTCACTGGTACTATAGGAGTTGCTCCAGTGCCACGTCTGTCCACTGGAGAAAATTTCGTTCACATCGTCTTTCTGGTTACATCCGGTCAGTAACAGGAGTAACGTAAAGAACCAGTAGAGTCTGAATGTCTTCATTTGTATCCTTATTTTATACCATTTCTTTTCAACAATGCTTCAATGGTCGGTTCCTGACCACGGAAGCGTTTGTATAATGTCATCGGGTGCTCGGTAC
>DXAV01000068.1 GCA_019116805.1 Candidatus Bacteroides merdavium | reverse complement strand
AACGTCGCCCTGCCCTATCAGGACCTGACCATCATGGAAGCCTGCCTGAAGACGGGTGTCAACTACCTGGACACGGCCAACTATGAGCCCAAGGACGTGGCCCACTTCGAATACAGCTGGCAATGGGCCTACAAGCAACGTTTCGAGGAAGCTGGCCTGACCGCCATCCTCGGTTGCGGCTTCGACCCGGGCGTGAGTGGTGTCTATACGGCCTATGCCGCCAAGCATCACTTCGACGAAATCCAGTATCTGGACATCGTGGATTGCAATGCCGGCAACCACCACAAGGCTTTCGCCACGAACTTCAACCCCGAAATCAACATTCGCGAGATAACCCAAAACGGCCGTTATTACGAGAACGGCCAGTGGGTGACCACCAAACCGCTGGAAATCCACAAGGACCTGACTTATCCGAACATCGGCCCGCGCGACTCCTATCTGCTCTACCACGAAGAGTTGGAGTCTCTGGTGAAGAACTTCCCCACCATCAAGCGCGCCCGCTTCTGGATGACCTTCGGCCAGGAATACCTGACTCACCTGCGCGTCATTCAGAACATCGGCATGGCTCGCATCGACGAAGTGGATTACAACGGTGTGAAAATCGTCCCCTTGCAATTCCTGAAGGCCGTACTCCCCAACCCGCAAGACCTTGGCGAGAACTACGAAGGCGAAACGTCCATCGGTTGCCGCATCCGTGGATTGAAGGATGGCAAGGAGCGCACCTACTACGTTTACAACAACTGCAGCCACCAGGCCGCCTACAAGGAAACAGGCATGCAGGGTGTCAGCTACACCACAGGCGTACCGGCCATGATTGGTGCCATGATGTTCCTCAAAGGCATCTGGAAGAAGCCGGGCGTATGGAATGTCGAAGAATTCGATCCCGATCCATTCATGGAGCAACTCAACAAGCAGGGATTGCCTTGGCACGAAGTAATTGATGGCGACCTCGAACTTTAATCACTAACCACCAATTAACATGAATGTAGGAGACAAAGCCCCCGAGATATTGGGCATCAACGAGAAAGGCGAAGAAATCCGCCTGAGCAATTATAAAGGAAAGAAACTGGTGCTCTACTTCTATCCGAAAGACAGCACATCGGGTTGTACCGCCCAGGCCTGCAACCTGCGCGATAACTACGACGCCCTGCGCCAGGCTGGCTACGAAGTGGTAGGCGTCAGTGTGGACAGCGAGAAGTCGCACCAGAAGTTCATCGAGAAGAACTCTCTCCCCTTTCCCCTGATTGCCGACACAGACAAGAAACTGGTCGAGCAGTTTGGTGTATGGGGCGAGAAGAGCATGTACGGCCGTAAGTACATGGGTACCTTCCGCACCACCTTCATCATCAACGAAGAAGGCGTCGTGGAGCGCATCATCGGCCCGAAGGAAGTCAAGACCAAGAACCATGCGGCACAAATCCTTTAATTCCATTTACCATTTATCCAACAGACAAATATGGCAAAAAAAGACGAATTGAATTTTGAAAACGAAGGCGCCGCAATGCCCAACAGCGAAAAGCTGAAAGCCTTGCAGGCCGCCATGGACAAGATAGAAAAGAGCTTCGGCAAAGGCTCTATCATGAAAATGGGTGACGACAGCGTCGAGCAGGTCGAAGTCATCCCCACCGGCTCCATCGGGCTGAACGTGGCTCTGGGTGTAGGTGGCTATCCCCGCGGACGTATCATCGAAATCTATGGCCCAGAGTCCTCTGGTAAGACGACATTGGCCATTCATGCCATCGCCGAAGCACAGAAAGCAGGAGGTATCGCCGCTTTCATCGATGCCGAGCACGCCTTCGACCGCTTCTATGCTGCCAAGCTGGGCGTTGACGTGGACAACCTCCTCATCTCCCAGCCCGACAACGGCGAGCAGGCTTTGGAAATTGCAGAACAACTGATCCGTTCTTCGGCCATCGACATCATTGTGGTTGACTCCGTAGCCGCCCTTACACCTAAAGCCGAAATCGAAGGCGACATGGGTGACAACAAGGTAGGCCTTCAGGCCCGTCTGATGTCACAAGCGTTACGTAAATTGACATCTGCCGTCAGCAAGACCCGTACCTGCTGCATCTTCATCAACCAGTTGCGCGAGAAGATTGGTGTCATGTTCGGCAATCCTGAAACGACTACCGGTGGTAATGCCTTGAAGTTCTATGCATCCGTCCGCCTCGACATTCGTGGTGGTCAGGCCATCAAGAACGGTGAAGACGTCATCGGCAAGCAGACAAAAGTGAAAGTTGTCAAAAACAAAGTGGCTCCTCCCTTCCGTCGTGCCGAGTTCGACATCATGTTCGGCGAAGGCATCTCGCGTGCCGGTGAAATCATCGACTTGGGTACCGAACTGGGTATCATCAAGAAGAGCGGTTCCTGGTTCAGCTACAACGACACCAAACTGGCTCAAGGCCGCGATGCAGCCAAGCAGGTCATTTTGGACAACCCAGAGTTGGCCGAAGAACTGGAAGGATTGATTTTCGAAGAACTCAAGAAAGAGAAATAAAGCTCCGTATCTATTCATAGAGGGGAGCCAATGGTTCCCCTCTATTATTCATTATAATCCCCCGTAGCATGAGTGATTTCCGTCTGAAAGTGTTCCACGCTGTAGCCCGAAACCTAAGTTTCACCAAGGCTTCCCAAGAATTATTTATCAGCCAGCCGGCCATCACCAAGCATATACAGGAATTGGAAAGCACCTACCAGACCCGTCTGTTCGATCGTCAAGGTGGGAAAATATCCTTGACCGAATCGGGACAATTACTCTTAGAACATTGCGAACGTATTCTGGAAGAATACCGCAAACTGGAATATGAGATGCACCTTCTCCATAACCAATATACAGGGGAATTGAGGTTAGGTGCCAGTACGACCATTGCCCAATACGTACTTCCCCCCATGCTGGGCTCTTTTATCAGCAAATTTCCACAAGTAGAACTGTCGTTGTTCAATGGAAATACACGCGAGATGGAAACAGCTTTGCAAGAACATCGCATCGATCTGGCACTGGTCGAAGGAGTAACCCGCCTGCCTAATTTGCGCTACACCCCCTTTCTGGAAGACGAACTGGTCGTCGTTGTACGTACAGGCAGCCGCCTGCCGATAGCCGACGAAATAACTCCCGAACAACTGACTACCTTCCCACTGGTGCTGCGCGAACGCGGATCGGGTACCTTGGACGTCTTCGAACGGGCCATTCTACAACATAACATTAAATTATCCTCTCTGCACGTACTCATGTACTTGGGAAGCACCGAAAGCATCAAGCTTTTTCTGGAACATACAGACTGTCTGGGTGTCGTTTCCATTCGTTCCGTCAGTAGGGAGTTGTATGCCGGCCGTTTGCGCGTAGTTGATGTCAAAGGGTTGGAAATGAAACGCGAATTCAATTTTGCCCAACTGCAAGGCCAGGAAAGCGGACTGAGCCAGATTTTCATGCAATTTGCCCGACGATAACCGCTTCAACGCACCTATTACTTTTGGTTATAACTGATAAAAATATAAGAATTGCAGCCTCCACCGAAAAACGTACCTTTGCGTCCGAAAAAAGAAAAGTTAAACCAACAAAAAAAGAATTGTTATGTTCGAACGTGGAAACAGAGGCAACACCTTTCATGGCATCCTGCTCATTGCCTTATTCTCCTTCTCAGCTTTCTACATCGCTGAAATCCCATTCGTAAAAAGCCTGTCGTTCAGCCCGCTCATCGTCGGCATCATTCTAGGCATGTTGTATGCCAACAGCCTTCGCAACCGTCTGCCCGAGACATGGGTACCAGGCATCAAATTCTGTACCAAGCAAATTCTCCGTGCCGGTATCGTACTCTACGGTTTCCGTCTGACGCTGACCGAAGTAGCAGCCGTAGGTCTGCCTGCCATTGTGGTAGACAGCATCATCGTCTGCGGCACCATTTTCCTAGGCGTATTCTTGGGCAAACTAATGAAAATCGACAAAGATACAGCCCTAATCACATCAACCGGCAGTGCCATCTGTGGTGCAGCAGCTGTATTGGGTGCCGAACCTGTCATCAAATGCGAAGGCCACAAGACAGCCATTGCCGTATCTACCGTAGTTATTTTCGGGACCATTGCCATGTTCCTCTACCCCATTATGTATCGTTCGGGACTGCTCTCTGGCCTGTCTGATACCCAAGTAGCCATCTATACAGGAAGCACCCTGCATGAGGTGGCCCATGTAGCCGGCGCAGGCAATGCGATGGACCCTACTGATACGCTAGGCATTGCAGGTACGGCCACCATCACCAATATGATTCGTGTCATGCTACTAGCCCCCGTACTGGTCATCATGAGTTTTGCCCTTGCTGGACGAAAAAGATTATCGGCCGACGGCACAACAGCCAAAAGTAAAATCACAATTCCCTGGTTTGCCTTCGGCTTCATCGGTATCATCTGCCTAAACTCCCTGCTTCAATTCCTCTTCGATGCACCGACCGTCAAGGACATACCACTGAATGGAGCCATCGAGTACATTGATACCTTCATGCTCACTATGGCCATGACGGCACTGGGCACAGATACCAGTATTGACAAGTTCAAGCAGGCGGGAGCCAAACCCTTCGTACTGGCCTTCGGACTTTTCATCTGGCTATTGCTGGGCGGTTACCTGCTAGTGAAGTATCTGGTTCCATTGTTGGCGTGACAACCAAAAATATTCTATTAAGTATAAAACGGGCCTGCTCCTATTTCTATAGAAGTGGACCCGTTTCCCTTTCCTTTATGACATCTCTCATTTCAATTCCTCTTCCCGAATTCCTAATACATGGGCCAAAGAAGGAACCACTGGACACCACTGGCCAACCGAGGGAAAAGCAGGCGCTTCCATACGGAACCACACGACCTGTACCTCCTGTTCCTTCCCCCCCTTTCTTCTTTCCCGAAGTACTTCACCCGTCACCTCATTCAGTTTTTCCTCGTCGGCACTCATGGCGGGTACCAATAGTGCCTGCCGCACGGAAGTATTGTTCAGCACAAGAGCCAACAGGTCCCGATACAACGCTTCAGCCGTCGCCATATTTTCAGTCGGTACCACCGAGAAAACATATTCGGCCAACCCTGTACGACAAGCCTTACCATCCAAATCTGACAAAAGAGAAGGCACACAAGCACTCAATGCATCCCCATCCGTCCCTTGGACCAACAAAACCTGTACCTCAGCCGATGAAAAATCTCGAATACCCGCATCCAGCAACAGGCAATCTAGCCATGCCGCTAAGTCAAGAACGGGCAAAGGACGCCCCAGACGGGCAGACATCACTTCACGTACCATCCCTACCGTCCGGTTTAGGAACGATACGTCCACCAATATCACACGTTCCGAAAGTTTCAGTTCCGCAGCTCTATTCATATTCTTAATTCATGTCAATTATCATCTGTGAAGTGCACAAAGATACGGAAAGGTGAGAGGAGAACAAAATATTGAAACTTGTTTCAGAGATTTTTTATCCCGAACTGCATACTGTTTTCGTGTTCTTAAAGATAACATAAACAAAGGGAAACAAGACAGAAAGGCCGAACGAATGCCATTTTGTCATATAAAATTACCAACTATAAGACATTTTGTCCATCCGATACAAATGGCAAGAGTTTTGCAAATCAATCGGTGTAAAACCTAACCAAGACTAAAGAAAGGAGAAACAATATGAACTTTAACAACTTTACCATCAAAGCGCAAGAAGCCGTACAAGAAGCCGTGAACCAGGTACAACGCCGGGGGCAGCAGGCTATCGAACCGGTACACTTACTGCAGGGAGTCATGAAAGTAGGCGAAAACGTCACTAACTTTATCTTCCAGAAGCTGGGCATGAATGCCCAGCAGATTGGGCTGGTTCTGGATAGACAGGTCGAGTCGCTACCTAAGGTTTCGGGTGGAGAACCTTACTTAAGTCGTGAAACCAACGAAGTATTGCAGAAGGCCATGGACTATTCCAAGGAACTAAACGACGAGTTTGTTTCACTAGAACCCATCCTGCTGGCCCTGCTCACCGTCAAGAGCACAGCCTCGAGCATTCTGAAAGATGCCGGTATGAGCGAAAAAGAACTGCGTACCGCCATCAGTGAACTGCGTCAGGGTTCAAAAGTCACTTCCCAGTCAAGCGAGGACACCTATCAATCATTGGAGAAGTATGCTATCAACTTGATAGATGCCGCCCGAAACGGCAAACTCGATCCTGTCATCGGCCGTGACGAAGAAATCCGTCGGGTTCTACAGATATTGAGCCGTCGTACCAAGAACAACCCTATCCTGATCGGTGAACCAGGTACCGGTAAGACCGCCATCGTCGAAGGGCTGGCACAGCGAATCCTACGTGGTGACGTGCCAGAGAATCTAAAGAACAAACAATTATATTCGCTCGACATGGGTGCCTTGGTAGCCGGAGCCAAATACAAAGGTGAATTCGAAGAACGTCTGAAGGCCGTTATCAACGAGGTGAAACAGTCCGAAGGCAACATCATCCTTTTCATCGATGAAATCCATACCTTGGTAGGTGCCGGTAAGGGTGAAGGCGCCATGGATGCCGCCAATATCCTGAAGCCTGCCCTAGCCCGTGGTGAGGTACGTAGCATCGGTGCCACTACGCTCGACGAATACCAGAAATATTTTGAGAAGGACAAGGCCCTTGAACGTCGTTTCCAAACAGTCATGGTTAACGAGCCCGATACGCTAAGTACCATTTCCATCCTGCGTGGATTGAAGGAACGTTACGAAAACCATCACCACGTCAGAATCAAAGACGATGCCATTATCGCCGCCGTGGAACTGAGCAACCGGTACATCACCGACCGTTTCCTCCCCGATAAAGCCATCGACCTGATGGACGAGGCTGCCGCCAAGCTGCGTATGGAGGTCGATTCTGTACCCGAAGAGTTGGATGAAATTTCACGTAAGATCAAGCAGCTAGAAATCGAACGCGAAGCCATCAAGCGCGAGGACGATAAAGCCAAGCTGGAACAAATCGGCAAGGAATTAGCCGAACTCAAGGAACAGGAAAGCTCCTACAAAGCCAAGTGGCAGAGCGAAAAGACACTGGTCAACAAGATACAGCAGAACAAGGTCGAGATAGAGAACCTGAAGTTCGAAGCCGAGAAGGCCGAACGAGAAGGCGACTACGGCAAGGTAGCCGAAATCCGTTACGGCAAGCTTCAAGCTCTAAACAAGGAAATCGAAGAGACCCAGCAGAAGCTGCATCAAATGCAGGGCGACAACGCCATGATCAAGGAGGAAGTCGATGCCGAAGACATTGCCGATGTCGTATCACGTTGGACTGGTATACCGGTCAGCAAGATGTTGCAGAGCGAGAAGGAGAAACTCCTCCACCTGGAGGAAGAGCTTCACAAACGTGTCATCGGTCAGGATGAGGCCATCGAAGCCGTCTCCGATGCCGTACGCCGTAGTCGTGCCGGTTTGCAGGATCCCAAGCGGCCTATCGGTTCCTTCCTCTTCCTGGGTACGACGGGTGTAGGTAAGACAGAACTTGCCAAGGCTTTGGCCGAATTCCTCTTCGACGACGAGACCATGATGACCCGTATCGACATGAGCGAGTATCAGGAGAAGCACAGCGTGTCCCGACTCGTTGGAGCGCCTCCCGGATACGTCGGCTACGATGAAGGCGGGCAGTTGACTGAGGCCGTAAGGCGGAAACCTTACTCCGTGGTTCTATTCGATGAAATCGAGAAGGCTCATCCCGATGTATTCAACATCCTGTTGCAGGTACTCGATGACGGACGTCTGACCGACAACAAAGGCCGGACGGTGAACTTCAAGAACACCATAATCATCATGACCTCCAACATGGGCAGTTCCTACATCCAGAGCCAGATGGAGAAACTGAACGGCAGCAACAAGGAGCAGATTGTCGAAGAAACCAAGCGAGAAGTAATGAACATGCTGAAGAAAACCATACGGCCCGAGTTCCTCAACCGTATTGACGAGACTATCATGTTCCTGCCGCTGACCGAACCCGAAATCCGTCAGATTGTAACGCTGCAGATCAACAGTGTCCGCCACATGCTCGAAGGCAACGGAGTGTCACTGCAACTGACCGATCCCGCCATCAGTTTCCTGGCCGAAGCAGGTTTTGATCCTGAGTTTGGTGCTCGTCCTGTCAAGCGTGCCATCCAGCATTACCTGCTCAACGATCTCTCGAAAAAGTTGTTGGCACAGGAAGTGGACCGCAACAAGCCGATTATTGTAGATGTAAATACAATCCGCGACGGATTGGTATTCAAGAATTGACCAATTATAATCAAAAGAAAACCCCGAAGGTATTACTTTCGGGGTTTTCTTTTATATATCTTCTTCCATTATTTTTCTTCTGCCGCCTCTTCTTCGACAGCTTCTGCTTCAAAGTCTGTCAAACCTGCATTCACCAACAAATTATACCATGAAATCAATTTCTTAATATCAGACACATGCACACGGTCGCGGTCGTAATTAGGAAGCACTTCGGCCAGATACGCACCCAATTCGTTGGCAGAAGCTTTTTTGACATCCAAAGTAACTAAAGCGCCATTCTCCTTTTTCTTCATGGAAGTAAGTACCTGACTTAAAGGAATATCTTCAGCATCCGTGTACATGGCAATATCACCCAACGAAATGATCTTCTCATTACCGTATGCCGGAAAACGCTTCTTGTCGGCTACAGACTCTACAATCAACATGTTCTTTCCTCTTGAAACGAGTTTATACAATCCCGGCTTACCGGAAATGGACAAAATAGTCTTCAACATAGTACTTTTCTATTCAAAATTTAATATTACACATAAAAACTGTCGCTACACATGACACGGTCACACATCCTTCAGTCGTACCGTCTGTATTAGCGGCCACAAAGGTAATCAATATTTTTAGATAGAGAAGTAATAAGGGTCAAAACCTGTGGTATCAACGGTGAAATGCCATCATTCACGATAACATAGTCAGCCTGTCTGCGCTTCTTTTCATCATCCATCTGACAGCGAATACGCCGTTCTATCTGTTCGCGCGATGATGCGTCCCGACTGACAGCCCGGCGAATACGCACCTCCAAAGGAGCATAAATCATAACCACAACATCTACTTCTTGTCTAAATCCAGCTTCCAGTAGGATAGCCGACTCTATGCCGACCAACGACAAATCCGAACGTTCGCAACACCAGCGCCGAAAATCATCTTTCACACGTGGATGAACGATTCCGTTAACACACGAAGCATGCTCTTCACTATCAAATAGATAGGATGCCAATAAAGGTTTATTCAGACAGCCACTCATATAAACATCATCACCCAAAAGCGATGTTAGGCCAAGGCGAATACCTTCGTCCGTCACCATCAGCCGACGAGTTTCAATATCTGAAATATACACAGGAATACCCATCGCTTTCAACAAGCGTGACACCACACTCTTGCCACTACCGATTCCTCCAGTTAATCCTATTTTAATAGCCATAACTACCTGCTGGAACTTGTTCTATCAAGAAATCGACTTGCGGAGGATTGAAGCGCACGTGGCTGACCCCAGCTGGCAGATTTCTCAACTTAATAGTATATTTTTCATCGCCCAGACGCACCAGTTCCTCATACGAAACCACAAGATGAAAGTCATCAGCCGTAATTTGACGAAAACGACTCATGCCCACTTGAAAAGAAATCTTGATTTTCGAAGGGAAAGCCCGCAGTACTTTTCCTGCCGGGAAATTAACTCCACGTAAAGGTACTTCCACCGTTTTCTCCGTATAGACATCCACTGGCAACATCAATTTAACAGAAGCAGGAACAAATTTCACTCCCCTCGGAGCAGAGAGAGCGACCTCACGTCTCAATGTATCACCGATATTTTCTAAATTCAAGAACTCCGTATAGGCAGCAGTCATGGTATCCAATGCACCAGGAGGGGCATACACACGTACGGAGTCAGGCGTGAATACAGTATCCGGCAAGTAATATTGCCCTCCCGCACTCACCTTTCCACGTAGTCTTACCGGCAGGTTTCTGGAAACACCTGTTGAATAATAGAACTCCAACGTATCTGGCTTCATGGAAAGCAGGGTGGTAGAAACATTAAGCTGACCGGTCACCCGTTTCTGAATTTGAGAACCGTAAACACGGACATGGTTACCCATCTGAGCATAGTTATCGAAGTCGAGTGCCACGGGATAAAAACTCTTGCCCAACATATAGTTAAGCAACACCGTACCTTTGTCGCGTACTCGCACTCGTATCTCGGAGACGGGTTCGGAAGTGATAACCACATTCTCGGGCACATTCTTCAATCTGACAGGAATGGAGAACTCCGTCTCATAGTCGTTATTCAGTGTCTGAAGCAACCAGAAGCCCGCAGCGATAAAGAAGAAACACAAAAAAACAAAGAACTCCCGGCTCTTCGCACTGAGCAGGAAGTCCTTTGTTTGTTTCTTCGTCTTCAAAAAAAGCCGTTTTATGTTCCTCTGTTCGAACATAAGTCTTCTTTTTTATTTGTTGGCAGCCTGACTGCTGTTGGCATCGGCAGCGGCAGCAAAGATAGAATTCTTGTCGATACGGATTTTTACGTTCGAAGCAATTTCCAGCACTACATCATTATCATTGATTTCCTTAATCACTCCATGAATACCTCCGGCAGTGATAACCTTCTGGTTCACCTGAAGCGACTTGCGGAAATTGGCGATTTCCTTCTGTTTTTTGTTCTGCGGACGAATCATGAAGAAATACATGATAACGAACATGGCAATCAGCATGATCCATGTCCAGCTGGCATCAGGTCCTGCAGCAGGAGCCTGCAAAAGAAATACAGTCATTAAATTCATATAAATTATCCGTTTGGTTTTTTAATAATGCAAAGCAAAGGTATCAGTTTTTCGACAGCTTACCATCTTTTTTTAATTGATTAACAATTCCATCCAGCGTCCCGTTCACGAAACTGCTGCTCTTGGCCGTACTATAAACCTTGGCAATGTCCACATATTCGTTGAGCGACACGCTGACGGGGATATTGGGGAAGCTCAGGATTTCAGCCAATGCACACTGCATGATTATAACATCCATGAAAGCTACTCGATCCAAGTCCCAATTGCGAATATTCTCACTGATGAGGTGACGGTAATAATCGCAGTTGAGAATGGTACGACGAAAAAGACGGCGGGCAAATTCGCGATCTTCGTCATCCTTAAACTCAGGCAACAATTCTTGATTGACTCCGTTTTTCTCATCAAATCGTTTGATAGTCTTCAATACGAAAGTGTCCACAATCTCCTTGTCATCGTTCCAATAGAGGCTCTGGTCCTCGAGCAAAGCGTCCAGCGCTTCGTTGTTGAAGACAAACGTCTTGTAGAGCTTCCGCCACAACTCACGGTCGGCTTCATAGGAACGATCGTCGGAAGCCATATATTCCTTATATATGTCCGAAGCGATGATTTTCTCATAGAGACTCTTCACGAAATCTTCGTCGTTGTCCCACGAGCGTTTCTGGTTGGACATGAAGTCCAGCAACTGCTTGTTCATCTCCAACTGGGCGATGAACTTGTTTTCCACAAACTTGGTGTTAGGATGCAATTCCTCCGGCGTAGGCGCCAGCTTGGCCTTTGCGGCCGAAATACGTTTTTGCGCATAGTTCGTCAAAGCCACCATCAGCATCAGCAGGTAATTGTACAAGTCATAAGCCTTGGAAAGGCTGAAGAACAATTCTTTCTCCGCCGAGTCTAAATTCTTGCTGCCATTCTGATAATAAGCGTATACAAGCTGTATAATCTTAAGACGAATAAGAACTCTGTTAATCATAAATCTTAGTGTAAATACGGTTATTTAACGGGGTACAAAAGTAGGCATTTTTCATGACTTGGCATAAATAAATCAGTTTTTTTATCGCAGAAGTTGATAATCCGGCCATTTTCTTTTGACAGTTGAAAAAAAATCGTCAATTTTGGACCCCGATACGAGCTATCTGGCCCTGTCGGCTTCTGCAAGAAGCAAAGTCCGACGCATGATAGCTTCGATAAATATAATATTAACGACCTATTTATATTTTACTGATAAGTTATGGAAGAAGAGTGGAAAAAGAAAAACGGTGGAGAGAGCAGCGACAAGGAAATCTTATATTCGCAAGCCATCAAAGCCGGCAAACGTATCTATTATCTGGACGTCAAGAAGAACAGAAAAGACGAAATGTTTCTTGCCATCACAGAAAGCAAGAAAGTCATCAGTGGTGAAGGCGACGATTCACAGGTGAGCTTCGAGAAGCACAAGATATTCCTCTATCGGGAAGACTTCGAAAAGTTCCTGAACGGATTGCAACAATCCATCAACTTTATCCAGGAGCAACAGGGTGTCTATACCGCACCGCAAAAGGAAAACAAAGAAGCCAACATGCTCCAAAACACAGACACAGCGGAAAAAGCTGACAACGAAAGCCCCGCTCTGGAAGATGGAGAAATCAAAATAGACATCGATTTTTAAGCACAACCCTTTGATTATTCAAAAAGAAGCAGTACTTTTGCACCGCTTTTTTACAGCATGTGCGGCCCGACCGCATCGTGTGATGGTGAATTAAGCAAAAACAACTACTTAATTTAGAGTAACACAAAAAAATTAATTCAAATGAAATCAATTGAAGTAAAAGGAACTGCAAGAACCATTGCAGAACGTTCTTCGGAACAGGCAAGAGCCTTGAAGGCCATTCGTAAAAACAACGGTGTACCCTGCGTACTCTATGGTGGTGGCGAAAACATCCACTTCACTGTACCTGCAGACGGTCTGCGTAACTTGGTTTACACTCCGCACATCTACGTGGTTGACCTCGAAATCGATGGCAAGAAGTACAACGCCATCATGAAGGATATCCAGTTCCACCCTGTAAAGGACACTATCCTGCACGTTGACTTCTATCAGATCGACGAAGCTAAACCTATCGTAATGGAAGTTCCCGTACAGCTCGAAGGCTTGGCAGAAGGTGTGAAGGCCGGTGGTAAGCTGGCTCTGCAGATGCGTAAGCTGAAAGTGAAAGCCCTCTACAACGTTATCCCCGAAAGACTGGTAGTAAACGTTTCTCACCTGGGTCTGGGCAAGACTGTAAAGGTAGGCGAACTAAGCTACGAAGGTCTGGAGCTGATGAACGCCAAGGAAGCTGTAGTTTGCGCCGTTAAGCTGACACGTGCCGCAAGAGGTGCCGCCGCTGCCGCAAACAACTAATCGGAACGTTCCTTCCTGAGATAAGGATAAACGAAACAAGAAAGACGCGGATTAACGCAGAGACGCAGGTTTGGTTTACACAATCCGCGGAGATCTGCGATAATCCGCGCTCTTTTTTTATTGCTTGGACATGCCTCTGAGTTCCTCCAAGGAAAACGATGGGATGTCCGAAGGAAAACAATGGGATCCGCCAAGGAAAGCAATGCTTTCCCTCTTCCCTACAAATTTGAAAGCAAGATGAAATACCTGATTGTAGGCCTTGGAAACATAGGCCCTGAATATCACGAAACGCGCCACAACATCGGCTTCATGGTCGTGGACGCACTGGCACAGGATGCGGGCGCCACTTTCAAGGACGGACGCTACGGCTTCACCACCACCCTCTCGGTGAAGGGGCGCCAGTTACTGCTGCTCAAACCGTCCACCTACATGAACCTCAGTGGCAACGCCGTGCGCTACTGGATGCAAAAAGAGAACATTCCACTGGAGAATACGCTCATCGTTGTGGACGACCTGGCCTTGCCCTTCGGCACCCTTCGTCTGAAAGGGAAAGGAAGCGACGCGGGTCACAACGGTCTGAAGCACATTGCCGCCACACTGGGCACACAGAACTACGCCCGCCTGCGCTTCGGCATCGGTAACGACTTTCCTCGCGGCGGACAAGTGGACTACGTGCTGGGGCACTTCTCGGACGAGGACTGGAAGACCATGCCCGAACGACTGAAAACCGCGGGCGAAATAGTGAAAAGCTTCTGCCTGGCAGGCATTGACATAACCATGAACCAATTCAACAAGAAATGAGTGAAGCACGGATAGACAAATGGATGTGGGCTGTGCGTATCTTCAAGACACGCACCATCGCCGCCGAAGCCTGCAAGAAAGGCCGCATCAGCATCAACGGTGCACAAGCCAAAGCTGCCCGCATGGTAAAGCCGGGCGACATCATACAAGTGCGCAAACCGCCCATCACCTACTCGTTCAAGGTACTGCAAGCCATCGAGAAACGTGTGGGTGCCAAGCTCGTAGCCGAAATGATGGAAAACGTCACCACGCCCGACCAGTACGAACTGCTGGAAATGAGCCGTGTCAGCGGCTTCGTGAACCGTGCCAAGGGTACAGGACGTCCCACCAAAAAGGATCGCCGCAGCCTGGAGGAATTCACGGCACCCGAATTTATGGACGACTTTGATTTTGAGTTTGACTTTGAGGAAGAAGATTAAAGAATAGGTAGTCAGGAGCCATCTCCTAACAACTAAATATCTATACCAACAATGAAGAGAGAAAAGATCAGATGGGGTTTCATTGGTTGCGGAGAAGTGACCAAATACAAGAGCGGCCCCGCTTTCCAAAAGATAGAAGGCTCCGAGGTCGTAGCCGTCATGAGCCGCAATGCAGCCAAAGCCAAGGCATATGCTCAGGAGCGTAACATCCCCCGGTGGTATGACGACGCTCAGGAGCTGATAGACGACCCAGACGTGAACGCCGTCTATATCGCTACGCCTCCCTCTTCGCATGCCACGTATGCCATCATGGCCATGAAGGCAGGCAAGCCGGTTTATATTGAGAAGCCAATGGCCGTGACCTACGAAGAATGTTGCCGCATCAACCGCATCTCGCAAGAAACGGGCGTGCCTTGCTTCGTAGCCTACTACCGCCGCTACCTGCCCTACTTCCAGAAGGTGAAGTCGCTCGTCGAGGAAGGCGCCATCGGCAATGTCATCAACATCCAGATACGCTTCGCACAACCGCCGCGCAATCTGGACTACAACCGCGAGAATCTGCCGTGGCGTGTGCAGCCCGACATAGCCGGAGGCGGCTATTTCTATGACCTAGCCCCTCATCAGATTGACCTGTTACAGGAAATCTTTGGCTGTATCCTCGAAGCCAGCGGTTACAAGAGCAACCGCGGCGGGCTTTATCAGGCAGAAGACACCATCAGTGCCAGTTTCCAGTTCGACAATGGGTTGGTAGGAAGCGGCTCATGGTGTTTCGTGGCTCATGACTCCGCCCGCGAAGACCGTATCGAGATTATCGGCGACAAGGGCATGATCTGCTTTTCGGTCTTCACTTATGACCCCATCGCCCTGCATACCGAAAAAGGACGCGAAGAGATTCCCGTAGCCAATCCGCTCTACGTGCAGCAACCGCTCATCCAAGCCGTTGTGGATCATCTGTTGGGCAAATCCGTCTGCACCTGCGACGGCGAAAGCGCTACGCTGACAAACTGGGTTATGGATAAGATATTGGGAAAGATTTAATTGAGAATGGAGAATGAATACTTAAAAGTTCTCAATTATCCATTCTCCATTTTCAATTCTCAAAGCGCTGCTTTCAGCGCGTCGATCATCTGCTGGTATTCCGCATCGGAAAGATAGACTTTTCCGGGATTCATCTGAAACGTACCGCCGTAATCAGGGCCGTCCACATACTTCGGCGCCAGGTGGAAATGCAGATGCGACAATTTGTCGGAATAGGCTCCATAATTGATTTTTCCGGGATTGAATACCTTCTGCATGGCACGAGTCGCACGGACTACGTCTGCCATGAAAGCATTACGTTCGTCATCGGTCAATTCATTCAAATCGTTCACATGGTCCTTATAGGCCACCAGACACCGGCCGCGGTAGGTCTGCTCCTTGAAAAGGAAAACACGTGAAACACTCAATTGGGCAATTTCAATCATCAGATTGTGCAACGCTTCGTTGTTCTGACAATACAGACATTCTTTCGGATCGCTTTTCATATTCTCTATATTTTTAGGTTATTGTATAAAGCAAGCTATATGCTGGAACACATCACGCAAAAGCATGCCCACCCAAATGAAGAACAGTTTTTTATCTCAGCCGTAAGCGATCGCCCACTTCAGGTACGTATTCGCCGTCCTTACGGTTCATCTTATAGAGGTTCTTCAGACGGATGCCATACTTTTGGGAAATGCTGTGCATGGAGTCGCCATCGCGCACAATGTGGACAGTGTAAGGCTTCTGTGCCTTCTTGTTCTTCTTCTTCAGATAGATGATGTCACCAGCCTCGAGGGTATATTCACGATGCAGGTCGTTGTAGCTGACCAGTTTTTTCCAACTGATGTCAAACTCACCGCCCAGCAATTCGAAGCTGTCACCATCACGGGCCACCACATAGGCCAGCCCATTGGCAATATACACCTGATGAGGATTGAGCAGCCAAGGTTTCTTCTTGATTTCCTTCTCCCACTTGCGGGCCTCACGACGCCCCATTCCCTCATTGTCATACTTATAGAGCTCATAATCCTCAATGATGGTAATCAGACGGTTGGCATACGACGGGTCGGTGGCATATCCGGCCTTCTTCAGTCCTTTGGCCCAACCCTTGTAGTCGGTAATCTTCAGTTTGAACAGAAATGCATAGCGCGCACCACTGGTCAGGAACTTGGAATGGTCTTCATAGGAGTCACGTACATTACGGTATGCACGGAAGCATTCACCACGTGCATCGTCATCGTGATAGACCCGACGGCCACGCCAGTTGCTATGGCACTTGATACCAAAGTGATTGTTGCTCTTGCGGGCCAGCACACTCTGCCCCGCCCCACTCTCGAGCAATCCCTGTGCCAGCGTGATGCTGGCCGGTATCTTATGCAGCTTCATCTGTTCCACTGCAATAGGAGCATACTGCTTGATGTATTCGTTGTAACGGGAATTTCTGCGTTGTGCCTGAGCAGGCAGAAGCAAAACGAGAAGAGCCACAAGGGCCAACAATCGGGAGGTATATTTCATGTTGTTATCATTGATTTGAGCACAAAAATCTGCAAAAGAATTGAAAATTCCAATCACTTCCCTATCTTTGTAACATTAATTACATAAACCATCTACCCATGAAAGAACTGAATATCCACATTAACATCCACATTTATCCATACGAAGAGCTGAACGAGGCCGACCGCGAACTGATAGACGCTGCCCGCGAGGCCACCCATCGCAGCTATTCCCCCTACTCTCACTTCTCCGTAGGAGCTGCCGCCCGCCTGGCGGACGGTACCATTGTCTGTGGCAGTAATCAGGAGAATGCCGCCTATCCGTCGGGGCTCTGTGCCGAACGTACCACTCTTTTCTATGCCAACTCACGTTACCCTGACCAGGCTGTAAAGACGCTGGCTATTGCCGCCCGTAACGAACAGGGCATTTTTTTGGACGACCCTATCCCGCCATGCGGTGCCTGCCGCCAAGTGATGCTCGAAACGGAAACCAGATACCAGCAGCCCATGCGCATCCTGCTCTATGGAGAAAAGGGTATCTACGAGATGCAGAGGGTCGGCGACCTGCTGCCTTTGTCATTCGATGCCTCATCCATGCAATAACAGGCTTCCTTACGACCAACCAAGTGCCGCCACGGTTACCCGTCGTGACGAAGCACTTTCTTACACTCTCATGCAGTGCTTCCTGACACCCTGACGAAGCACTGCATGAGCACCTCACGAAGCACTTCGTCAGACCCTCATGAAGCACGGCGTCACACCTTCCTCCCATATTTCCTCAAAATGTCTGCTTTTTCGGCATATCATTATATTTAAAAAAGAAAAAACAGACGAATAACCGTAATTCTGGTATATCCGTTTTCCAATTTTCTTTTTATTTTTGTAACGTATCACTCAAAAATGATACACGACAATTTTACCTTATTAAAAACAAACATTTTATTATGTTACGTAAAATCAGACTGACTGCTGCCATCGTATTCTTTACGCTGATTACCCTGCTGTTCCTCGACTTCACGGGAACGCTACACGCATGGTTCGGCTGGATGGCCAAAATTCAATTCCTCCCTGCCCTGCTGACGCTGAATGTGGGAGTGGTACTGGCTTTGGTAATTCTCACCCTGCTGCTGGGCCGTGTCTATTGTTCGGTCATCTGTCCGCTGGGCGTCTTCCAAGACATTGTGGCCTGGTTCTCAAAGAAAAGCAAGAAGAACCGCTACCGTCATTCACCCGCCCTGTCGTGGTTGCGCTACGGCGTGCTGGGCGTGTTCGTCATCGCACTAGTGGCAGGCATACATTCGTTTGTCGCCCTGCTGGCGCCCTACAGTTCGTACGGACGCATCACGAGCAATCTGTTCGCTCCCATCTATCAATGGGGCAACAACCTGTTGGCTTATTTGGCCGAACGGGCCGACAGTTATGCCTTCTACGATACCACCGTCTGGCTGAAGAGTCTGCCTACGTTCGTCATTGCTGCCGTCACACTGGTGGTACTCGTCGTATTGGCATGGCGGGGTGGACGTACTTATTGCAACACTATCTGCCCTGTAGGTACCGTACTGGGCTTCCTGTCAAAATATGCCTACCTGAAACCGGTCATCGACACCGACAAGTGCACCAACTGTAACCTCTGTGCACGCAACTGCAAAGCTTCGTGCATTGACATCAAGAATCATAACATAGACTACAGCCGCTGCGTAGCCTGTATGGACTGCCTGGACAAGTGCAAACACCAGGCGCTGCGCTACGTCCATCCGACCAAGACGAAAGTCGAAGCAAACGGAAAGAAGGATGAAGAAGGCAGTTCGCGCCGTGCCTTCCTGACATCAACGGCACTGGCAGCTTCGGCTGCCGTACTGAAGGCTCAGGAGATGAAGGTGGACGGCGGACTGGCTACCATCGAAGACAAGAAAATCCCCAACCGAAAAACGCCTATCCTGCCGCCGGGAGCCCAAGGTGCCCGCCACTTCGCCCAACACTGCACGGCCTGCCAGCTCTGCGTGTCGGTATGCCCCAACGAGGTGTTGCGCCCTTCTACCGGCCTGATGACGCTGATGCAACCTTTCTCTTCGTACGAACGCGGCTACTGTCGCCCCGAGTGTACCAAGTGTTCGGAAGTCTGCCCCGCGGGAGCCATCAAGCCCATTACCGTGGCCGACAAGTCGTCCATCCAGATAGGGCACGCCGTATGGATCAAGCGCAACTGCGTGGTAAAAACAGACAAAGTGGAATGCGGTAACTGCGCGCGCCATTGCCCCACAGGTGCTATCACCATGGTACCCTCAGACCCCAACAATCCCGACTCGCTCAAGTTCCCGGCCATCGACACCGAACGCTGCATCGGTTGCGGTGCCTGCGAGAACCTTTGCCCAGCCCGGCCCTTCAGCGCCATTTATGTGGAAGGACACGAACGGCACAAGATTATTTGAGCAATCGAATGGTGAACGGTTAGTGATCAGCAATACATTATCAGCATCACTTCCATAACTTCTTTAACTTTTCTAACTTCTATATCAACATACAAATGAACGACCAGAATCATTCCAACGATATGTCCCGCCGCGAGTTCCTGAAGATTGTAGGCATCAGTACGGCCACCACAACCGCGGCACTGGCAGGATGCAGTCCGAAGGACTCCGCTTCCTCCTCCCTGCAGGCAGAAGGAGAAATCCCCACTGACAAGATGACCCTGCGCGAAAACCCGAAAACCAAAGAGAAAGTATCGCTGCTGGGCTACGGATGCATGCGCTGGCCCACCTTGCCCGCTCCCGAAAAGGGCGGCAACGTCATCGACCAAGATGCCGTGAACGAACTGATAGACTATGCTATGGCCCACGGCGTGAACTACTACGATACGTCACCTGTTTACGTACAGGGTTGGTCGGAAAAATCGACCGGCATTGCCTTGAAGCGCCATCCGCGCGAGAAGTTCTTCGTGGCTACCAAGCTGTCCAACTTCTCCAACTATACGCGCGAGAACTCCATCGCCATGTACAACCGCTCGTTCTCAGAACTACAAGTGGACTACATTGACTACTACCTGCTGCACTCTATCGGCAACGGTGGCATCGAGACCTTCCGCGCCCGTTACATCGAGAATGGCATGATAGACTTCCTAATGAAAGAGCGCGAGGCCGGCCGTATCCGTAATCTGGGCTTCTCTTTCCACGGTACCAAGGAAGTGTTCGACGAGGTACTGGCCATGCACGATCAGGTGCACTGGGACTTCGTACAGATCCAGCTGAACTATGTAGACTGGAAATATGCCTCGGGACGCAACGTCAACGCCGACTATCTCTACGCCGAACTGGAGAAACGCCACATACCGGCCATCATCATGGAACCGCTGCTGGGCGGACGTCTGTCCAAGCTGCCCGAACACCTCGTGGCACGCCTCAAACAGCGCGGCCCCGAAGCGAGCGTAGCCTCGTGGGCTTTCCGCTTTGCAGGCACGTTCCCCGACGTACTGACGGTGCTGAGCGGCATGACCTACATGGAGCATCTGCAGGACAACCTGCGTACCTATTCGCCGCTGGTACCCCTGACGGACGACGACCTGGAATTCCTGCAGCAGACGGCCGACCTGATGAAGCAATACCCCACCATCCCCTGCAACGACTGCAAGTACTGCATGCCCTGCCCCTACGGCATCGACATTCCCGCCGTACTGATACATTATAATAAATGTGTGAACGAGGGCAATCTGCCCACTTCGCAGGAGCACGCCAACTACCACGAGGCACGCCGGGCCTTCCTCATCGGGTACGACCGCAGTGTGCCCCGCCTGCGCCAGGCCAGCCACTGTATCGGTTGCGGCCAATGCGTGTCCCACTGCCCGCAAAGCATTGACATTCCCGAAGAGCTGCACCGCATCGACCGCTATGTGGAGCAGTTGAAACAAGAAACGCTGTAATCCGAAAAGACAAAGAATGAAAGAACTCATAGACATGCTTCACGCAGGAGAATACTCTTGCGTGATAGCCAATGGTGACCGCATCCGTACGTTCACACAGCGGGGTGTGGCCGACCTTTATGACCTGCTGGTACAGGAACCCGAATTCCTGCACGGCGCATCCGTAGCCGACAAGGTCATCGGCAAGGCGGCAGCCTCGCTCATGGTGCTGGGCGGCGTGTGCGAAGTCTACACACGCACCATCAGCCGGCCGGCTCTCCAGCTGCTGCAAGAGGCAGGAGCTATGGTGACCTGCGACGAAGTGGTGGACCACATCATCAACCGCGACCGTACGGGCTGGTGCCCGCTGGAACAGGCCAGCCGCGACCTCCACTCGGCCAAAGAAATTTTCCCAGTTATCGAAAAATTTATTGCCAACTTAAGAAAAAAAGCATGAAAGAACGGAACCTGACAGGAAGCCTGCTGGCCCTCCTGCTACTGACATCACCTGTCGTCCAGGGACAGCAGGACACCACACGCATTGACCGTAACCTGACCACCGACGAGGTGATAGTGACCGGAACCCGCAACAAGACCGACATCCGCCACCTGCCCATGACTATTTCCGTTGTAGGCCGGAAGCAGCTGGAAAGCAATTACCAGCCCTCCGTACTGCCCACACTGACCGAGCAGGTGCCCGGCTTCTTCACTACCAGCCGCGGCATCATGGGCTACGGCGTGTCCACCGGAGCGGCCGGAGGCATGAGCCTGCGCGGCATCGGCGGCAGCCCCACGGCCGGACTGCTGGTGCTCATCGACGGACACCCGCAGTACATGGGGCTGATGGGACATCCCATAGCCGATGCCTACCAGACAATGATGGCCGAACGCGTGGAAGTGCTGCGCGGACCAGCCTCGGTACTCTACGGCTCGAACGCCATGGGCGGCGTCATCAACATCGTCACGCGGCAGATGGAGGAAGAAGGCTCGAAGACCGACGTGCAGGCCGCATACGGTTCCTACAACACCCTGCAAACCGAGGTAACCAACCGCTTGAAGCGCGGACGCTTCAGCAGCATCGTCACCGGTTCGTACAACCGCAGCGACGGACACCGACCGGATATGGACTTCGAGCAGTATGGCGGCTATGCCAAACTGGGCTATGACTTCAGTAACCGGTGGAAACTGTGGGGCGACGTCAACGTGACTCACTTCAACGTCTCCAACCCCGGCACCACCGCAGCCCCCTACATCGACAACGACTCGCACATCACCCGCGGCATGGCCTCGGCTGCTCTCGAGAATCATTATGAACGAACCTCAGGTGCACTGAGCTTCTTCTACAACTGGGGACGCCACCGCATCAACGACGGCTACCATCCGGGCGAAGAGCCGCAGACGTCGCACTTCAACTCCAAGGACCGCATGATGGGCCTGTCGTGGTACCAGAGCGCCACCCTCTTCGAAGGTAACCGCATCACCGCCGGTATAGACTACCAGCACTTCGGCGGCGAGTCGTGGTACAAGGTACTGGCCACGGGCGAAAAGCAGCCGCAGGTGGACAAACAGCTGGACGAAGTGGCCGGATACGTGGATTTCCGGCAGGACATCGGCCGATGGCTGTCGATTGACGCCGGACTGCGTGTGGACCATCACTCGCACACGGGTACGGAGTGGATACCCCAAGGCGGACTGGCCTTCCACCTACCCCGGCAGGCCGAGTTGAAGGCCATGGTAGGCAAGGGATTCCGCAACCCTACTATCCGCGAGCTGTTCATGTTCTCCAAGAATCCCGACCTGCAGCCCGAGAGCCTCGTCAGCTACGAGCTGGCCTACACGCAACGTCTTTGCAACGGCTCACTGGCCTACGGCCTCAACCTCTACTACATCGACGGGAAAAACATCATACAGGTGGACCCCGCCCAGCGCAAGAACGTGAACACGGGACACATTGAGAACTGGGGTACGGAGGCCACCGTGTCCTACCGGTTCAATGCCCGCTGGCAGGCCAACGCCAACTACAGCTGGCTGCATATGGAACATCCCGTGCTGGCTGCCCCCGAACACAAACTGTACGTCGGCGCCAACTACCATCAGGGACGGTGGACAGCCTCGAGCGGCGTGCAGTATGTTCGCGGGCTCTACACCTCCGTGACGCAGGGACAGGAAAAGCAGGAAACTTTTGTACTCTGGAACTTGAATATCGGCTACCGTCTGTGTAACTTTGCAAGCCTCTTCGTGAAAGGCGAGAACCTGCTGGCACAGCGCTACGAGATCAACGCGGGCTACCCCATGCCGAAGGCCACCTTCATGGGAGGTGTACACGTAAACTTCTGACCCCACCTAACTGCTGAAACGATGAACGAACAGGAATACGACCGCACCGCCCGCCGGTGCATCTTCTACAACGACCAGCTGCTGATACAGAAACACCCCGACGGCACCTGCACCCTGCCCACAGGCGAACAGCTGCCCGTGGCCCCCGCCACAGAGCAAACGGTGCACCGCGTCACCCTGCCTACCGGGGAACAGGTCTATGCATTTGCCATCGACTATCCCGTGGCCGAAACCGCCGAATGGATGATGACAGGCCTGCGTGCCTCCTTCGACCACCTGCCCCTTTCGGACTACAAAGCAGCCGGCAAGGCCTACCAGATACTCTACTGGGACCGGCACAGCCGCTACTGCCCCGTCTGCGGCACACCCACCGAGCAGCAGACCGACATCATGAAGAAGTGCCCCCGCTGCGGCAACGAGCTCTATCCGCCCATCTCCACCGCCATCATCGTGCTGGTGCGCCGCGGCGACGAGATACTGATGGTACACGCCCGAAACTTCCGCGGTACCTTCTACGGACTTGTGGCGGGCTTCCTCGAGGCGGGCGAGACGCTGGAGCAATGCGTCCGCCGTGAGGTAATGGAAGAAACGGGACTCACCATCCGAAACATCACCTACTTCGACAGTCAGCCCTGGCCCTATCCCAGCGGCCTGATGGTAGGTTTCTTTGCCGATTACGAAAGTGGAACCATCAAACTGCAGGAGGACGAGCTTACGGCCGGTGCCTTCTACCACCGTAATAACCTGCCCGAACTGCCGCGCAAGCTGAGCATCGCCCGCCGTCTCATCGACACTTGGCTCGAAGGCAAAGACCGCTGACATCCGTCTGCGTTTCCTCATGCGCGCGGACAAGCCACCCGAATAAGCAGGGCAAACGAACTGCACAAGCTGGGCAAACAACTTGTATTAGCTGAGCAAAAGAGTCGCACAAGCCAGATAACCATCCGTTTTTCCGTATTTCACAAAATAAAAGAGGCTGCCTCTTAAAAAGAAGCAGCCTCTCACTTTCTCAACAGAGTTTTATTTGTCGTCTCAGATGCCCAAAGAAGCACGTACAGCCTTCACCTTTTCTTCAGCATCAGCATTGGCACCGGCATAGCACTTGGGACATCCCATCTGGCCCTTCACCTCGATGTAGAACTTGATCTTTGGTTCCGTACCCGAGGGGCGGACAGAAATCTTCGTACCGTCTTCCGTGAAGTACTGGAGTACGTTCGAAGGTTCGGGCATGTCGAGTTTGCTCACCTTGCCGTCGGCACCGGTCATCTCCAGCGTCTTGTAGTCCTTCACCACGCACACCTTCGAACCACCGATTTCCTTCGGCGGGTTGGCGCGGAAGTTGTCCATCATGGCCTTGATTTCTTCGGCACCGCTCTTGCCGGGCTTCACCACGTTGACGGTAGTTTCTTTCGAGAAACCGTATTCTACGTAGATATCCATCAGCACGTCGTAGAGTGTCTTGCCCTGATCCTTGGCCCAGGCACAGATTTCAGCCAGCAGCGAGCAGGCCGAAACGGCATCCTTGTCGCGCACGAAGTCTTCGGCCAAGAAGCCGTAGCTCTCTTCACCACCGCCGATGTACTGCTGCTTGCCTTCGCGCAGGCGGATTTCGCGGGCAATCCACTTGAAGCCCGTGTAGCAGTCGAGCATCTCGACCTTATTCTTGTCGGCCACAGCCTTGATAAGCTCGGTCGTCACGATGGTCTTCACGATAAAGTCGCCCGGCTGCATCTTGCCCGTAGCCAGACGGTTCTTGATGATATAGTAGAGGAAGAGCAGACAGGTCTGGTTGCCGTTGATGAGTACCCACTCGCCCTTGTCGTCCTTGCAGGCCATACCTACACGGTCGGCATCGGGGTCGCTGGCCATCACAATGTCGGCATCGATTTCCTTGGCCAGCTTGATGGCCAGTGTCAGTGCCTCGGCATTCTCGGGATTGGGCGAAACCACCGTCGGGAAGTTACCGTCCTTCACCATCTGCGACTCCACACAATGTACGTTCTCGAAGCCCCATACCTTCAGAGAGGCAGGAATCAACGTACGTCCAGCACCGTGAAGCGGTGTGTAAACGATGTTCAGGTCCTTCTGACGCTTGATGACTTCGGGGTCGATGGAGATGGAGTGCACCTTCTCCAGATATGCCTTGTCCACATCCTCACCGATAATCTGGATGAGTTCCTTGTTGCCGTTGAACTTGATGTCGGCCACCTTCACCTTGTTCACCTCGTCGATGATGGCGGTGTCGTGCGGAGCCAACACCTGTGCGCCGTCGTCCCAGTAGGCCTTGTAGCCGTTGTACTCACGCGGGTTGTGGCTGGCGGTGATGTTGATACCGCTCTGGCAGCCCAGATGACGGATGGCAAAAGATACTTCGGGCGTAGGACGCAGGTCGTCGAACAGATAGACCTTGATGCCGTTGGCCGAGAAGATGTCAGCCGAGATTTCGGCAAACTTGCGGCTGTTGTTGCGGCAGTCGTGACCCACAACTACGGAAACGGGCTGGCCGGCAAAGCACTTGTTCAAATAGTTGGCCAGACCTTGCGTAGCGGCACCCACGGTATAGATGTTCATACGGTTGCTGCCGGCACCCATAATACCACGCAGACCTCCCGTACCAAATTCCAAATCCTTGTAGAAGCTTTCTATCAGCTCCGTCTTATCATCGTTCTCAAGCATTTTCTTCACTTCAGCCTGAGTCTCGGCATCGAAAGCCGGTCCCAGCCATTCCTGAGCTTTCTCGGTAACGACTTTAATCAATTCTTGATTTTCCATAAACTCTATTATTTTATAGGTTAAAACATTATCTATTTTTATAGTCCGACAAAGATAATCAGATAAAATGAACAAACAAATTATTCGGGAATTTTATATCGGTCGCCGGTCTGCTTCACGTATTCCTCGAGGAACTCCTTCGGATAGCCCGGACGGATGACACCTGCTGGCTGGCCGATGGCATTGCGTTCGAACTTGCCGTCCTTCACGCACTTCACCACGCCGTCATTGTATTTCACGATGAGGAATTCGCCGAGGCGCTTCCAGGCGTCGTGGGTACTTTGGGCCGTCATCACGGTGTAGTTCGTCAGGAATTCCTTGGCCTTGGCCGGATCGGTTTCCAGCAGTTTCAAGGCAACGGCTTCAATACCCTCCTGTGCCTGGTTGAAGGTAGTCTCTATTTCGGTCTGTACGGCCCGCACGTCGTCCATCATCAGGTCATAGCGCGGATATACCATGTTGGCCACCCAGTTGTATATCCAGAAGGAAGACTTCCAGGAGAAGGTGATGTAGTCAGCACCGTCCACACGGGTGTAGCACTCGGGCACACGAGTGGCACAGCAATAGACGGGCGTGAACACTGTCATGTTGGCATCGTCCAAGCCGAACCACAGCACGCCACCTACGGCGTCGGGCAGCGTCTCGCGCATCTGTGCCACGAATACGAAGCCGCTCTGCTGGGTAGAAATAGGACGCTCGTTGAAGTATTTCTGTCCATTCACCTCAAACTCCAGCGGCGAGAGGCGATAGGGAGTGTGGTAAGGACCGGCGCCGAAGTCTTTCGTGATGTCGAGCGCTGTGCCTTCGTAGTGGTCGCGCATGGCGTTCTTCACGTCTTGTACGGAGATTTTGCGGTTGGGCTTCACGTAGAGGGGCATCGGTTCGTCGGTTGTACCCTGAATATAGGGCAGGAACTCCTCGCCGCGGTCAGTAAACATGTTGAAGTAGCTCCATACGCGGGCCTCGCAATAGCGGCGTGCACCAAAATCGAGCGGCGCATAGGCCTTGGAGAAGCTGAAGTCCTTGTTCACCCCGTTGAAGTAGCCCTTCTCGCGAGCAAAGGAGATAACGTCGGGCGAATACATGCAGTTTTCCTTGTCGTTCATATCGAACTGATGGATGCGGCTCTGGTTGGCATGAGCCGAGATGCAATCGTCCGGCACACGGACAGCCACCCACACGGCTCCACGTACGCCAGGGCCTTTGCCTATCATTTCCATAATCCACACCTCATTGGGGTCGGCAATGGTGAAAGACTCGCCACTACTGTAGTAGCCGTACTCCTGCACCAGCTCGGTCATCACCTTAATGGCCTCGCGCGCCGTACGCGAACGTTGCAGGCCCAGATAAATCAGACTTCCATAGTCGATGATACCCATCGTGTCCACCAGTTCGGGACGTCCGCCGAAAGTGGTCTCGCCGATGGTCAGCTGGAATTCATTCATGTTGCCCACCACATTGTACGTCTGGCGTGCCTGCTCTATCTGTCCCAGGTACTTGCCCGTATCCCACTCATAAACGTTGATCATCGTCCCCTTCTTGTGCATGCCTGCGGGATAATGATACAACTCGCCGAACAGCGAATAGGAGTCGGCCGAATAGGAAATGATGGTCGAACCGTCGGCCGACACGTTCTTGCCCACAATGAGGTTGGTGCAAGCCAGTGCATCGGCTACAGCTGCCGCCAAGCAGACGACGGCAAGGGTCAATCTTTTGATGTTCATAATCGATAGCTTTATTAATTGAGAGTTGATAATTGATAATTCATTCTTCTACACCGCTACCACACAAAACGGTACTGGCGGGTGGTGACGTTGCCGCAACCGTCGGTGACACTCATCACCAGCACATGGCTGCCCCCCTTCTTCACCCGGCGCGGGTCGAGCCGGCACACCAATTCTCCTTTTATGGAATTCGGCTTGCCGAAAAGAGCATACTTCCCATCGATGGTGCCACGATAGAAGGCAATGCCTGTCTGCGCGTCCTTCGCCTTGAAGACGATGCGTCCCGAGCGTCCCCAGCCGGCCTGCCCCACAGGCGTCAATACGGGCGGAATGGTATCGATGGCGACGGTGTAGGTAGCCAGGTCACGCACCTTCACCTCCATGTAACCGTCCACGTAGCGGCCGCCCATGTTGTACTTGCGGCCCTTGGCACTGACACTGGCCACGTAGTACTTCGTGCTATCGGCCAACGGACGGCGGCGCAATCCGATGCGCAGGTTGCATGCCTTGTGCAGGGATATGTTACGGTCGTTCAGTTGATAGGTGAAGGCGATGTCACCGCTGTCGGCACGGACGGCATAGTTCAGGTAAGCATCCTCGTAGAGCACGCCGCGGGGCAACACCAGCTCGAGGCCGGGTTCCTGCAGGTAGTTCACCTTGTCCCAACGGAAATGATACTTCTCACGATGCTCCACCGCGGGGATGTCGCTCCGACGACCCTGCACGGTGAAGCGCACCTTCGACTCGTTGCCCAACGCATCGCGCAGCGTATAGACAAAGCGATAGGGCCGCTCCTCGTCGATGGTCACCAATCCGCGGTTACCGTTGGAGGCATGCAGCAGGCGGAGACGGTTGCCGGGGTCGATGAACGACTTCATGTACTGCCCGTAAGTCCAGGAGTTGATATAGCGGTTCTCGTCGTAAGCAAAGCGATCCACCACACTGCGGAAGACTTCCTGCCCATCCACTTCGAGAATCACCGTATGCACGCCGTAGCGGTTGTGAACCCCGTCCATGTAGTCGTAGGCACGGATGCCTGCCCCTATCTCACCCCAGGCCGTGATGCCCGCCGTCTTGTTCAGGGCAAAGGCCTGCCTTGTCGTCTTGCCGTTCACCACACCCCGTCCGCGTTGCGGAAAGAGCATGATGCCCTGTGCCTTCGGCGCCGTGTGGTCCTTCACCTGCCCGGCAAAGAAAGGCAGCGGATCGACATACTCGTCCGTGGCCGTCTCTATGACGTCCAGATGCAGATGCGGACCAAACGAATAGCCCGTATTGCCACTATAGGCAATGACCTGCCCACAACGGACAGGGTATTCCCCTGCCTCGGGCACGATCTCCACCTCCCAGCTCTCCTGCTCGTATTGCAAGTCTTCCACCCGCCGGGCAATGTCACCCACAAAAGCTTCCAGGTGACGATTGATGGTAGTATAACCGTTGTTGTAAACCACGTCGAGCACGTAGCCCGAACCATGCGTCACACGGATGCGCGAGATGTAGCCGTCGGCCAACGCCCGCACCGCCTTGCCCGTCACCCCTCCCGTCTTGAAGTCGAGTCCTCCGTGGAAGTGGTTCGCCCGCAGCTCGCCGAAATTCCCGCTGAACGTGATGGGATGAGCGAAAGGATTGACAAAAGAAGCCGAATCGGCTGGCACCGCCGCCTTCAGCGAAGTGGCTCCGCACAGCCATCCGGCGCAAAATAATAAGGATATATAATGTTTTATCATTAGCAGCTCTTGTTTGTATGCAAAGATAGTGCAAACCGAGAGAAGTACAAAAGACGGAAACAACGTTTTCTGACTTTTTACTTCCGAGGTGCAGCCTATCTTATGAAAAGATAGTGCAAACCGAGAGAAGTACAAAAGGCGAAAACAACGTTTTCTGTAAGAAATTCACCCCTATATAGCAGAATATATCACGAAAACACTATCTTTGCTGCAATCGAAGTATAAATTATCAACCTTTAAACTTAAAAAGACATGTACACCATACAAGCCAATACAAGCGGCACACGCAGCATCGAAGTGTCGGACGAACACCTCGCCACCATCCAGAAATACGGACTGTTCCAGCATCTGATAGACAGCAACGGCATCGTGGACGAAACCGTGCTCGACAAGCTGAAGCTGAACATCCGTTCGCTGATTGCCGCACAAGTAGAAGATAGCAAAGACCTGCTGGATCTCTGCATCGACGTCATCTACCACAACAACATGAAGGCTTTCGGACTTCAGCAACTCATCAGGCTCTACCTGCAATGGTTGCCCGAACATGCCACAGAAGAAGAGGAAGAACAATCATGAAAACCGTCAACACGTGCGGCACGTCGCACTACAGCCCGCTCATTCCCGCCATCAAGGCCCTGTGTGAAGCTCCATCCGGCGAGACGCTGGAGATTATCATGGACAATGCCTCCGCCTTCAACGACCTGAAGGAATACCTGGCCGAACAGCACATCGGTTTCCGCGAAATCTACGACGGCGAGCAGATGACCGTGCAATTTACAAAATAAGGTCGTATCTTTGTGCCCATGAAAGAATACAGACTGACAGATTGGTTGCCCACGACCAAAAAAGAAGTGGAACTCCGCGGGTGGGACGAACTGGACGTAATTATCTTCAGCGGTGATGCCTATGTGGATCATCCCTCGTTCGGCGCTGCCGTCATCGGACGCATACTGGAGGCGGAAGGGTTGCGTGTGGCCATCGTCCCCCAACCCAACTGGCGTGACGACCTGCGCGACTTCAAGAAGCTGGGCCGTCCCCGCCTGTTCTTCGGCGTATCGGCCGGTTGCATGGACTCCATGGTGAACAAATACACCGCCAACAAACGCCTGCGCAGCGACGATGCCTATACGCCCGACGCGCGCCCCGACATGCGCCCCGAATACCCCTCCATCGTCTATACGCAAATCCTGAAACGACTCTTCCCCGACGTGCCCGTCTTCTTGGGAGGCATCGAGGCCAGTATGCGACGCCTGACGCACTACGACTATTGGCAAGACCGTGTGCGCCCCAGCATCCTGGTGGATAGCGGAGCCGACCTGCTCATCTATGGCATGGGGGAGAAGCCCATTGTCGAACTGACCCGCCGCTTGATGGAGGGACACCCGCTGGACGACGTTCCCCAGACCGCCTACCTTGCCCGCGAAGTCAGCCCTGTGGAGGGCGACATCACCCTCTACTCCCACGAGGAATGCCTGAAGGACAAGAAGAAGGAGGCCGCCAACTTCCGCCACATCGAGGAAGAAAGCAACAAGTATGCCGCCGCGCGCATCCTGCAAAATGTAGGCAAGCAAGTGGTGGTAGTCAATCCGCCCTACCCGCCCCTGACCACCGAGGAGCTCGACCATTCGTTCGACCTGCCCTACACGCGCCTGCCCCATCCCAAGTACAAGGGCAAGCGCATCCCCGCCTACGACATGATCAAGCACTCTGTCAACATCCACCGCGGATGCTTCGGCGGATGTGCCTTCTGCACCATCTCCGCCCATCAGGGAAAGTTCATCATGAGCCGTAGCAAGGAGAGCATCCTGCGTGAGGTGAAGGCCGTCATGGAGCTGCCCGACTTCAAGGGCTACTTGAGCGACCTGGGTGGCCCCAGTGCCAACATGTATCGCATGCAGGGCATCAACCAGGAGCTGTGCAAGAAGTGCAAGCGGCCTTCGTGCATCCATCCCAAGGTGTGTCCCAACCTGAATACCGACCACCGCCCCCTGCTCGACATCTACCACGCCGTCGATGCCCTGCCGGGCATCAAGAAGTCGTTCATCGGAAGTGGTGTGCGCTACGACCTCCTGCTCCACGAGAGCAAGGATCCGAAAGTGAACCAAAGTACCCGCGAATACACCCGCGAACTCATCGCCCGCCACGTCAGCGGACGCCTGAAGGTGGCGCCCGAGCACACCAGCGACCGTGTGTTGAACGTCATGCGCAAGCCGCCATTCGCCCAGTTCGAGACGTTCAAAAAGATTTTCGACCGCATCAACCAGGAGGAGGGCCTGCGCCAGCAGCTCATCCCCTACTTCATCTCCAGCCACCCCGGTTGCCATGAGGAAGACATGGCCGAACTGGCCGTCATCACCAAGCGGCTCGATTTCCACCTGGAGCAGGTACAGGACTTCACGCCCACACCCATGACCGTCAGCACGGAGGCGTGGTACACAGGTTACCATCCCTACACCCTCGAACCCGTGTTCAGCGCCAAGACGCAACGCGAGAAGCTGGCCCAACGCCAGTTCTTCTTCTGGTACAAGCCCGAGGAGCGTCGCAACATCGTCAACGAGCTGCGCCGCATCGGTCGCTCCGACCTGATTGACAAGCTGTATGGCGGCAACAGAGGGGGCAGAAAATAAATTCAGGATACTCTTCCACGGCCTCGGGCACGGCATCGAGCCGCCACAGGGGCACGTAGGCCATCCCCTTCGTTGCCCTGCCCGGATAGCGTATCTCCACATCCTCTATCACCACATTCTCCACCCGCGAGCCGGGGATGCCCGTGACGGACGAAGGTATCGGATTGTGGAAGAAAGTCACCGCCGGCCCCCGAAGGTCATAATCCTCGTCCGGCCGTCCGAAAGGTACCTCCACCTTCATCTGGCCGATATAAATGTTGCGCAGGTAGCCGGGTTTCTCGCCCGCCCTATGTCCGAGGCGGATGAAGAGCGGATTGCCCGTATTCCTTGCCTGTACACGTGTCACCCGCACGTTTTCCAACCCGCCGCCATCCACCGTCTCGATGGCAATGGCCGAGCGGAAGGTGTCATACACCTCGATGTTGTCGATGGTCACGTTGCGGAAACCTCCGTGCGAAGCCGACAATGCCACGACACACGACACAAGCATCAAGCAAACCGTCGTCCGCCAACCTTTCCACTCATCCTTTCCATACGCAAAACCTAAAAAACTAATGCTTAATTCTTCATCTCCCAGCTCTCGCCCGCCTTCAAACTGATGCGCTTCTTCTGTCCGTTGAAGCAGAGCTGTGTCCTGCCGTCGGTGCGGGCAGTGATGCGCAGGTCGGTCACGCGGCCGTCCTTCCACGTCATGTCCACCACGAAGCCGCCACGGGCGCAGATACCCTCCACGCGGCCGTCCTTCCACTCCTCGGGCAGGGCGGGCAGCAAGCTGATGGAGCTCTCGGTGGATTGCATCAGCATCTCGATGACGCCTGCACAACCGCCAAAGTTTCCATCAATCTGGAAAGGCGAATGAGCGTCCAGCAGGTTAGGATACGTACCGCCTCCGCGTCGGGCGTCCTCCCCTTTGTAGCCGTCGGGGCTCACCAGGCGGAGCAGGCGGCGATAGATGTGGTAGGCGTTCTTGCCGTCGTGCAGGCGGGCATAGAGGTTGACGCGCCAACCCGTGCTCCATCCCGTCGTATTGTCACCCTTGATTTCCAGCGTGCGGGCGCATGCCTTGGCCAGGTCGGGCGTAGCCGCTACAGAGAGGTGATGACCCGGATATAGGCCGAACAGATGCGACTGGTGGCGGTGTTGCGGATCCTGATCCTTCCAGTCGTGATACCACTCCTGCAGGTTGCCGTTGGCTCCCACGCGGTAGGGCAAGAGGCGGGTCAGCGTCCGCTCCACCTGCTTCTGGAAGTCCTTGTCGGTCTTCAGCGTGGCGGCGGCCTTGGCGGCGTCCATCAGACATTCGCGCGTCATGGCCAGGTCGGACGTACAGCCGTAGGAGGTGGCGCCCACATAGCCGTCGGGCGTCACAAACTTGTTCTCGGGCGAAGTGCCGGGCGAGGTTATCAGCTTGCCGTCCTTCTCCACGAGCCAGCCGAGGCAGAACTCCGCCGCTCCCTTCAGGACGGGGTAATATTGCTTGAGGAACTCCTTGTCGCGCGTGAACTGGTAGCGCTCCCAGATGTGGGTGGAGAGCCATGCGCCGCCCATCGTCCAACAGGCCCACGAAGGGTCGCCCACGTTCAGGCCCACGGGGCAGGTCATGGCCCAGATGTCCGTATTCTGTCCCAGGCACCAGCCCTTGTCCACGCCGTAGTAAGCCTTGGCCGTCTCTGCGCCCGTGCGGCTCAGGTTGGCGATGAAGTCCATCAGCGGGCGGTGCATTTCACTCAGGTTGGCCGTCTCCGCCGCCCAATAGTTTTCCTCCAGGTTGATGTTCGTGGTGTAGTTGCAGCTCCAGGGCGGCAGGATGCGTTCGTTCCACAGGCCCTGCAGGTTGGCGGGTACGCCCGGCGTGCGCGAGCTCGAGATGAGCAGGTAGCGTCCGAACTGGAAGTAGAGCGCTTCGAGCGCGGGGTTTGCCTGCTGCTTGTCCGTATAGAGCTTCAGCTGCTCGTCGGTGGGCAGGGCCGCTATTTCGGGTGCCGTCTGCCCAAGATCCAGCTTCACGCGGTCGAAGTAGTGCTTGTAGTCGGCCACGTGCGCCGCCCTCAGCTCGTCGTAGGTCTTGGCCGCCGCGCGCTCCATGCGCCGCTCCACCAATCCGCGGTAGTCGCGTCCCTCGCGGGCAGGGTCCTTGTCGAAGCCGTTGAAGCTCGTCACGTTGGCCACCAGCACCAGCGCCTCGCGTACACCCTCAATCTTCAGTTCGCCCGAGGGGAAGCTCTTCACGCTACCTCCTTGCGTCAGCACCCTGACCAGCGTGCGGAAGCGTGTCCCCCGTTCGGGGTCGTACAGGTGTTTTTCCTTGACGCCCTTGTAATAAGACGGATAGGAATGATAGGCCGCATAACCTTCGACGGCCATCTCGTTGCCGGCGGCCGACGTGGCATGAGGCAGTTGCGAGGTGAACGAAAGCAGAGCCCTGATGCCCTTCTCGCCTGCCGACGTCAGGCGCAACACAATCACCGAGTCGGGCGCCGAGGCAAAGTAGTCGCACGCCTGCGCCTTGCCTCCACGAAGGTACTGCGTCCGTGCGGTGGCGTTGCCGATGTCCAGCGAGCGGCGGTAGGCAGTTATCTCGGCCGGCTCATCCAGGTAGGTGACGGTCAGTTGCCCCAGGGGCTGGTAGTTCTCGCTATAGTGTCCCTGCACCTTGCGTTGTTCGCGATCGGCTCCGCGGTAGTCCTCGTTGTCCAGCAGCTCGCGGATGACGGGGATGGCCCGATAGGCGTCGGGCGTGGTCACCTCGCGGTCGGGTTCACCCGTCCAGAGGGTCAGGTCGTTCAGCGAGAGCACGTCGCGTTGCGTGCCGCCATAGATGATGGCCCCCATCGTGCCGTTGCCTATCACCAGCGCCTCCTCGAAGTATTCCGCCGGTCGGTTGTAGTGTAACACCAGATTGTCATTTTGCGCCGATACCGCGCCTGCATACAGACATCCGCACGCCAGCGCCAACACCTGTACGGACCTTCTCAAAAGTGTATTTTTCATCGTTTCTGATAAGATAAAAATTTTTCTGTTTATGTTGTCTCACACCGCACTTGTCCAACCCCAGGAAAGTTTGTCCGAAGTCGGCTTACAAATGTAGTGAAAATCTGCCGATGCGCCCAACAATCGGGCCGATAAATCTCCCCGCCAGAGAAGGGCTCCACCCTTGCCGTCCGTTCAGTAGAAGAACAACGCCCCCTCCACCCTGTCCCAGCGGCGTGCTCGGAGGTTCTCTTTGGAGAGGAGGAAGTAATACATGCCGCAATCGTAGAAGCGCAGCCCCCAGCGGTCGTCCTCGTCTATCTGGAGCAGCGACAGGCAGCCCGGATGCTCTCCTTCCACCTCCTCCTGATAGGGCAGGCCCAGCAGGCGGTGTCCGTCGCCCCTGGCTTCGCCCGCCACGCCGAAGTCCATCGCCTCGGCAGGGCGGAACACGCTCTCGTCCGTATCCTCCCAGCGCAGGTCGTAGGGCTCCAACCCCTCCTCCCGCTCGTCGTAAATCACCACGGGCCTTGTGTGATAGTCGAGCGGCGACTCGTGTTCCCCCAGGAAATAATCCAGCGGCGCAAAGAAGTAGAGCATCCCCCTGTGGGGCAGCAGGTTCTCGCCGTCCAGCGGCGCCAGGTCGGCGCAACGTATCTGGCAGACGAAGGTCAGCGGCTCGTCGTAGTGCTTGCCCTCGCCGTCGTCCACGGCCACGCAGGGATATGCCACGTCCTTCGGCAGGTCGGGTGCGCCCCACCAGTGGCTCCTGCCCGTCAGGTCGCCCTGCGTTTCAACGGTCGTAATCAGAATAGCCATATCCTTTCTATCTCGTTTTGGTCATTGTTTTCCCCAATCGAACATCACCCTCGGGTTCATCGCCTGCGGGCTTCTCCATTGCATCCACCCCAGCAAGGCAGCCAGCCGTTTGATTACACGTTTTCTGTCCATTTGTCTTTTCGATTTGCGGGGTTCTGTGGCAAATTTAAGAAATTTTCTTATCTTTGCATACAACTCACGCATAACACTGAAAGAAAATGCCACCGACCCTCACCCGATATTACTATTCAAGCCCGATACGCGATTTCCTCCACCAACCTTCCTCAGCCATCGTCGGAGAATTGGTTCGCCAAAGCACGCACGACATTACCATCAACCAGCGAAACGCGTGGCAAGAAGAAATCGACTTACTGAAGGATATTCTGAAAGAGTATGCGGGCAGAGGGAGTGTTTACTTTGAGTACAACATCCCCCGCTTGGGGCGACGCATTGATACGATCGTCCTCATTGATGGAGTTGTATTTATTTTGGAGTTTAAAACCGACCAAGAGAGCTTCGAGCGAGCCGACATTGCTCAAGTATGGGATTATGCGCTCGACCTCAAGAATTTCCACGAAGGAAGCCATCGGCGTACCCTTATCCCCATCCTCGTGGCGACCAATGCTCCACAGGGCTACATGCTCGACTTTGTTCGCTACGAAGACCAGGTATTCAAGCCTCTCTTGTCGGACAAAAGCCACCTAAAGGCGTGCATCGACGAAGGGCTCAAACACGCCCTCCCCTTCCTGGCAGCAGACGATTACTCGTGGGCCATCAGCCGATACTCGCCCACCCCCACCATCATCGAGGCCGCCAGTGCCTTGTACAACAACCATTCGGTCAAAGAGATTTCGCGCTCGGACGCTTCTGCCGAAAACCTTACGACCACGTGTGCCTGCATCTCGGACATCATCGACCGTTGCAAGGCTCAGCGGCAGAAGGCCATCTGCTTTGTCACCGGGGTACCTGGAGCAGGGAAAACACTGGTGGGGCTGAACATCGCCATCCAGCAATTCGAGAAAAACGAAAAGGCCGTTTACCTATCTGGCAATTTCCCCTTGGTGGCGGTCCTCACCGAAGCCCTGTCGCGCGACTTGGTGAAAAAGAAGAAGGAGCAAAGCGAACGCATCACCAAGCGCGAAGCTCAATCCGAGGTGAAGACCTTCATCCAAATGGTTCACCACTACCGAGATGCTTGTTTAGAGGGAACGAAAGTTGTCGATAATCATATTGTAGCCGATGAAGATTACTTCCGCTCGGCAAAGAATAAGGACAAGAGCTATGCCCCCATCGACCATGTGGCCATCTTCGACGAAGCCCAACGGGCTTGGACGAAAGAAATGCTGGCCAAGTTTATGGCTCAGAAGAAGCCCTACCCGTATGCCTTCCCCTATTCTGAACCCGAATACCTCATTTCGTGCCTGGATCGTCATCCAGATTGGGCGGTCATTATTTGCTTAATCGGCGGAGGACAAGAAATCAATACGGGCGAAGCGGGCATCAAAGAATGGATTGACTCGCTGAACCACTCGTTCACGCATTGGAAGATTTACATTTCGGACCGATTGACGGAAAACGAATATGCCAACGGACAGGCTTTAAACTTAATCCAAAGCCAGGCGAACCTCAACATCGAGCCCCACCTGCACCTCGCCGTGTCCATGCGTTCCTTCCGAGCCGAAAATCTATCGACCTTCGTGCACGAACTGCTCAACCTGAACCCTGCCGAGGCCACGAAACAGCTGGAGAGGTTGCGACAACAATATCCCATCTACCTCACGCGCAACATCGACACGGCCAAACGATGGCTAAAAAGCAAAGCACGCGGCAGCGAACGCTTTGGCCTCTTGGCTTCCTCGACCGCCGATCGCGTCAAGCCACTATCCATCAACGTGCGCTATAAGCCCGACGAAGTGCATTGGTTCTTGGACGACGACTCCGACGTGCGCTCGTCCAACTATCTGGAAGACGTTGCCACGGAGTTTCAAGTACAAGGATTGGAGTTGGATTGGACGTGTGTCGTATGGGATGCCGACATGCGCTACTCGCCCCAGGGCTGGCAGCACTATCGCTTCAACGGGGGTACGCGGTGGTACAACATCCGCCAGGAGATCGCCCAAACGTATCAGACAAACGCCTATCGCGTGTTGCTGACCCGCGCCCGTCAAGGGATGATTATCGTTGTCCCTACAGGCAACCCCGACGACCCTACACGGCTGCCGGCTTTCTACGACGCCACCTATCAATACTTATCGTCCATCGGTATCCAGGAGATATAAGAAGAAGGAAGGAAGCTTACATCAAGCAGCGCACCACCTCCCTGTCCGCAGGGAGCCACGCCACCGTGTCCAGGTTGTCGCGCCCCAGCCAGGCGGAGTTTTCATGCTCCTTCAGTACCAACCGCCCTGCGCCCAGCGAGCAGAGGTAGCAGTGCATCACCAAGTGAAAAGTCGGATAGTCGTGCTCCACCGTGACCAGAAAATCGTCAATCTGGATATCAACGTCCAGCTCCTCGCGTATCTCGCGCCTCAACGCTTCTTCACGGCTTTCGCCAGGCTCAACCTTTCCGCCAGGGAACTCCCAATAGTCTTTGTACTCGCCATATCCTCGCTGCGTGGCCAGGTATAGCCCTTCGTGGCAAATGACCGCCGCAACCACCTCTATACGTTTCATTGTCTATTTCTCTTTTTTCCTGCGGTAAAAGTAGGGATTATATCGCTAACTTCCTACGAAAAACCCATCCTCACGACTGACTTCTTCGAATTCCACCGTGCGGTCCTGCACGGCGCGGGCATACCATTTGGCGGCTCCATCGGGATCCTGCGGCGACTTGGCCGCGTAACGTCTGTACTTCAATGTTCCGATTGTTGACATAGCTTTGTTCGATTTAGTTTGTATTGGTTATTCGTGTTTGTTCTCTCAGTTTGGGAAGCTCCACCGGGCCGGCATCCGTCGTAGTTTCCCCTTGTCGACAAAGCAAAGATAAGGAGTGTTTTCCGGCCGACAAAATAAAAACAGCCGCTGGGAAGTAAAAATATGTTAACGAAATAAATGAATTGTGTTAATAAAAACAACTCATTGATTTACAGTTTAGAAAACGGTGTTTTTGCGCATGAAAAGCATTGTTTTTCTACAGATGGCATGATGTTCTCTTTCGTTTGCGCTCTTTATGAAGTAGCATGAAAAGATTATTTGGTAACTGTAATCTGTAATTTGTAATAGACAACATGTCTGTTTTGTACTTACAATTACAGATTACAGTTACAGTAAACTAATTCGAAGAAAACAAAGGCATCAATTCCAGACACACCGATCGAATGAAACTACTTGACAACGAAGACATCAAAAAACAAACATCACCACCAAGGCATTACGCCCAATCAACCATTCAAAATGCAGAATAAAAAAAATCCACTCCATTGATATTGTATTTTTCTATCAAATATATACCTTTGCTGACAGTAGCCGGTGCGGCCAGATCGTAAATTACGATTCCTCACATCGGACTATGAAAGGGAAAGCCTTACCCCAAAAGTAACCATTAAATCGTTCAAAACATGATGAAACATTACCAATTAAGAATAGGAGACGCCTCGACAAACGGGCAAGTCAAGATTGTAGACAAAGACAGATTGTGCTACATCGTCTATTCGCAAAGCAAAGGAGCAAAAGGCCTACGCACAATATCACAACAACTTCTGGATGAATACGTAGAATATTTCAGACAACACCCGAAGGCTTCTGCCGACGACGCACGAAACGACTTATGCGGACAGACTGATATTGACAAATTCGAATACGGATATACTTCGACACTGACAATAATGGCAAAAATGGTGCTTAATCCCAACGAGATCATCAATGAAGGCAACCCAGATCTGAATATCACAAATCGTGACAACAGCCTATTCCGACGCTACACGACTGCCATCCAATCCAAGCCATTTGTACTCCTGGCAGGCATATCAGGCACAGGCAAGTCGCGCATCGTACGCCAACTGGCTTATGCGACAGGAGGAGAATCTCCTGAGAAGATCCAAAAACCATACAATTATGAGATCATACAGGTACGACCTAACTGGCACGACTCCACAGAATTGTTAGGATATGAAACAAGGATATCGGGAGATATCGAATATAAAACGACCGACTTTCTCCGATTTTTGGCCAAGGCATGGTACTTTGAAGATGTTCCTTTTTTCCTATGTCTGGACGAAATGAACCTGGCACCCGTAGAACAATATTTTGCCGAATATCTAAGCGTACTGGAAACACGCAAACTAAGAAATGGCAGGATCGTATCAGACCCGCTGTTTCCACCTTTAAACAATTTCGGGAAGAATAAGCACAATGCTTGGGTAGGAGATTCCATTTTGAACGATTTGTTCGGCGACATTTGGGAAATAAACGGACAAATCATCGAAAAAGACAAAGGGCGTGAAGCCCAGCTTCGCGAGACGTTCCGCACCAAAGGCATCTGTCTGCCTCCTAACCTGATTGTCATGGGTACGGTCAACATGGACGAAACTACCTTCAGCTTCTCGCGCAAAGTGCTGGATCGCGCCATGACCTTCGAAATGAACGATGCCAACCTGGAGGGCGGACTCACAGCCGCAGAGAACAGACTGCCTGCTATCGAGGCTTCTGCCGTCCTACCTTATGCCGTAGAAGCAATGGATGTGTACGAAAAAAGCCCAAAGCTCTGTGATACAGTTATCAAATATCTGAGTCAAATCAACGAAACGTTAAAAGGAAGCCCGTTCAGAATAGCCTATCGCACACGAAACGAAGCCATCTTATACGTACTGGCCAACATGCAGTACGCCGAAAACGATGAATGCTATCAGCTGATACAAGCGCTGGACGAAGTGACCAACATGAAAATACTGAGTCGTATCGAGGGAGACAAAAACAAACTGATGAACTGGGAACAAACAGGATGCCTGCTGGACGACCTCGCCATAACCATCCAAGAACAGTTCAGCGAAATATGCAGGATTTGCTATCCGAAAAAAGAAAACAAAATCGCAGATGAAGATATACGAGAGAAATCGATTTCCCTGCTAAAACTGAAAGAGATGAAACGGAAGTTGGACAACACATATTATTGCTCTTTCTGGAGTTAACGCAGCATGGAAGCATTGCTAAAACTGGAACATACCGATTTCGAGCTATTGGTTTCCTGCAATTCGTATGAACGGATTTTCAGGAAAGCAGCCTCCTGCATGCGGGTAACTCCCGATTCGGAAGCCTTGAAATCTTATTACACATGGAACGATGAAAGCGCAGTGTTGACCTACAAAGGAAAGCAGATAGAACAAGGCTCGTATGCACCTTCCGCATTCTTTGAAAACACAGACTACCAATACTGGATACGATTCAAGACAAAAGTTAAGAACGCCTACATCGACACTCATTTGCGTAGCGTGAGCGAAGGATTCAGCTTCAACGAAGACGCTCAAGTGTTGTACGGACACATCAATTATGCCAACGACATCGGACGAGCAGACTTAAAAATCGTTTACAAATCGCCAGAAAAAGGAAGAATAATCTTTATCTTCAGCTACGATGTATTGTCCACAAAGCTGGACTATCACAGCGACCTGAAACACATCGTCCACGACATCGAAGAAGAATACCGAATGCTTTCTATCGATTTCCTCCGCCGTACCCATCATGCTTTCAAAGAAAAACCACAGGGAGGCACGCCCGATATCATCTGGTGGAATGTATTCAAAGATATCAACGAAGAGTTCATCCATGCAGTGAAAGTGGTCATAGACCGCCCACACCATAGGATGAAGCACAGGGAAACTTATTGCCGGGCAGACAAACTAAAACACCTCACCCCAAAACTGGAGACAGAACTGGCTGAACATCGAACAGAACACCAACGACTGTATCGGACAGAAGTCCCCCATATGAACAACGACACGTATGAAAATCGTTTCCTGAAATATGCCGTCAAATCCGTAACCCAGAAATTCGTAGAACTAAAACATAGAATTCTGGAGAATTACCCCATGGATTCGAATGTGAAATTCTGCGACAAAATAACTCAGGTAGAAGAAGAGTTGAAACGACTGGTGCACCACCCTTTTTTCCGCACAGTAGGCCACTTCAAAGGGCTGGAGCAAGAGTCATTAACCTTGAAACAAGGAACAGGATACACACAAATCTATCGCATCTGGTTGTTGCTGACATGCAGCTATGACCTGGAAGAAGGTATTCGAAGTCTGGAACTGAAAGACATTGCCACCCTGTATGAAATCTGGTGTTTTATACAGGTAAAAAACTTAGTCAAGTCGATATTAAAGGAAAAGAATTTACAGGTAAACAATCAAAGCCGAATAGAACTGAACAAACACTTTACTTATGCATTGCCCCAAGGACAAAAATCCAAAATTATCTTTTCCAGAATGACTTTAGACGGTGATTCTGTCGAATTAGCCGAAGTTATTTACAACCCTAAAGAAAGCAAAACAGACAACAACAACGAGACATCCATTGATCATACCTATTCCTTTACCGTGCCTCAGAAACCCGACATCGTCCTCCAACTGACCAGGCACGACATCGAAACTGGCTTCAAACTCACCTATTTATTCGACGCCAAATATAGAATAGGGCAATCCGATACAAACGGACCTGACATACCTCCCAATGATGCCATCAATCAAATGCATCGTTATAGAGATGCACTCTATTATGACCCGAAACAAGAAGGACTTCCCATTAAAAAAGAAGTATTGGGAGGATATATACTATTCCCAGGCAATGGCACAGACGAAGAAGTGGCCAAAACTGAATTCTATCGCTCCATCGAAAAAGTAAACATCGGCGCTTTTCCGCTACGCCCAAACAATGAAAAAAGCAGCTCTTTACTAAAAGATTTTTTACATTCACTGATTTGGAAACAACCCACTATACAAATTTTGCAAGATGTAAAAGCCCAGAAAGGGACTAATCTGACACTAGAGAAAAGTGGAACCATTCTGGCCGTCACCATTTTCGAAAATGGACAAAGAGAATATTTCCAGAAATTCATCGACAGAGAAAAAGAGATAGAATATTATTTTGGAAAAATTACTGCTTCCAACAAACTTTCACAACTGAATTTCCAGAAATACGACTTCTTTGTACCTGTCATCCGAGGACAAATACGAGACATCTATCAAATCGCATTCAGCTCTATCCGATATCGCAAAGATTTACCACACATACATGACAAAACCATTGCCGAAGACGATGTACGTGTTGTTATGAAACTGGTTAAACCCTCTTATCTGGTAGGAAATAAAAAATTCATCAGTCTACAAAGTTCTTTGTTTCCTCCCCGCCGTTGGGGATTCAAAGAGTTTGTATCGGTTCGAGAACTATTAAACTACACTATACAACAATCATAAAACATTATCTACCCTATGAATACCTCCGAACAACCCTCATCCCCCACCCGCCACTCGTGCGTGGATTGCGGCACACAGAACTGTAAATACCAGAACCGTACGTATCCCGAATTCTGCCCCACCACCCATCTGAAGGAGGAAGACCTGCAATGGGCACTGGAGCGCTACGACGAACCGCGCAACCACGACATCATGGTGGCCAGCGCCGAAGTGGAATACGAGGGCTACTGCCAATGGACGCGCGTACAGGAAATCATGGAGTTTGCCCGAAAGATAGGGGCACGCAAGATAGGCATCGCCCACTGCATCGGCCTCATCCGCGAAGCACGCATCTTCGCCCGCATCCTGCAAGCCAACGGCTTCGAACCGCTGGCGGTGATCTGCAAGGTGGCGGGCCAGGCGAAATCGTCCATCGGCATCCCGAAGGCGTGCGAATCCATCGGGGCGGCCATGTGCAACCCCATCCTGCAAGCCCGCCTGCTGAACGAGGCACGGACGGACCTGAACGTGGTCATCGGCCTCTGCGTGGGGCACGACAGCCTGTTCTACAAGTACTCCGAGGCCTACGCCACCACCCTCGTCACCAAGGATCGCGTGACGGGCAACAACCCCGCCGCCGCGCTCTACACGGCGGAGTCGTACTATCGGAAGAAATTCGGCTTGGAGCGGTAGTACCACACGCCCACGACATCGGCCAGCGCCCAACCAATGGGGACGGACCACCAGATGCCCGTATAGCCCACCTGGGGCAGCGAAGCCAGCAGATAGGCCAGCAACACGCGCGTGCCCAGCGACACCACCGTGAGCACCACCGACATGGAGGGAAGGGCCACGGCGCGATAGAAGCCGTAGAGCAGGAAGAGGTAGCCGATGCCCACGTAGAAGCTGCCTTCGATGCGCAGGTACTCCACGCCGATGGCGACAATCTCTGCCTCGGACGGAGAGACGAAGAGCGACATCAGCCAGGGGGCGCCCACAAAGACGAGAGCGGAGACAAGCAGGGCGAAGGCGGTGGTGAGCCACACGGCACTGCGGATGCCGCGACGGATGCGGTCGGTGCGGCCGGCTCCGAAGTTCTGGGCGATGAAGGTGGAGAAGGCGTTGCCGAAGTCCTGCACGGGCATGTAGGCAAAGGAATCGATCTTCACCGCCGCGGCAAAGGCGGCCATGACGGCCGTGCCGAAGCTGTTGACCAAGCCCTGCACCAGGAGGATGCCGAAGTTCATGACCGACTGCTGGACGCACGTCAGCAACGAATAGGAGGACAGGCGGCGGATGGACGGAAAATCGACCACACAGTCGGCCTTGCGCAGGCGAAGAGCGGGAAAACGGCGGCGGGTATAAAGATAAAGCCCCAGGGCGGCCACCGTCTGAGCCACTACCGTAGCGAGGGCCGCTCCCTCGACACCCATGTGCAACCCCAGCATGAAGAGGAGGTCGAGCCCGATGTTGAGCACCACAGACACGAGCAGGAAGCAGAGGGGCACCACGGAATTGCCCACCGCACGGAGCAGGAAGGCGTAGAAATTGTAGACGCACACAGGCACCATGCCCAGGAAGACGATGAAGAGGTAGCTGCGCGCCAGCGGCTCTACCTCGGGCGGCGTGTGGAGCAGGCGGATGACGGGTGTCAGCCAAAGGAGCGAAGCCACGTTGAGCACCAGCGTGACGCCGCCCACAATGAGCATGGACGAGAAGATGCTGCGCCGCAAGCCGTCGAACTCGCGCGCGCCATACTGCATGGAGAACACGGCACTGCACCCCATACAGAGGCCGATGAAGATGGACGTGACAAACACAATGAGGGCATACGACGAACCCACGGCGGCCAGGGCATCGGCGCCAAGGACACGCCCCACGATGAGCGTATCGGCAATGTTGTAGCACTGCTGCAACAGGTTGCCCAGCATCAGCGGGAAGGCAAAGCGGAGCATCGTGCCCGTAATGCTGCCCTCCGTCAGATTTCCCTTGTACAAGTCGGCCATGGTTTCGCTTCTTGAAATGACGCCCAAAATTAAGGCACGCACGTCAGATATACAACGGTTGGACGAAGAGTTTTAGGAATACAAAGGGGGGAAAAGATAGATTTCTGCATATTTATTTGGAATATATTCATAAAAGTAATACCTTTGCGGCCGCAAAACCAAGAAAAAGACTCATGAACCAGACGTTACACATATCGAACAGGACCTGTCGGAAAGTCCGCCTGCACAAAGGTACGGACAGCCAGCAGACGGTACACGTCCACTGGTTCAGCGGGTTTATCTAAGTTTCCTCCTCCCCTTTTTTTGACATACCCTCATCAATCTGGCAGGCACGCATGACGTCTGCCCGTCCCGTTCATTGTGTTCAACCTCAAAAGAAAGAAAGAGAGAATCGTTATGTTCAGCATTATATGTACCATGCTGGCCGGTATCGTCATCGGCCGCTTCCTGCACGACGGGAAGTTTCTGAAAAATATCGAGAAGAGCACTTCGCTCACCATCGCTGCCCTACTGTTTGTGCTGGGGCTGTCCATCGGCTCCAACCGCCTCATCGTGGAAAACCTGGGGCGCGTGGGATGGCAGGCAGCCATACTGGCCATATTGAGCCTGGCAGGCAGCATCGTGGCCGCACGCATCGTTTTCCAACTGTTTTTTGAGAAAGGAGAAGAGAAATGAAGAACAATCTGATTGTACTCGCCATCTTCGGCATCGGCTGCCTGGCCGGCGCCGGCTTCCAACCGGAGGCAGACATGCACAACTGGTCGCTCTGCATCCTCTATGCCCTGATGCTGCAGGTGGGCATCGGCATCGGAAGCAACCGAAGCCTGCAACAGGAACTGAAGAAGCTAAGCCCCAAGATGCTGCTGGTGCCGGCAGCTACCATCACAGGTACCCTGGCCTTCTCGGCCGCGGCAAGCCTGCTGCTGAGCCAGTGGAGCGTGTTCGACTGCATGGCCGTGGGCAGCGGATTTGCCTACTACTCGCTGTCGTCCATCCTCATCACGCAGTTCAAGGAGCCTTCCATCGGCCTCCAGTTGGCCACGGAGCTGGGCACCATCGCCCTGCTGAGCAACATCATCCGCGAAATGATGTCGCTGGTGGGCGCGCCCCTCATCCGCAAATACTTCGGACAGCTGGCTCCCATCTCGGCCGCAGGCGTCAACTCGATGGACGTGCTGCTGCCCTCCATCACGCGCTGTTCGGGCAAGGAGGTAATGCCCATCGCCATCTTCCACGGCATCCTCATCGACCTGAGCGTGCCTTTCTTCGTGAATCTTTTCTGCAACCTGTAGGAGGCGGAAACAGAAATTCCACCACTTATTCTTCCACCGCCATCGCCACCATTTCCTGCAGGGTGGCAACGGCTTCTTCGACCGTAGGCACGTCCTTGACCAGCATGCTGCGCTTGCCGTTCTGCTCGCGCAGGTCGCAACGGCGGGTGTACTTCATCATGTAGGCGATGACCTTGCCGAAAGCCTGGCTCTGATAGTAGGGGCTGTCGGGGTTGGACACGAAGAAGAGGGTCATGCGGCCACCTTTGAGGAACACCTTCTCGGCTCCCAGACGGGCGGCCAGGCGACGCAGGGGCACGATGCGCAGCAGCTCTTCCGTCTCGGGCGGCACAGGGCCGAAACGGTCTTCGAGGCGGGCGCGGAAGGCATCGACGTCCTTGTCGAGCACCAGCGAATCGAGCTCGCGGTAGAGGAGCATGCGCTCGCTGCTGCCCGTGACGTAGGTGGCGGGCAAGAGGAGTTCGAGGTCGCTCTCCACCTGACATTCGTCCACAAACTGCTCGCCGCTGATCTGCCCGCTGCCGTCGGCCGCCTGCTGCTCTTCGGCCACGAGGTCGGCAAACTCGTCGTTCTTCAACTCGCGCACGGCTTCGGTCAGGATCTTCTGATAGGTTTCGTAACCCAGGTCGGCGATGAAGCCGCTCTGCTCGGCGCCCAGCATGTTACCTGCCCCGCGGATGTCGAGGTCCTGCATGGCGATGTGGATGCCGCTGCCCAGGTCGGAGAAGTTCTCGATGGCTTGCAGGCGTCGCTTGGCTTCGGGTGTCAGGCTTGACAGCGGGGGTGCCAACAGGTAGCAGAAGGCTTTCTTGTTGCTGCGTCCCACACGCCCGCGCATCTGGTGCAGGTCGCTCAAGCCGAAGTTCTGCGCCTGGTTGATGATGATGGTGTTGGCGTTGGGGATGTCGATGCCGCTCTCGATGATGGTGGTGGCGATGAGCACGTCGTAGTCGTAGTTCACGAAGTCGAAGATGATCTTCTCCAGCTCGGCCGGCTCCATCTGGCCGTGACCGATGCACACGCGGCAGTCGGGTATGTTGCGCTCGATCATGGCCTTCAGCTCGGGCAGGTTGGAGATGCGGTTGTTCACGAAGAACACCTGTCCGTTGCGGCTCATCTCGAAGTTGATGGCGTCGATGATGACTTCCTCGTTGAAGGTATGTACCTCTGTCTGGACGGGGTAGCGGTTGGGCGGCGGCGTCTGGATGACGCTGAGGTCGCGCGCACCCATCAGCGAGAACTGCAGGGTGCGGGGGATGGGCGTGGCGGTCATGGTGAGCGTATCGACATTCACCTTGAGCTGGCGAAGTTTCTCCTTGACGCTGACGCCGAACTTCTGTTCCTCGTCGATGATGAGCAGACCCAGGTCCTTGAACTTGACGTCCTTGCCCAGGATGCGGTGGGTACCGATGAGGATGTTCACCTCGCCTGCGGCCAATCCCTTGATGACGGCCTTCGCCTGGGCGGCGGTGCGTGCGCGGCTCAGGTACTCCACACGGCAGGGCAGGTCTTTCAGGCGCTCCTTGAACGTCTGAAAATGCTGGTAGGCAAGGACGGTGGTGGGCACCAGGACGGCCACCTGCTTATTGTCGCACGCGGCCTTGAAGGCGGCGCGCACGGCCACTTCCGTCTTTCCGAAGCCCACGTCGCCGCACACCAGGCGATCCATCGGGCGGGCGCTCTCCATGTCGGCCTTCACGTCGGCCGTGGCCTTGCTCTGGTCGGGCGTGTCTTCGTAGAGGAACGAGGCTTCGAGCTCGCGTTGCAGGAAGCTGTCGGGGCTGAACTGATAGCCCTTCTCCTCGCGGCGTTGCGAGTAGAGGCGGATGAGGTCGCGGGCGATGTCCTTGATCTTCTTCTTCGTGCGGTCCTTCAACTTCTCCCAGGCACCCGTACCCAGCTTGTTGAGGCGGGGCGCTTCGCCCTCCTTGCCCTTGTACTTGGACACCTTGTGGAGGGAGTGGATGGAGACAAACACCACGTCGTCGTTCTGATAGACGAGCTTCATCACCTCCTGCGTGGTGTTGCCGTTGGGGATGCGCACCAAGCCGGCAAAGCGACCCACGCCGTGGTCGGTGTGCACCACGTAGTCGCCTGGCTGGAACTGGTTGAGCTCCTTCAGCGAGAGGGCCACCTTGCCGCTGCGGGCCTTGTCGCTCTTGAGGTTGTACTTGTGGAAGCGGTCGAACAGCTGGTGGTCGGTGAAGACGCACATGCGCAGCGTGTTGTCGGCAAAGCCTTCGTGCAGGGTCTTCTCAACCGCCGTGAAGGTAATCTTCTCGCCCCCGCGCTCCTCGAAGATGGCGCGGATGCGGTCGGTTTGCTTGGTGCTGTCGCTACAGATATAGATGGTATAGCCGTCGGCCAGATAGCGGGCAAAGCTGTCGGCCACGAGGTCGAAATTCTTGTGGAAGATGGGTTGCGCCGACGTGTCGAACTGAAGCGAAGCGTCGGGCGTGCCTGTGGGCTTGGTGCCGAACTCCAGGCGGCGGAAGTCGAGGGCACGGACGGTGAACTCGCCGCCGTCGATGAGCTTGCCCTCCAGACGGATGTCACCGTTCTCCTCCGCCTCGCGGGCGGCGATGGCTTGGGGCGTCAGGGCCTCGTCGTGCACCTGCTGGATGCGTTCGCGCAGCCACAGGAAGTCGCGCATGGCCAGGATGGTGTCGGCGGGCAGGAAGTCGAGGAACGACACCATGCCGCCCGTGCCGCCTGCCGAAAGGTCATTGCTGAGGTCGGGCACGATGACCACGCTCTCCTTCTTCTCCTTGGACAGCTGCGTCTCCACCTCGAAAGTGCGCAAGCTCTCCACCTCGTCGCCGAAGAAGTCGATGCGGAAGGGGTATTCGCTGGAGAAGGAGAATACGTCGATGATGCTGCCTCGGACGGCATACTGGCCGGGTTCATAGACGTAGTCGGTATGCTCGAAGCCATAGCTGTGGAGCACCTCGGTGACGAACGTCATGTCCACCTGCTCGCCGGCATGGAGGGTAAGCGTCTTCTCCTCGAGTTCACCCTGCGACACCACCTTCTCGGCCAGCGCGTCGGGGAAGGTGACGATGCACAAGCCGCGGCTGTCCTTCTGCAGGCGGCTGAGCACCTCGGTGCGGAGGATTTCGTTGGCGGCGTCCTTTTGGCCGTACTTGATGGCGCGGCGGAAGGACGAGGGGAAGAAGAGTACCTGTCCGTCGCCCAGCACCTGCACCAAGTCGTGGTAGAAGTAGCCCGCCTCCTCGCCGTCGCCCAGCACAAAGACGAACGGGCGACCTGCCCGCCCCACCAGCACCGAGGCCAGCAGGGAAGCCGACGAGCCGTGAAGCCCGCCCACGAAGAGGTGTTTCAGCTGGTCGTCGGCCAGCAGGCGCAAGGCCGCCTCGATCTGCGGATGGGCGGCGTATCGTTGTTGCAGTTCGGTAATCGTAAAGCTCATGTGCGTGAAAATTATCCGTGCAAAATTACGAAGAAAATGGATAAGAATATATCCGCCGCAAAGAAAAGCACTGTTTTCCTACTGAAAAAACAATGGAAAACACTACATTTGTGGCACATTTACAATCCACAGAAGATATGCATACATCAGACAGCATCGTCATCATCCCGACCTACAACGAGCGGGAGAATATCGAGAACATCATACGGGCCGTCTTTGCCCTGGAGCATGGTTTCCACATCCTGGTCATCGAAGACGGGTCGCCCGACGGTACGGCCGAGATTGTCAAGCGCCTGCAACGCGAAGAGTTCGCCGACCGCCTGTTCATGGTGGAGCGGCGCGGCAAGCTGGGCTTGGGCACGGCCTACATCGCAGGCTTCCGCTGGGCGCTGGAGCACGACTACGAATACATCTTCGAGATGGACGCCGACTTCAGCCACAACCCCAAGGACCTGCCCCGCCTCTACAAGGCCTGTGCCGAGGAGGGGGCCGACGTGTCCATCGGCTCGCGCTACGTGAGCGGCGTCAACGTGGTGAACTGGCCCATGGGGCGCGTGCTGATGTCCTACTTCGCCTCGAAATACGTGCGTATCATCACGGGCCTGCCCATCCACGACACCACGGCGGGTTTCGTGTGCTACCGCCGCCGCGTGCTGCAAACCATCAACCTCGACTCCATCCGCTTCAAGGGCTATGCCTTCCAAATCGAGATGAAGTTCACCGCCTACAAGTGCGGCGCACAGGTGAAGGAAGTGCCCGTCATCTTCATCAACCGCGAGCTGGGCACCTCGAAAATGAACTCCAGCATCTTCGGCGAAGCCGTCTTCGGCGTCATCCGCCTGAAGTGGGACAGCTGGTTCAAGAAATATCCGAAAATTAACGGCTAACAGACATGAAACGTACCCTCATCCACAACGCCCTCATCGTCAACGAGGGACAAACCATACAAGGCTCCGTAGTCATCACCGACCAAGGCCGCATCGCCGAAGTACTGACCCACGGCAAACCCCTCTCCGCCCCTTGCGACGAAACCATCGACGCCACCGGCTGCTACCTGCTGCCAGGCGCCATCGACGACCACGTGCACTTCCGCGACCCGGGCCTGACGCACAAGGCCGACATCCTCAGCGAAAGCCGGGCGGCTGCTGCAGGAGGCGTGACCAGCATCATGGACATGCCCAACACCCTGCCGCAAACCACTACCCTCGAAGCCCTCGACGCCAAGCTCAACCTGCTGGACGAACGCTGCATCGTGAATCACTCCGCCTACTTCGGCGCTACGAACAACAACTACGGCGACTTTGCCCGCCTGGATCGTTCGCGCGTGTGCGGTATCAAGCTCTTCATGGGTTCGAGCACAGGCAACATGCTGGTGGACCGCATGGAAAGCCTGCGCGCCATCTTTGGCAGCACCGACCTGCTCATTGCCGTCCATTGCGAGGACCCCGCCATCATCCGAAAAAACACAGAGAAATATAAGGCACAATATGCCGACGACGACGATGTGCCCGTCAGCAAGCACCCCAACATCCGCTCCTCGGCCGCCTGCTACGCCTCGTCGAGCCTGGCCGTGAAGCTGGCGCGCGAAACGGGTGCCCGCCTGCATGTGCTCCACCTCTCCACCGCCCGCGAACTGAACCTGCTCGAGGCAGGCCCCGTCAGCGGCAAGAAGATTACGGGCGAGGCTTGTGTGGCCCATCTGCTGTTCAGCCAGGCCGACTACCGCACGCTGGACACCCTCATCAAGTGCAACCCGGCCGTGAAGACCAAGGCCGACCGCGATGCCCTGCGCCGTGCCATCAATGACGACGTGATAGACGTCATCGCCACCGACCATGCCCCCCACCTCATCACCGAGAAGAAAGGCGGCGCGCTGAAAGCCGTTTCGGGCATGCCAATGGTGCAGTTCTCGCTCGTGAGCATGCTCCAGCTGGTGAGTGAAGGTATCTTTACGATAGAGAAGGTTGTAGAGAAGATGTGCCACGCCCCTGCCCAACTTTATGGCATCTGCGAGCGCGGCTTCATCCGCGAAGGCTGGAAGGCCGACCTCGTGCTGGTGCGCCCCGACACGCCCTGGACGCTGGAGAAGAGCCTCATCCAGAGCAAGTGTGGCTGGAGTCCGCTGGAGGGACACACCTTCGACTGGCGCGTGGAGCGCACCTTCGTCAACGGCCATACCGTTTACGACGGCCAGCAGGTCAATGAAAGTTATCGGGGCGAGGCACTGCTCTTCGACCGCTGACATAAGAAAGTTTCCCTACTTTATAGAATTCAGGCACGGATTACGCCAGCATTTACACCCAATGCAGTTATGCGCGACCCGTGCCTGAATTCATCTCATATAGTCGGTACAGCAATTACTGTCCGGATCTGAAATGTGTCCATTGTGACGCTGACAGATATTTCCATTGGACCATCGGCATGTACGACAACAATCGTGACTGGGTTCATCACCTCTCCGTACAATACCTCCCGCAGTTGCCATCGCTCCGGGCAAAAGTTTCAAAAAGAAATAGACTCCCACACAGAAAGCTACAATAGTTATCAGAACTCCTGTAAAAATCAGGATGAAGTACAAGCCGAAAGAAATCCATCCAACGTTCGCCAGGCTTCGGTTCGGGACGCTCTGAAACATCTTCACCTCCCGCTTCGTCCCAATAGAGCACTTCCTGCTCCTTGCCGCCCGGAAAGTCATAGAAAAAACTCATACCCATTTCATGGGTCAAGGTATAACGCGTCGTCTTAAACAAAGCGACAGGCTTGAAATTCGTCAGATAGAACAACGCCCACGCGCATACGACAGAAATCGCAAGTACAGTAAATACCGCCCCTCCATAAATGCTTATAGGCTTTTTTTTCTCATTAACGTTCATAGTATATACAATAAGAGTGCCTTTCTTCAATATTTACGTATAGGAATAATACCCTTAGATATGGCGGTCATGATAAGATCCGCCACATTACGAGCCCCCATCTTCTCCATCAGATGCCTGCGATGCGTGTCAACCGTATTGGTCGACACACAAAGCTCACGTGCAATCTCTTGCGTGTTCTTCCCCTCGGAGATACGTTTCAGCACATCCAGCTCGCGCAAGGTCAGGTCTTCTGGGCGCTTTTCTTCCAGACGCTTCATCTGCGTCCGCACGTGTTCGGCATAGGGGCAATAATAAGTCTCGCCCGCCAATACCCGGCGAATGGCCTCGGTTATCTTGCCGGAATCCGTTGACTTGAACAGAATGCCGTTGACTCCACACTGCAACAGGTTCTTGATATACCAGATTTCCTCGTGCATCGTATTGACCAGAATACAGGCCTGGGGATCAAGGTTACGGAGAGTAGATATGAGCTCCAGCCCTGACACATCGGGCAACTCCATATCCAATACAAAAAGGTCGAAATGCTGCGAAGCGGCCAACAAGCCGACCTCATATCCTGACGAAGCCGTACACACATTCTTTATCTCCGGAAGCGAACACTCGACAATACGCTTCAGTCCCTGCAACACCAGGTCGTGGTCGTCCACCAACAATATTCGTATATCTTTTCCTTTCATCAGTTCTCTCTATCGTGTCTGGTTTTAATGATGCAAAGAAAAGCCTTTTATCCCTATTCCGCATCATCAGAAATAGTGATTTTGGCACCTAACATACCGAAAAAGCAGCCTTAATCAGGCAAAGGCACAATCAAGGCCATCCGCTGCTCTCCATCCGACGTTTCTACCTTGAATTCCGCGTTTATCGCCCTTGCCCGCTCGCTCACGGTAGTCAGTCCTATACCCTCTCCCGGCACATTGTCCGAAGGTCCCGGCTTACCACGATAGACAATCCGCAACGTAAGTCCATGTTCGGAAAGGAGTAACCTGACTCCAATCCATTTTGCTTCTGCATGCTTCACAACATTGGACAGCAATTCCTGTAAGATACGATAGACTTCATACGAACATTCCTCGGGAACACTTTCCCAGGTACGTCCGTCTGCCGAGGTCTCCACATCCCAATCAGCCGACTGCGCTTCCAATATACGGGACACATAGTCCTCCAACACATCCTTCAGTGTCACCCGCTGGAACTGTGGCGGCATCAGCTCGTGCGATATGAAACGGACATCAGTCCTTACCTTCTCCAGCATGTCTTTCAGTTGTTCCTTACTTTGTTCCGTTGAAGGCAAACATTGCAATTGTAACCCGATGCCCAAAAGATCATTGCACACGCCATCATGCAGTTCCTTGGCCAAACGTTTACGCTCACGTTCCAATCCTTCAATATAACGTTGCGCCAATTTCAGCTCCTCCTCCTTCTTGAGCCTGCGACGGCGGAACAGATACCATACGGCGGACAACACAATCAAAGCAACTGCCGATACCGCTACAATGCCTAACAACATGATACGGTTCTGCTGTGTCAATTGCTGCGCGTTCAGTCGGGCTATCTCCAATTCTTTCTCCTTCGTATCATACTTCACGGCCAATTCTGATAACTCAGCATTAATGTCTGCCTGATGCAGGCTGTCAGCCGTAGCCATGGCACGCTCATAATACTCAAAAGCCTGCGGATAGTCTTTCAGCCCTTTGTAATTCTGCGCTATATTGAGATACAGTTTGTCCAAAGGTACAGCCATATTGACTTCCTTCAACTTTAACAGACGATGTTGTATATCCAAACTCTCACGATAACGGCCCATCTCCGCATATATTGCGCTTATCTTTTCATAATAACCCAACACTTCCGTTGAGTTTTCCGGCAATACAGACAGCAAAGGTTCCGCTTCTTTCACACATTTCATCAGTTCAACCCGATTGTCCATACGACTATAGGTACCAGCCAAATAGGTCAGACATCTTAAAATAAATTTAGGCTTTCCCTGTTCCCGCGCCATATCCAAGGCCTGCCGTATGGCTTTTATGCCATCTTCATCCTTTCCCCTCATACTCAAAATGACACCTGCCGTTGATGCAGCATGGATTACCATATCAAGATCGCCACAAGTGGGAACAACCTCCATCGCCCGACGTACATATGCCTCCGCTTCATCCATACGGGAGGTATTGGCATACAAAACAGCAATGTTTGTCAGCAACTGGGTACGCGAACCTGTTTCATCGGGACGGGAGACATCCAACAACTCAAGAGCACGGTTATAATAAGCCAAAGCCGAATCAGGCATGGACATCCGACGGAAACAGACACCCATGGAAGTCAACATTCCGGCCTGTTCTTCCGTATCCATACCCAGACGGACACATTCCGGCAATATTTCCTGGTACCTTCGCAAACATTCTTCCATATTCCCCTCATCCTGATAGGTAACAGCCAGATTGACAAGCAACACCAGATAAGGTTCAGCCTTGTTGCGGTCGGCATACTTCAATCCTTCAAGACAGTAGTAACGCGTACTGTCCAAATCCCGATAAGCATAATACTCCGTCAAGTGGCAATATGCCGTTGCAATACTATCAGTATTCCTGCTCTGCACAGCACGCCTCAATGCCTGTTGGCATTCAGCCAACTCAGCATCTTCGGCTTGTCCTCCTACAGCAAACAACGGAAGCAGACAAGCCCATAATATCAATCGTTTCATAAAAATATAAAATGGTTAGGGTAATGCAAAGATAGAAAAGTAAGCCCAAACAACAAGAATACGGGCCAATGTCTTCATCACAAGGTAAAAAAAGCTTTTGCAAACGACCTTTTCCAGTCAAAAAACGATAAAATTGGAACAGTTTCTTTATATCGCATTATTTTAGTTATCTTTGCCGCATGAAACTGAAACATATAGCACTGACATACCTGATGCTGTGGAGCCTGGGGCTGACAACCGCAATGGCACAACAGACGCTGACAAACACCAACGGCCAGACATTGCGCGACCAGTATGGCAACCAGATAGACCCTTCCACACAACCAGACAACCTGAACGACAGTACGACGGTGGTAACACCCCCGCCACGCCTTTACATGTGGCAACTGGATGAGCGTTTAGGTGACCGTACCATTGTGCCAGCCGATACCGCGAACCTGAACTTCCAGAATACAAATCTCGTGGAGGGTATGGAGGGACATTACAACTACTTGGGTAATCTGGGTAGTCCGCGACAGTCGCGCCTATTTTTCGAACGGGAAGGCCTGGAACCAACAATGTTTCTGGCACCTTATTCAAGCTTCTATTTCCGCCCAAGCCAATTCAAATTCACCAATAGTAACATTCCCTTTACGAACTTGACCTACTATAAGGCTGGTAGTAAAGTGAATGGCGAAGAACGGTTCAAGTCCTATTTTTCAGTAAATGCCAACAAACGTCTGGCATTCGGTTTCAATATTGATTATCTCTACGGTCGCGGTTATTACCCCGACCAGGCTACTGCCTTTTTCAATGCCGGTCTTTTTGCCAGCTACATCGGCGAACGTTACCAGATACAGGCCATGTACAATAACTTCTCGCTGAAGATGAATGAAAACGGAGGTATTGCCGATGACCAGTACGTCACCCGTCCCGAAAACATGCCCGATGTGGGTGGAACGACTTATTTTCCTGTCAATCTGGAGCAAACATCGAACCGCAATCATAACTTCTACGTCCACATGACGCAACGTTATCGTTTGGGCTTCACTCGCGAAACCACCAAAATAGAAGAAACCAAGGACGAAAACACACGCCGTAAGGCGCAGCGTGACAGTACCGCCGTACCCATGGATACGCTAGTGACAGAAGAATTCGTACCTGTTACCAGTTTTATCCACACCTTCCACGTAGAACGCTCTAATCACCGCTTCCGCTCCGGCACGGAACCTACGGGCAGTGATAGCCCTTACGAAAACACCTACCTCCAGGAAGGCATGAGTAATGACAGCACGTTGGCCCTAAGTTTCAAAAACATATTGGGTATCTCTTTGCTCGAAGGATTCAACAAATATGCTAAAGCTGGACTGACAGCCTATGCCTCGCATCAGGTAAGCCGCTACACGTTGATGAATCTTGGCAACGGCACAGCAACAACTGAAAACAATGGAGAAACAATCCAACCACTACCTAGCCAGATTTATACTGAGCACGAACTCTACGTGGGCGGTGAACTGGCTAAACGGGAAGGTCATCTGTTACATTATCGCGCCAATGGTGAAGTTGGTCTGGCAGGTAAAGCAGTCGGTCAATTCCGTATAAACGGAGACCTGGACCTGAATTTCCGTTTGGGCAAAGACACCGTGAACTTCTTTGCACGCGGTTATGTCAGCAACACATTGCCCTCATTCTACATGCGTCACTATCACTCCAACCACTTCACCTGGGACAACGATCTCAATAAGGAATTCCGTACTCGCGTAGAAGGTGAACTGAACATAGACCGTTGGGGCACCAATCTGAAGGCAGGCGTGGAAAACATCAAGAACTATACTTATTTTGATTCCAAAGCCTTGCCCACCCAACACAGTGGGAACGTCCAAGTGTTAGCTGCCATGTTGAAACAGAATTTTAAACTGGGAATCTTCCACCTGGACAACGAAGTGACATGGCAAAAGTCGAGCAACCAGACTGTATTACCGCTGCCCGACCTGTCGCTCTATCACAACTTCTATTTGCTGACACGTCTGTTCAAGAAAGTGCTAACCGTGCAGCTAGGTGCCGATGTGCGCTATTTCACAGAGTACAATGCACCCGCCTACCAGCCAGCCATTTCGCAGTTTGTCCTTCAACCCGAAGAAAACCAAGTAAAGATAGGCGGCTATCCCATCGTCAACGTTTATGCCAACCTGCATCTGAAACGTACCCGCATCTTCGTGATGATGTATCACGTCAACGCCGGCATGGGTAACCGCAATTCATTCCTTGTCCCCCATTATCCTATCAATCCACGCCTATTAAAATTGGGGGTATCATGGAACTTCTATGACTAATCTTTGATAAATCTATGTTGCCGAAAAGACTGAACCCGAAAATCTGGAAATACCTGGCTGCAGCTTTAGTCGGCTCGCTGGTTGCAACCTTTGTTTTACCACGTGGAGAAACCTCCAACGCTGTTTCTGCCTCACGCGACTATCCTGAAATTGCCACCGAAGGTACCCTACGTGTAGCTCTGGAGTACAATTCCATAAGCCTCCATCTGAATGGTGATACACTTTCCGGCTTCGATTACGAACTGATAGAAGCCTTTGCGAAAGACCATGGACTGCATGTTTCCATCATGCCCGAAATGAGTTTCGAAAAACGTTTGGAAGGACTAGCAATAGGAAAATACGATCTAATAGCCAATGGCATCCTGGCAACCAGTACCTTAAAAGATTCGCTGCTGCTCACCACACCTATCACCTTAACCAAGGAAGTACTAGTACAACGTAAGGCTTCCTCGCCCGACGACTCATTGTTCATCCGTACCCACCTGTCGCTGGCCAAACGGACATTGCACGTAGTGAAAGGATCGCCATCTATTCTGCGCATCCAGAACTTGGGCGACGAGATTGCCGATACCATCTATATTAAAGAGGTGGAGAAGTACGGTCCCGAGCAACTGATAGCTATGGTGGCCCACGGAGACATCAACTATGCCGTATGCGACGAAAACATAGCCCGTGCCGCTGCCGACAGCATGCCACAGATAGACATCTCGACCGACATCAGCTTCACGCAATTCTATTCGTGGGCAGTGAGTAAAAAATCGCCTGCCCTGCTCGACAGTCTCAACGCATGGCTCGAAGACTTCAAACAGGGCAAGGAATATCAGAAAATCTATCAGAAATACTATAAATAGAACGGCAGCCGGCTAACATTCCTTGAGCCATGCTTCGGACGAAGCGTCGCTCGGCATGCGCCAGTCACCTCGCGGACTGAGGGAAACGCTGCCCACTTTCGGTCCGTCGGGCAGGCAGGAGCGTTTGAACTGCTGGTTGAAGAAGCGCCGCAGGAAAGTCTGCAACCATTTCCGGATGGTCTCTTCGTCGTACACCCCTTTAAAAGTTCTTGCCGCCAGATAGAAAATCTTCGACGGGCGGAACCCTCCGCGCAGGAAATGATAAAGGAAGAAGTCGTGCAATTCGTAAGGACCTACCAAGTCCTCGGTTATCTGACTGATGTTGCCGTTCTCGTCGGCCGGTATCAGCTCGGGACTGATGGGAGTATCTACAATATCGAGCAGCGTGCGGCGCGATGTCTCGTCCATACCGTTTTCGGCCACCCACTTCACCAGATGTTTTACCAGCGTCTTGGGTACACTGGCATTCACACCATACATGGACATGTGGTCGCCGTTGTACGTAGCCCATCCCAAAGCCAGTTCCGAAAGGTCGCCCGTACCGATGACCAGTCCCCACGTCTGGTTGGCAATGTCCATCAGAATCTGCGTACGCTCGCGTGCCTGCGAGTTTTCGTACACCACGTCGTGCACCGACGCATCGTGGCCGATGTCCTCGAAGTGCTGCAGGCAGGCCTTCCTGATGCTGACCTCACGTACCGTCACCCCGAGCGATGTCATCAGGTCAAGTGCATTGGTATAGGTGCGGTCTGTCGTACCGAAACCGGGCATCGTCACACCGACAATCCCCTTACGCGACCATCCCAGCTTGTCGAACGTCTTGACACAGACCAGCAGCGCCAGTGTCGAATCGAGGCCGCCTGAAATGCCTACCACCGCACTCTTGGCCTTGGTATGCGTCAGGCGTTGCGCCAGTCCGGCTACCTGAATGGAAAAGATTTCCTCGCAACGTTCGTCTAGCGTGGGTCCCTGCGGAACAAACGGATGCGGATCGTAGGTACGCGTCAAATTCAGCTCACGGCTGTTGACCAGCTCCGTCGATATTCTGACCGCTGCCTCGGGAGCCACCCGCCTACGGCAGGCAGCAAAGGTCGTGTTCACCCGGCGTTCCGTACGCAGAAATTCCACATCGATTTCGCTTACTACCAGCTGTTCTTCCAGCGAGAATCGCTCACTGGCAGCCAGCAACGTACCGTTCTCATAAATCAAACCGTTACCGGCAAACACAACGTCGGTGGTCGATTCGCCAAACCCGCACGAGCTGAACACATATCCGGCCAGGCAGCGAGCCGACTGCTGGCTCAGGAGTGAACGCAGGTAGGCATGTTTGCCGATGGACTCGTTGTCAGCCGAGAGATTAAAAATGATTTCCGCTCCCTGCAACGCCAGAGACGAACTGGGTGGAACTGCCGCCCACACGTCTTCGCATATCTCGATGCCGAAAGTGGTGTCGGAGGTTTCGAAAAGCAAATCATCGCCCATCGGGACTACCTGCCCGCACAATCGTACCGACCGTGCCGACACATCGGAAGCCGATACAAACCAGCGCATCTCATAGAATTCCTTGTAATTGGGCAGATAGGTTTTCGGCACGACACCCAATACCCGCCCTTTCTGGATGACAACCGCCGCATTCAGCAGCTGTCCTTCGCACACGACAGGCATGCCCACAATGGAAATGATGTCCAGCTGACGCGTTGTATTGAGCACCTGCATCAGCCCCAGTTCGGCTTCTTCCAGCAGAAGCTGCTGGGCAAACAGGTCGCCACAGGTATAGCCGGTAATACACAATTCCGGAAAAGCAATGATCTGCACACCTTTTCCGTCGGCAATGATGATTTCCTTCTCTATCTGTCCGGCGTTGAACTTACAGTCAGCCACATGGACACGGGGCACGGCTGCTGCCACTTTCACATATCCGTAATTCATATCCTAAAAGTTTAACTACCGCAAAAATAAACCAATTTATCAATATGACCACGAAAAAAACGGGAAAACCTTTGGTAAATAGAAAGAAGTGACTATCTTTGCATCAGAATTAAAAATGTAATCATTACAACTTTGAAAAGAGCGAATATGGATGTTATTGAACGTTTGCAAAGCCACAGCATAAAGCCATCAGTACAGCGGATAGCCATCATGCAGTACCTGATGGACCACCATACACATCCCACCGTGGACGAAATCTACACGGCACTCGCTCCGGGTATGCCTACCCTGTCAAAAACAACGGTGTACAATACCTTGAAGTTGCTCGATGAGCATGCCGCCATCCAGACACTCACCATTGACGGACGAAATACGTGCTACGACGGTGACACCACGCCACATGCCCATTTCCTCTGCAAGGTGTGCAATAAAGTATATGACCTGCCTTGTCTGGACGGACTCTCGGCCGAAGGTTGTACAGAGACGAAAGGACACGAAATACAGGAAATTCACATATATTATAGAGGTGTCTGCAAACATTGTAAGGAAGAAAATTGTTTTTGATTGAAACAATAAAAAGATAAGACTAATTAATTCAAACTAAAAAACTGAGTAAAAATGAAAAAGTTTAGATGTACAGTATGCGGTTACGTTTACGAAGGTGACGCCGCTCCCGAGAAGTGCCCGTTGTGTAAAGCTCCTGCCAGCAAGTTTGTTGAAGTGGAAGAAGCCGTAGCTGGCGGTCCTCTGACTTTCGCTGACGAACACGTAATCGGCGTAGCCAAAGGTTGCGACGACGAAATGATCAAAGACCTGAACAACCACTTCATGGGCGAATGCACCGAAGTAGGTATGTACCTCGCCATGAGCCGTCAGGCCGACCGTGAAGGTTATCCCGAAGTAGCCGAAGCCTTCAAGCGTTATGCTTGGGAAGAAGCTGAGCACGCTGCCAAGTTTGCTGAACTGCTGGGTGACTGTGTATGGGATACCAAGACCAACCTGGAGAAGCGTATGAACGCCGAAAGTGGTGCTTGCGAAGACAAGAAGCGCATCGCTACCCGTGCCAAGGCTCTGAACCTGGATGCCATCCACGATACAGTTCACGAAATGGCCAAGGACGAAGCCCGTCACGGCAAAGGTTTCGAGGGTCTGTACAACCGCTACTTCAAGAAATAAGATTCTGAATATTCCCTGAACAAAGAGAGAATGTATCGCCAGAAGATACATCCTCTCTTCTTTTTTGCCCCAGCCGTTTCGTCACCTCCTCACAAAGCACTTTGTCACCCTCTCATGCAGTGCTTTGTCACCTCCTCACGAAGCACTTCGTCACACCCTCATGAAGCACTGTGTCGCAACCTCACGAAGCACTGTGTTGCAAGTCCATAAAACACTGTCTCATAACGTCTTCAGGAACAGACTCCCCAGACCACCGCATTATTTTTGTCTTTTCTCTCATTTTTTCGCACCTTTGATGTCACGTTTGGTCTTTCCGAACGTCCTATAGGTGTAAATGGAACTCAAAGAATTCAAAATAACTGTCCTGCCGCTCCGTCCCAAGCTGCTAAACTATGCACGCAAGCTGACCGAGAGCCCGGAGGATGCCGAAGATGCCGTACAAGAGGTACTGCTCAAGCTGTGGAACAACCGGCTGGAGCTGAACCAGTACCGCAGCATCGAGGCATTCGCCATGACCCTGACGCACCATGTCTGCATAGACTTGTGGCGGCGCAGCAGGGACAACAGTTCCATCGACCGGTTGCAGACCGAAGCCGACAGCCGCACACCAGATCATCTGCTCGAACTGAAGGATGAAGCAAGGTTGATACGGGCCATCATCGAATCGCTGCCCCCGCTCCAACGCACCATCATGCGGATGAAGGACGTGGAGGAATACGAGAGCGAAGAAATTGCCCAGATAACCGGATGCAGCGCCGAGGCCATACGCAGCAACCTGTCGAGGGCACGGAAGAAAGTAAGGGACATCTACCTGCAAACCATACAAGAACATAAAAGGAGGAAACAGTCATGAAGACGGAAGAACTGCTTGAAAAATATTTCGACGGACAGACTACCTGTGAGGAAGAACGCGAACTGCGCCGTTTCTTTGCCTCGGACCAGGTGCCCGAACATCTGGAGGTGTACCGCCCGCTCTTTGCCTGTATCGCCCAGGAAATCGAAACCTTCCGACAAACGCAGAAGGAAGAGAGTACTCCGGCCAAGCAACCGGAAGCAACCTCGAAGCCTACCCGCCTGTATCGTCTGTACTATCTGACCACAGGCATTGCCGCCACTCTGCTGCTCTGTATCGGCATCGCCGGTCTGATGCCCCACATCACACCCAGCCGCACCAGCTACGCCATCATTGACGGGCACTACTGCGACGACCCGAAACTGGTACAGGCCAAGGCACTGGAAGCCCTACAGAACGTGGGCTTCACCGACGAAGAACTGAAAGAAACCATCACACTACCCAACCTATTACCCTAAAGCATCATGAAGACAAGAGAAAACATCGCATACCACCGCCTAGTCGGCATCTTGCTGCTGACCCTCTGCTTCGGTCTCACCGCATATGCTCAGGAGGGCCTGCAGATAGCCACTTTGTTCGAGAAATACAAGGACGAGAAAAACGTGACCTACGTGGAACTGAATGGAAGCATCCTACGCTCCTACCGCATGACGGCCTACAAGAGCCTGGTCTTTGAACAGGTAGCTCCCTACAAACAGGAAATCGTGCAATGCCTCAAGCAGGCTGTTGACACTCATCAGGTACAGAAAACGCAGGAGGTGAACGAAAGCGGCGAGCTGCGCAGCGCCTACTATCGCTTGAGCCGTGCTGCCCGGAAGGGCAAAAAAGTGAATCGCTACATCCTCTACAAGGTAGGTAAGGAAGACAAGGCCACCCTGGTCTATATCGAAGGACCGCTGGACGAGGACGAACTGATGGAAATGCTGTACAAGCAATAAAACGAAGAATTAATCATTAACCATTTAGCATTTATCATTAACCGTTATATTGACATGAAAACAAAGACTATCCTCACAGCCGGCTGCCTGATACTGGCCACCGTCTGTACACAAGCCCAACAAACCACCGAGCCCAAACGCGAAAGAGCTTTCGTCGAGACACAGGGCGACTCCATCATCATCTTGAGAGGAAAAGGAGACATGCGCATCAGACTCTACGAACAGCAGACAGAAGACGACGAGCAGAAAGAAGTGGAAATCTTCGAAGGTGTCTATCTGGAGAAGGTGGATGCCGACAGCCGGACCTTCCTAGACGCCCTGCCTTTCATCCCCAAAAAGAAGAAACACAACGAGTATGAAGCTCATGTTTCAGGGGTATTCCTGGGATTCTCGCGCCTGGCAGACAACTTTATGGGCTTCGGATCCAGTCCAAAGGCACACCTCGACCTGTCGGAGTCGTGGGAATTCGGTTTCAATGTCCTCGCTGCCTCTCACAACTTCAAGAAGAACCCACACTGGGGCGTCAACATCGGTCTGAGCTGGGGTTACCGCTCGTTCAGCTTCGACGGCGACCTTGCCCTATTGAAGCAGGATGGAAGCAGCTTCTTCCAGAACGGACAGGACATGCAACCCGAAGGCAGCGACGCCTCAACCCCCTACTACAGCGACAGCCGCCTGCGCCATTTCTTCTTCCGCATCCCCGTACAGCTTGAGTGGCAGCAACGTTGGAACAAGAGCCTTGTATTCTTTAACTTCGGTCCCGAATTTGAGATACGCCACGGCGTGAAGTCCTTCAGCCACGTAAACGGCGGCAAGAAGCAGACCGTGGGCAAAGGCATGTATGTACGTCCCATCGGAGCCAACCTCTTGCTCCAGGCCGGATATGGCAACCTCGGCGTTTACCTCCGCTACTCCATGAACACGATGTTCCAGGGTGATAAAGGCCCCGACGTATCGCCCTACTCCTTCGGTATCGCCTGGTATTGGTAAGCCGACCGCCAGACACATTTTAGGCACGGACTACACGGAATAACACGGAGATAAAATTGAAAACATCCGTGATAATTCGTGTAGTCCGTGCCTAAAAATTTTCTCCTCGAAAGCTCGGGTTTCAGACGCGGATCAGAAACGCATACCCAACGTCAGCAGCACCTGGCTACGGCTGAGCTTCACACTCGTTGCATCAGGACTGATATAATTTGTCACATTACCATCCGTTTCAGAATAAACGAAGGGGAAGAAATCTGCCTTCTGCGAATTCAGTTTATAAGCCAAATCGGCATAGAACATTGAACCACGATAACCTATACCCAGCGTGTAAGTGTTCTGCGCCTTCAGATTCATGAAGTCTGTATCCGTATTGATTGAGTTAATCGGCAGAGCCTTGATAGCACCGTCTTGATAAGGAGATGTCATCAGGTTATAACCTGCACGCAAAGAAAACTGCGGAATAACCTTGTATTCGGCACCCACACGAAGAGTATGTACACCTTTCAAACAATTCTTGGACTCTTGCGTTTCCCATTGCATACTCATACCCTCCGGATAATAAAACTTAATACCCGAATAATCCTTATATTCATACTCGGCACCCAAAGCAAGACTGCTACCTACAGTATAACCCAAACTTACATTATAAGTCCAAGGAGTGTTGAGTTGGTACTCAAACTTCATGTCACCACCTTTCAAGTAGTTGCGCGTATCAATCACATCTTCTGCAAAATCTGAGGTCAGCACAGCTGATGTAGTGTGCGTCAACTTATAGAAAATAGGAGTATGTATAGCTAAACCAATACGCAACGGGGAGTATTGAAACGGACGAATAATAGCTCCGAACTTGAAGTCTACACCACCACCACTGACATTGTTGTAACTTTCAAGTTTATAACCTGCACCGTCACGTCCCTGGCTGTCTTCATTATACAAGGTATATTTATTGTAATCCAAGTCGTAGGCACCAATGGTAAGACCCAGGTAAACTCGATCGTTTAAATTGAAAGCCACATTAAAGTCATACTGGTCGAGCCCGCCGCTTTCGTGAGAACGGTATTCACGGAGATAAGGCATTTCACCGGCCACCGTCGTATAAAAGTCATAATTTTCATACGCCATGCTGTTCGGTTTACCGTCAGCACCAACCGGATCAAGAGTCAAATTATTATCACGGTCAATGTAATATTGCTGCCCGTTTTCGTTCCTGTAAGGATACTTGGTCTCTACATCTGTTATACTAGGACTGACCAAATAACCTTCCCACCCCAAGGCCGAAAGCCAACCAATATCATTATTGTTAAAGATAGCTCCATTGTTCCAATCCTCCGGTTTCAATCCATCAGTCATCCCTGCAATCTGAAACAACTGGGAATGCCCCTGCAAATCACCGGCCATCCACATATTCCGGTTGAAATTCTTGGCTTTGTGATAGTTGAACCCGAAGTTCACATAACGCAATGTCGTTTGGTTACCAATTTTGGTAGAAAATACCAATCCAATATTATCGAGATTCCAACGGTTCTTTGAAGCATCATAAGTATTTCCCAAATACTTGGCTTCGGTACTAAAAGCCGAATAGCCAAAAGACAAGGACACGTCGTTACTGCGATAGATACCTATACCGGCAGGATTGGTTCCCATGGTCGATATGTCACCACCCAAGGCTCCCATTGCACCACCCATTCCGACGAAACGAGCCGTACCATCCAAATCTTTGGTTGAAAAATCAACCGCGTCATATACCGTCTGCGCATGGGTCTGTACCAAGGCAAGCAAAACTACAGACACCGCAAATATCATTTTCTTCATATCATTCGTTCTTTAAAATTATCACCCTAAAAAGTCAACACACCTTTATCTTCTACGGCTTGAGCCACCACCTCCACCACTGGAACGGGTGGTACCGAAACTTCCGGACGAACGGGTACTTCCCCCTGTAGAGAAAGAGGAACGGCTGCTACTGCGCGTAGTAGTACTATTGAAACTACGCGAATTATCATCATAACCGCTCCGACGTGATTGCGACTGATAAGTACGCGACGGCTGATTGGAACTTCCACGATTATAAGTTGCCGAACTACGACGATTGGAATTGTTCATACCACTCTGACGTATCGTAGAAGTACGGTTACCTGCACTATAAGAATCACTCCGTGTACTACTAGGACGCGTATAGGTAGTACGGCGTGCATCAGTTGAAGTTGTACGTACCGTCGTACCTGAGTTCTGACGAGAAGTCGTTGTACGAGTACCGACTACACGCCCGGTAGAAGAACCTGTAGTTCGTCTTACCTGCTGTCCAGTAACTCTCTGTCCAGAACTTGTACGAGTAGCTGAACCACTGCGGACAGAACCTCCACCATTCGTGACAACTCGGTTAGTAGCTACACTACGCGTACCGTAAGAACGACGATTCGTATATGTATCACGAGGTCCCCAGTAACCGGGTCCTGGATGATGCCAGCCCGGATAGTAATGCGGATGGTGGTAATAGGGCCATCCCCAACCACCGTACCAGCCTCCCCAGCCGGCATACCATCCACCGTACCAGCCGCTATACCAGCCGCTCCATCCCCAGTTCCATCCGTAGTAGGGCCAGCCCCAACCCCATCCATATGAGTTATAACGCCAATCCCACCACAAGCGGTTAGTGAATGTAGGGAATGCATAGGCATACAGTCCGTCGGTATAGACGTTCCAGTCCCACGAGTTCAAGCCATAGACCACGTCCCAATAGAGCGGGCTGCTGATACTGATGGCATAACGCGGATTACGGAAACGGATGATACGCATGGCATATTCATAGTCGTCCTGCGATCCGTCGAAACCATTTACCCATTCTCCATCAGGATCGGGTATGGCTTTTTCCTCAATATAAAGGGTGTCTTCGTTCTGCGAGAAGTCATATTCCTTCGAGTTGTAGCGGCGGTTGTATTCGTCCACGTCGCGTACGTTACCCTTCTTGTCCTTCACCACGATGGTGGTCGTCGTACCCGAGTTGGTACAAACCACAGGCTTCTGCGTCTCTACCACAATCACGTTCTCGGGAGCTTTCCGAACGGCCTGTTCCTCGGTCTTTTCGGTCTTCTCTTCGGCCTTCTTCGAGGGTACATAATAGAGGTCGTCCTCCACACTCTGTGCCGCGAGTGTCCACGGGAGGCACAGGGCTAAAAGTGATAAAAAAACAATCTTTTTCATATATCTGTCAGTTTTAGTTTACAAACACTTGATTTCGTATGACAAAAATACGGCCAAAGCTCCAGATTTCCCAAAGATTTTCCCCCTCCCTTTATAGGGATTTCCCTAAATCAGTCTATCTTTGCAAACGAAGGCTTTTGCCATTTTCAAATATAAAACAAATTGTGTGATAGGATGCCATTGTATCCCTGTTTTTTAACAAAACCCCATTAAAACAATGAAATATTTAGAATTCACCTTCCGCACACAGCCTTGCACGGAGACAACCAACGACGTGCTCTGTGCTGTTTTGGGCGAAGTGGGCTTCGAAAGCTTTGTAGAGCAACCCGACGGCGTTGCCGCCTACATCCAGAAGGATCTGTACGACGAAGATGCCGTACGGCAGGCCGTGACCGACTTCCCCCTACCCGACACGACCGTCACCTACAGCTATGTGGAAGCCGAAGACAAGGACTGGAATGAGGAGTGGGAGAAGAATTTCTTCCAACCTATCGTGATAGGCGACCGCTGTGTTGTCCACAGTACCTTCCACCACGACTTGCCGCAGGTACCCTACGACATCGTCATCAATCCGCAAATGGCTTTCGGTACGGGGCACCACGAAACGACGAGCCTCATCATCGGCGAACTGCTAGACAGCGACCTGCAAGGTAAAACGGTACTTGACATGGGTTGCGGCACGTCTATCCTCGCCATCCTGGCACGCATGCGAGGCGCCGCCCGCTGTACGGCGGTGGACATTGACGACTGGTGTGTACGCAATTCGTTGGAAAACATTACCCTGAACCACCTGGACAGCATCGACGTCTATCAGGGCGATGCCTCGTCGCTGGCCGACAAGGGGCCTTTCGACATGGTGATAGCCAACATTAACCGCAACATCCTGCTGGCCGACATGAAGCACTACACTGCCCGCATGAACCCTGGCGCCACCCTGCTGATGAGCGGTTTCTATACCGACGACATCGCCGCCATCCGCGCCGAAGCCGAAAGCCTCGGCCTGACGTTCGTGGAGCATAGGGAAAAGAATCGCTGGGCAGCGGTCAAGTTTCAATTATTTAAGTAAAAGAGAATCGAGCTGGGCCTGCGTGCCGTTGAACACGTTCAGGTCCACCTCTTTCTCGATGCCGGGCACGGTACCCACATCCGTATGCTGCCAGAAGTGCCACGGCCCGCGGTAGCGCACGGAGTCTACGTAATAGTGGGCTATCCAGTAGGGATAGGCATCGAATTGCGGATCGTCCAGATAACGCATCTTGAATTTGTAGGAAGTATAGAGGATGGGCTTCACGCCATAGTGGGCCTCCACGCGGTCGAGCCACGTCTTGACGCAGGCCTGCAGTTCGGCCTTGTCTTTCTTGCCCGTCGTCTCCACATCGAGCACAGGAGGCAGGTCGCCCGCCGTGAGCGGCACGGTACGGATGAAGAATTCCGCCTGCTTCCTCGCATCGGTGCGCGGCAGGAAGTAATGGTAAGCCCCGCGGATGAAACGGTAGGCCCTGGCCGAATCGAAATTCTGACGGAACGTGTCGTCCTGATGGTCGCCGCCCTCGGTGGCTTTCATGAAGATGAAGCGGATGGGGAACTCGCCTGCCCGATGCTCTGCAAGGCGAGGCCAGTCGATACGCCCCTGATAGTGCGACATGTCCACCCCATGCACTTCGAAGTCGCAAGGCATGCACACACCATACCCCTTCAGGCCGTAGCAAGGCTTCCAGCGGTAGGCATAGGGACGGATGAAGAACCAGTAGAATCCGGCCGCAAAGACCACGACGATGCAGAAAGCCAACACGTTGCGCACCCATACAGGCATGGTACGCTCCCCCGTCTGCCGTTTGGTCGTAGCCTTGTCTCGTGCAGAAGTCGTGCGGCGACGTACGGGTTTCTTCGTTTTGCCGTCGGTCTTTTTCCTTTTAGAAATAGATTGCTCAGTCATACACTCGTTCTAAATCGCGTGCAAAGTTAGCAGTTTTCCGAGATATCCGTTAAAAGATTTTCTTATTTTGAGCCATCCTCCTTCTTTTCTCCATTCGCACGCCCCATGGAAAGCAATGCTTTGCCGAGAACAAAACAGCCTTTTCCCGAAGACAAAACAATGCTTTTTCCACAAGGAAACAGAAAAAAATATCTGCCGCTTGCCCTATCAAAAATAAAAGCACTATCTTTATCCCGAAAATCTAACTTTAAAACGAAAGATTATGGCAAGTAGAAAAGCATTGAAGAAAAGTGTGAACTATATCGCAGGTGAACTCTTCACCGAGTGTCTGGTCAACAAGCTCTACGTCCCCGGCACCGACCCAGAAAAGGCCGACGCCTTGATGGGTGACATTCTGAGCATGCAGGACGAGTTCCTGAGCCGTATCAGCCATACCGAACCGGGAAATGTAAAAGGATTTTATAAAAAATTCCGCTCCGATTTCAACGCCAAAATAAATGAAGTCATCGATCGCATGGGCCAGCTGAAATAAGCCGGCAGAAAGACCGTAAAGAATGAAACAAGAATTCTGCCGCTTTATCTATCACCGCCTGTTGGGCTGGAAGACGAATGTCACAGTTCCTTTCCATGACAAATGTGTCCTTTGTGCCGCTCCCCATACCTCGAATTGGGACTTGCTCATCGGCAAGCTCTTCTATGGTTCGTTGGGGCGCGACGCCCATTTCATGATGAAAAAGGAATGGTTCTTCTTCCCGCTCAACCTGGTGTTCAAGGCTATGGGAGGTATCCCCGTCAACCGTAGCAAAAAGAATTCGTTGGTTGACCAGATGGCCGGGCGTTTTGCTTCCACCCGCCAGTTCAACCTGGCCATTACGCCCGAAGGTACCCGAAAAGCCAACTCAGAATGGAAAAAAGGCTTCTACTACATCGCCTTGAAAGCCCAAGTACCCATCATGCTTTTCGGGATAGACTATCCGTCCAAAACCATCTCCTGCACACGTACCCTCATTCCGTCGGGTGACATCGAAAAAGACATGCGCGAAATAAAGCTTTACTTCAAAAGCTTCAGGGGCAAGCATCCCGAATGTTTCTCCATCGGAGAAGTCTGAAAAAAGAAATATCCGCTAACCTCAAAGCAGTTCACAACATCTACAACTATGCGCATTACTCTGATACAAACCGATATAGCCTGGGAAGACAAACAGGAAAACCTGCGCCGCCTTCAGCTTAGCCTGGAGAAGCTGAAGGGAAAGACCGACCTTGTCGTTTTGCCCGAAACCTTCACAACAGGTTTCAGCATGAACGTCAAGCGATTGGCAGAACCTCAGTCAGGCCCGACTCTCAGTTTGCTCCAACAATGGGCATCAAAGTATAGGACTGCTTTGGCAGGAAGCTTCATCGCCCTGCATGAGGACGGCACCTTCCGTAACCGCTTCTTTTTTCTGACTCCCGACGGACAGGCCTCCTATTACGACAAACGGCACCTCTTCCGCATGGGTAAGGAAAACCAGCACTTCCAGGCTGGAACGGAACGGCCTATCATCCATTACAATGGCTTCCGCATCCTGCCCCAGATATGCTACGACTTGCGTTTCCCTGTGTGGAGCCGCAACGTGAACAATGAGTACGACCTGATGATATACGTAGCCTGCTGGCCGGAAGCCAGGCGAGAAGTTTGGGATGTCCTGCTTCAGGCAAGAGCTTTTGAAAACCAATGCTACGTTTGCGGAGTAAACCGCACAGGAACAGACGGAAACGGTTTGGCTTACAATGGCGGTAGCGTCGTTTACTCCCCCAAGGGGGAACGGCTCGCTTCTATCCCTGATGGACACGAAGGTATAGCCACCGTCAGCATCGACCTTGAAGTGCTCCAACACTTCCGCCAGAAGTTTCCCGTCTGGGAAGATGCCGACGCCTTCAACATCCAACCTTAACACCCCTATTTATCACCACAACCTCATGGAGAATATCATCAAACTGGATAATGTAGAAACATACAACCGAATGTTCGGCTTGAAGGATGGACATCCGCTCATCAGTATCATCGATCTGAAAGAAGCAACCCGCTTCCCTACGCACGTCGCGATGAATTATGGTGTCTATGCCCTCTTTTTGAAGCAGACTCGTTGCGGCGACATCCGTTACGGGCGCCAGAACTACGACTATCAAGAAGGTACAGTGACCAGTTTTGCCCCTGGACAAGTGGTCGAGGTACAGATGGAAGAACGGCCTCAAGCACAGGGTTTGCTATTTCATCCCGACCTCATCCGAGGTACAGCGCTGGGACGTGAAATCAGACATTACTCCTTCTTTTCTTATAACTCCAACGAAGCACTCCACCTATCGGAAACAGAAAAAAGCATATTCATCGATTGCCTTGACAAAATACGCATGGAAGTGGAACGCCCAGCCGACCGACACAGCAAGCGACTCATCGTGCGCAACATCGAACTCCTGCTGGATTACTGCATGCGCTTCTACGAACGCCAGTTCAACACCCGTTCAGCCGCCAACAAAAATATCCTCAACAAATTTGAAGACCTACTGGACGGCTATTTCTTGAACCACTTGGCACAGGAACAGGGCCTGCCCACCGTACGCTACTTCGCCGATAAGGTCTGCCTTTCACCCAACTACTTCGGTGACCTCATCAAAAAGGAAACAGGCAAGTCACCCCAAGAATATATACAGGACAAAATCATCGACCTCTCCAAAGAAATGATAGCCGGCACGGACAAGACTGTGAGTCAAATAGCCTATGAACTGGGCTTCCAATATTCTCAACACTTCAACCGCCTGTTCAAGAAACACGTGGGTCACACACCCTGCGAGTACCGCCGTACCCTGATTTAAACGATGAAAGCCCCATGAATGTCCGCCGTCATCCCTCTTTCTCGGCACGCATCGAACGCGAAAAGCAGACCGTTGAGCAAATGATACGTCTGTATTGCCGCCACAAGGAAGGCCACAGGGAACTGTGTCCTACCTGCCGCGAATTGCTAACCTATGCCCATACACGCCTATCACGTTGCCACTTTGGCGAAGAAAAACCAACCTGCCGCCTCTGCCCCATCCATTGCTACAAGCCGGAGATGAAGGAACGGATGCGCCTCGTTATGCGCTATGCAGGGCCACGTATGCTGCTCTACCACCCGATGGCCGCCCTGCGACACCTTTGGCAGGAGTACACTAAAAAGAAATGAAGAAGTGCAGATATACTTCAGGCACCGATTTTACAGATGAACGCAGAAGTTTTAATCATAAAAATATGAACATCCGTATAATCCGTGCCTGAATATATGCAGAGCAAGGTATCAATACTTCACCAGCCGTTTAGGGTTACCATGCCACGAACAACCCAAGCACCAGACCTCACTCAGGTCATAACCCTCAAGCGAGGCCGTTTCATCCTTCGGCACAATCTCGCCCTTGTCTGATACATAAACTGGCAAACGGTTACCCTGCGCATTCTTTACGCAGAAAATGCCGACCTTACATTGTGGGCAAAGCATCTTCCTCATGCGTGATATCAATTAAAATAGTAGAGAAAAACGGCTACGCCCTCAAGCGCTTTTTTCTTCTCACCCTCAATCTCAATGGCAAACTTGATTTCGGCCTTGGCCACACCGCGCAGGTTGGCCAGCGACTGGAGCGTAGCTACCAGACGGATACTCTGACCCGACAAAACGGCCTGACCGAACTTCATCTTTTCAATGCCGTAATTGATCATCATCTTCAGGTTATTCACTTCGATAATCTGATTCCACAAATAGGGAAGCATAGACAGGGTAAGGTAGCCATGTACGATGGTGCTCTTGAAGGGGCTCTCCACCTTAGCACGTTCTGTGTCCACATGTATCCACTGATGGTCCAGCGTAGCATCCGCAAAAAGGTTAATACGCTCCTGCGGAATCTGTACATACTCCGATACACCAATCTGCTGGCCTACCAGCTTCTCGAATTCTTCATACGAATTAATAATCACTTTTTCCATAGATATACTCTTAAATAGTTCAATAACTTTCGATTTTGAGCAGACAAATATCGCATTTTCCCGACAATCCGCAAAGATTTTAGTCGAACGAATGTAGCCGTTTAAGCAAGATTTGTCTATATTTGCCAATTATTCGTACAAAAAGAACACCAACAGACATGAGCATCTTGCAGAAAGAATTTTCATTACCCTCACACGGACGGGGCTTCCATCTCGTGACCGATGAAATTCTGGTACAACTTCCGCCACTTCCGGCTGTGGGGCTGCTCCACCTTTTCATTAAACATACGTCCGCCGGGCTGAGTCTTAACGAAAATGCCGATCCCGATGTGCAAACCGACATGGAGGCCATCTTCAACCGGCTTGTCAAAGAACGTGAACCTTATTACCGCCACACTTGCGAGGGCGACGACGATATGCCCGCCCACGCCAAGAGCACACTAACGGGTACAAGTCTTACCATTCCCATCACCAATCACCGCCTGAACATGGGTATCTGGCAAGGGATTTACCTCTGCGAGTTCCGCAACGGAAGGGAAAGACGCAAGATAGTAGCCACCATCATCGGAGAATGAAAGCGCATGAAAAGAGTCATCATCATAGGTGCCACCTCGGGCATCGGGTTGGAAGTAGCACGCATCTGGGCCCAAAAAGGCTGGAAGCTGGGTATCGCCGGACGACGAAAAGAAGTCCTACTACACTTCCAGACACAATATCCCGAACAAGTGGAAGTGCAATGTCTAGACGTGACAAAGGAGGATGCCCCCCAAAGGCTAGATGAACTGATTGAGAAACTAGGTGGCATGGACCTGTTTTTCTTGAGTTCGGGTATCGGCTCACAGAATCCCGACCTGCAACCTTGCATCGAACTGGCTACGGCTGAAACCAATGTCGGCGGCTTCATCCGCCTGACGACCGCCGCCTTTAATTACTTTAAGACGCACGGAGGAGGCCACATCGCCGTAATCAGCTCCATCGCCGGTACCAAGGGATTGGGCTCCGCTCCCGCCTACTCAGCTTCCAAACGCTTCCAGAACACTTATATCGAAGCCCTAGAGCAGCTGGCACACATGCAGAAACTACCCATCTGTTTCACAGACATCCGTCCCGGCTTTGTGGCCACAGACTTGCTGAAGGGAGGCCGCTACCCCATGCTGATGCAGGCTCCACGCGTGGCAACCTACATCGTGAAGGCCATTGACCACCGACAGCCGATAGTCGTCATCGATGGACGTTACCGAGTACTCGTCTTCTTTTGGAAACTCATCCCTCGCTGGCTATGGGTACGCCTGCCTGTCAAAAACCGATAAATTCACAAGAAACAAACATAACCCCCAATAACAGATATGAAAAAGAACTTTATCCGACCGATACTGGCCTCGACAGCCACCCTTTGTATCGGCATCTCCCTGCCCTTCCTGCTGGGAAATGCCAGCTTCAACCCCGAGCAGAACTCCGTGCGCAGCGACGTGTCCCACTTCACCGCCTCACCCTCCGTCCCCAACCAAGTGACCTTCGCCGGGCAAACCATCCGCATGGATCGCTATGACCACCGCGAACGCATGGATCGCGAACTGATGGCCTTCACCTACATGCACTCGTCCACCATGCTCTCGCTAAAGCGTGCCAACCGCTACTTCCCCATCATCGAACCCATCCTGAAGGAATGTGGCGTACCCGACGACTTCAAGTACCTGGCCGTCATTGAAAGCAGTCTGAACCATCTGGCCAAATCGCCTGCTGGAGCCGCCGGCATGTGGCAGTTCATGCAAGCTTCAGGGCGCGAATACGGACTGGAAGTGAACCAAAATATCGACGAGCGGTACAACCTCGAAAAAGCCACCCGCGCCGCCTGTAAATACCTGAAGGCCTCATATGCAAAGTATGGCAACTGGCTTTGCGTGGCCGCCGCTTACAATGCCGGCCAGGGACGAATCACCCAACAACTCCAGCGACAGATGGTAGATCTGGCCGCTGACCTGTGGCTGGTCGAGGAAACCTCACGTTACATGTTCCGCCTACTAGCCGCCAAAGCAGTCTTCACCGATCCGCAACGCTACGGCTTCATGCTCAAACGCGAGCAACTCTATCCACCCATTGCCTGCACTACCGAAACCGTCACTACAGGCATCGACAACCTGGCTCAGTTCGCTAAAAGCAAAGGTATCACCTACGCCCAGCTCAAGGATTTCAACCCATGGCTACGCTCCACCTCACTAATGAACAAGAGCGGACGTACCTATGTACTGAAGATTCCTACCCGTGCGGGTATGCACTACGAGCCCAAGAAGACTGTGCCCCACAACCGCCGCTGGGTCATCGACTGACATACATCACTCTTGTTTCTCCGTTAAGTACTTCCAGTAGCGCACGGGCATGTCCTGACGGTGCTTGCGCGGGTTCCACCGCTCCTTGATGCAGATGGCCTTGAAGTACGTCTTCCATAGCTGTTGGAAGAGGCGTTCGTCCTTGTCCATCAGCTCCTCGTCCAGGCGTCCGTCCACCAGACGGACTACAGGGCTGTCGTCGGCAAAGGTGACGTACCTCACCACCTGCCCGTCGAAGTAAAAGCCATAGCCGCGCCCCACGTCGTACACCACCCAGCGCTGGTCGCCCAGGCGGTCGCGGAAGTGGTCGATCACCAGCGGCAGGGCATTCTTTTCGGGTTCCACGGCGGCAAAGTAGGTACCATCGGCCGCCTTCTGAAAGCGGATGAACTGAATGAGGTGCCACCGCTCCCCACTCACCCGCTTCCACATGCGCGCAAACGCCAGCACATCGGGGTCGGCAAAGTTCGTCTCGATGGAACGCGGCGCATCGACCACCTTGCGGATGTAGCGGAAGATCACCATCGGCGTCTCCACCTCCTCGGCCAGCCAGCACTGGGTCAGGCAGCGCAAAGCACCCGCCGACAATTTCTTCTGTACCCCTTTCCACACCCTTTCTGCCTTCGCCGTATCGGTCACCACCGTGAACACTTCGTCATGGAAAAGTGGAAGCGGCTCACCCTCCACCGACAGGACATCGGGGAAGGTGCGCCGCGAATAGGCCTCAAAGACGGCTGTCAACAGGCCGTCGAAGGTATTGTCAAACTGAAAAATAATCTGCATGAACGCCGCTTACTGTTTGTCCAGCTGCTTCAACATCTCCTCAACGGCACGCTCCAGCTGGGTATCCTCGCCACGCAGTTGCGACTCGGGCGAGTTGTAGACCTCGATGTCGGGTTGCAGTTGGTGGTTCTCCAGGTACCGGCCGTTCTCGTCCTTCACGCCCACCTGCGGAATGCCGAAAACGAGCGACGGGTCGAGCTGGCGCTCCCACCACACGGCGGTCATCGTGCCCGGCACAGGCGCACCGATAAGCTTGCCCAAGCCCAACGTCTTGTAAACCACGGGGAAGCCATGAGCATTCGAATAGTTGTTCTCGCAAACCAGTACGCACGAAGGCTTCAGCCAACGGTTGAAGGGATCGCTGCCGATGTACTGTCCGCGCGGCTCGAAGCGTTGGTATTCCTTGCCGCTGAGCAACACGGCCAAGTCTTCGTGCAGCCATCCGCCGCCGTTGTGGCGCACGTCTACGATGACGGCCTCCTTGTTGCGGCAACGCCCCAGCAATTCGGAGTAGACCTCGCGGAAGCTCTGGCTGTCCATACCCTTGACGTGCACATAACCCAGGCGTCCGCCCGACAGGCGGTCCACCATCTCACGCCGCTGCTCCACCCAACGTTTGTAGAGGAGACCCGAGACGGCACCCGGCGATACAGGCTTCACCTGCTCGTCGAAGCGCTTGTTTGTAGAGGGGTCGTACACGGAGAGCATGACACGCTTGCCCGCCTTGCCGGCCAGCAACGGGAAGTAATCCTCGCCGGCCTTTACCGGCTGTCCGTCTATCTGCTCGATGATGCAGCCGGCCTTCACGCGGCAACCAGCCTTGGACAATGGCCCCTGCTTCAGCACTTCGGCCACCTTGAGGCCGTCGCCTTGATACTGTTCGTCGAAGAAGACACCCAGCTCGGCCACCGTCGGCGCCGACATCGGCGCGCTGTAGCGTGCACCCGTGTGCGAACCGTTCAGCTCGCCCAGCAGTTCGGACAGCATCTCCTGGAAGTCGTAGTTGTTGTTGATATGCGGCAGGTAGCGTTCGTAGGCCTTGCGATAGCCTTCCCAGTCGACACCATGCAGGTCGGGGTCGTAGAACTTGTCCTTCACCTGGCGCCAGGCGTGGTCGAAGATGTAGGCACGCTCCTCGGCCGGGCGGTAGCGGAAGTCGGCGGCAAAGCTTACCCCCGTCACCTTGCTCTCGCCCACGGTGATTTTCTTGATGGCTCCGCCGGAGAGCAGGTAGATGTACTTGCCGTCCTTGTCGATGGACATGCTGCCGCCACCCACGTTCTTGATGAGCAGCTTGGTGGAGTTCTCGCGGAAATTGCGCTCCCACAGGTCGTATCCACCCTCGAAAGCCGCACAATAGTACAGCTTGTCGCCCTTGGGCGTCAGTACGGCGTCGCCCATGTGCGAGGAGTTGATGGTGAGCCTCCTGACGCGGTCCTTGCGGTTCTCCAGGTCGAAGACGAGGGGTTCCACCTCTTCCTCCTTCTCCTCGTCCTTGTCGGCTTCCTTCTTGTCTTTCTTCTTGTCCTTTTTCTCTTTCTCAGCCTTTTCCTTCGCTTCCTTCTCCTCTTTCTCGGCCTCTTCCGCCAGCGCCAGCTCCTCTTTCGAGAGGTTGAACCTGTCGTAGGCCTCGGCGTCGAAGAACATGATGTACATGTCGTCCTCCGAACCCCAGCTGCCATGGCTGCGATAGCCGGCACGGTCGGACGACCAGATCATGGCCTTGCCTCCCAGCACCCACTTGGGGTTGCCGTCGGAGTATCCGCTTTCGGTCAGGTTGGTCATCTCACCGCTGCCGTCGGCTTTCACCAGCACGATGTCGGTGTTGTTCCATCCGCCCACACTGATGTACTTGGCCAGGAACCAGCGGCTGTCGGGCGACCACTGGTAGGTCTGGTCGCCGTCGGAGTAAGAATAGTTGTACTTGCCGTCGAGTACCGTCCGTACCTTGCGCGACTTCAGGTTGATGACGCGCAGCGTGGTGCGGTCTTCGAGGAAGGCCACTTCCTTGCCGTCGGGCGAGAAGGTGGGTTGGAAGGACGTGCGTCCCGAAACCACCAGCGGCTCTTCCTCCACACCGACGGCGTAGGTGAAGAGCTTCTCTTCCTTGTCGGTGAGGCGCGCCAGGTAGACACCCCACACACCGTCGCGTTCGGCCGAATAAACCAGCGAACGGCCGTCGGGGCTGAAACTCAGGTCGCGCTCCTGTTGGGGCGTGTCGGTGATGCGGCGGGTGGTTTCATACTCCATCGAGGTGACGTAGACGTCGCCATGCACAATGAAAGCCACCTCCTTACCGCCGGGCGACACGGCAATGTCTGTCGCACCGCCGCGCAGCAGTTGGTTCACCACGTCGCGCTCCAGGCGGTCGGACACGATGGATACGGCCACCTTCTGCGGTTTTCCACCCTCGCGCAAGGTGTAGAGCTCGCCGTCGTAGGTGTAGCACAACAAGCCGTCGTCGGCCACGCTGAGCGAGCGCACAGGATGAGTAGTGTGGCGCGTCAGCTGGCGTTTTTCCGAACCGTCGGCCGCCGCTTTCCACACGTTGAAGCTGCCGCTCTCCTCGCTCAGGTAGTAGAAGGAACGGCCGTCGGCCGACCACACGGGTTCGCGGTCTTCGCCGGCAAAGCGGGTTATCTTCTGATAGGTGCGCTCCCCGTCGAGGGTGCACAGCCAGATGTCTTTCGTAATGGACGACTGGTGATGCTTGCGCCAGGGGTCCTCATATCCCTTTTGGTCCTGATAGAGCAGGCGGCGGCCGTCACGGCTGAGCGAAAGTTCCTGCATGGCCAGCGACGAGAAGAGCACGGGGCGGCCGCCCTTGGTGTCCACCGCATAGATCTGCGGGAAGAGGGACGAGGGGAACTGGCTGTCCTTCACGTCGGGACGGACGGAGGCAGTAAAGAGTATTGTCTCATTGTCCTTGAAGGTCTCGGGATACTCGTTGCCCGAGTGGGTGGTGAGGCGTCGGGGCGTTCCTCCCTCACGAGCCATCAGATAGACGTCGAAGCTGCCTTCGCGGTCGGAGGTAAAGGCAATGTAGCGGCCGTCGGGCGACCACACGGGGCGTGTGTCGTGACGCGGGTTCGTGGTGAGCTGTACGGCCCGTCCGCCTTCAACAGGCACGGTGTAGATGTCACCTTTGTAGGTGAAGGCAATCTCCCGTCCGTCGGGCGACAAGGCGGGGTAACGCAGCCACAGAGGCGCGTCCTCTGCCTGAACCCACAGCGAGCAACAGGCAAAAAGGGGTAACAGAAGTTTTTTCATAAATCAATAGATGGTAAACGAATTGTTATCAGACTTCGAAAATACACATTTTATTCCAATCGGCCGCACAAATGGGACACTTCTTTCAGGTTTCCCTGCTTCGGCAGCCCCTAACCACCGAAATCCAGCGTCAGCTGTCCGTCGTCGCCGCCCTTCGCCTTGCGCTTCACCAGCAGGCGGCGCACGCCCTGTGGCGTCAGCTCGTTCACCGTCAGCATGGGCAGTTCGCTGCAGGTGATGAAGTATTGCGCCTTCTTCATCACCGCCCCCATCTTCTTCAGCTGGTAGTAACCCAGCCGCCCGAAGCGGCGCGAAGCCACAATGAGGCGGGCAGACTTCACCCCGATGCCCGGCACGCGGAGCAGCATCTCGTAGTCAGCCCTGTTGACGTCGACAGGAAACTGCTCGGGGTGGCGCAAGGCCCAGGCCAGCTTGGGGTCCACCTCGAGGTCGAGGTCGGGATAGGCATCATTCACAATCTCGTCCACCCGGAACTGGTAGAAGCGCATCAGCCAGTCGGCCTGGTAAAGGCGGTTCTCACGCACCAGCGGCGGTTGCTTCAGAGCAGGCAGACGTGGGTCGTAAGCATTGACAGGCACGTAACCCGAATAATAGACGCGGCGCATCGTGGGTTGGCTGTAAAGGGCCGACGACAAGCGCAAGATATCCTTGTCCGTCTCCATCGTAGCCCCCACAATCATCTGCGTGCTCTGCCCCGCCGGCACGAAGCGCGGCGCGTGGCGGAACTTCTTCCGCTCCTCACGGTTCTCCAGCACTCCCTGGCGGATGTAGCGCATGGGGGCGTACACGCTGCGGTGGTCTTTCTCAGGCGCCAGCAGCTTGAGGTTCTCTTCCTTGGGGATCTCGATGTTCACGCTCAGGCGGTCGGCATAGAGCCCTGCCTCGTGCACCAGCTCCTGCGAAGCACCAGGAATGCTCTTCAGGTGAATGTATCCGTTGAAGCGGTGTACCGCCCGTAGATCCTTGGCCACGCGCACCAGCCGTTCCATGGTGTAGTCGGGATTCCTCACTACGCCGCTGCTCAAGAAGAGCCCCTCGATATAGTTGCGGCGGTAGAACTCCATGGTGAGTTCCACCAGCTCGGTCACCGACAGCGTGGCGCGGGGAATGTCGTTGCTGCGGCGGTTGATGCAGTAGGCACAGTCATAGATGCAATAGTTGGTGAGCATCACCTTGAGCAGGGAAATGCACCGCCCGTCTTCGGCAAAGCTGTGGCAGATGCCCACACCGCCCACCGTGTTGCCCACCATGCCCACTTTGCCCCGCCGCACGGTACCGCTCGACGAGCACGACACGTCGTACTTGGCCGACTCAGCCAGTACTTTCAACTTATAGAGCACCTGTTCGTTCATTGTTTTTTTGATTTATCTCTTTGCAAAGTTATAAATCTGTTTTTTGATTTTATCATTTTCTATCTCAAAATGAAAAGAATTTGTAACTCAAGTCAATACACATCAGTTCCAAATGTTAACAACATCCGTAAAAGCAATAAAGCATGTTATATAATACATATTTTGGATTGATTTATTTGCCAATTCCACAAAAGTCCGTACATTTGTAATGTGTTTTTCATAGTATTAGATTTAAGGTTAATAAAGGTTGGGCTCAGCGGAGCCCTTTTTTATGTCCGGAAGACTGCAGAGCATATAAACAAATTGAAATACAATGATAGGACTTTTCTCATAAAACATTACCTTTGTGCCGCAAATTCAGAAGTAAAGATGCAACAAAGAATCCACACATTTATTATATATATACTTTTATGCTGTTTCATATGTCCTTGCATACAAGCAACAGAACAGCAAACACCGCCCGAAGATGACGGCATCCGCTTCAGCCTGCTGACTTGCGGGCCAGGAACGGACATTTATGCCCTCTTCGGACATACGGCCCTCCGCTACGAAAACCGTATGAGGGGTATCGACGCCGTGTTCAACTACGGACTGTTCAGCTTCGATACGCCGAATTTCGTCCTGCGCTTCACGCTGGGCGAAACATATTACCAATTGGGAGCCACGACCTACAAACATTTTCTGTCCGAGTATCAGATGACTAATCGTGACGTGTGGCAGCAGACCCTGAACCTCAGCTCCGAAGAAAAACAACGGCTGATAGCCCTGCTGGAAGAGAACTACCGTCCGGAAAACCGCGTCTATCTTTACAACTTCTTCCATGACAACTGCTCTACCCGTCCGCGTGACCTGGTGGAACAAGTTGTAGAAGGCCGCCTACACTATGCCAACGACATGAAAACGACCGATACCGACCACAGCTTCCGCGATATCGTTCACGAATGTTGCCAAGGACATCCGTGGTCACAATTAGGTATAGACTTCTGTCTGGGCAGCGAGGCCGATCGCCCCATCAGCCGGCATCAGATGATGTTCGCCCCCCTCTACCTGAAAGACTTTTTTGCCACCGCTACACTTGCCGACTCTACAGGCACACATACCACTCCATTAGTAAGCGACACCGAGCAAGTGGTCAGCGCTTCTGACAAAAACGAAGAAGACTCTTTTCCGATTCCTGGCCCACTGACTTGTGCTCTACTATTGCTGGCCGTAATCAGCGCGACCACATGGTATGGACTCCACAAAGGGAAAAGTCTGTGGGGAATCGACCTCACTCTCTTCCTTATGGCCGGATTGAGCGGATGCATTTTGGCCTTCCTGTCCTTCTTCTCGCAGCATCCTGCCGTAGGCTCCAACTATATGCTCTTTGTGCTCCATCCGCTGCATCTTTTCTGCCTGCCTTGCATGCTAAGAAAGGTCATCCGAAAACAAAAGAGCTACTATATGATGGTCAATCTGGCCGTTTTAACACTATTTATAGTGCTTTGGGCGATAATTCCACAAAAAATCAATTTAGCTGTATTACCTTTGGCACTGTGTTTGCTGGTACGTTCGGCAGGAAACCTGATATTGTCACATAAACAAGCTACGAAACAGAAAAAATGAAAAAAGGACTGATAACCTCCATATTGATGCTGACCATCGGCGGCATGCAGGCCCAGCCACTACCCGCCACACCCAAGCTGGTTGTAACGCTGACCATCGACCAGCTGCGCACCGACTATCTGGAGGCGTTCTCGTCCCTCTACGGTGAAAAAGGCTTCAAGCGTCTGATGCGTGAAGGGAAAGTATTTCTGCAGGCGGAGATGCCATTCAACAAGCCCGACCGCGCGTCGGCCACGGCTACCATCTTCACAGGCTGCTCTCCTGCGACCCACGGCATCATCGCAGGCAAATGGATGGACGTATCTACCCTGACGCCACGCAGTTGCGTGGACGACCCCAACTACATGGGCAACTATACCAACCAAAGCAGTTCACCCACCCACCTGCTGACCTCCACCATTGCCGACGAACTGAAAATCGCCACCCGTAACCAGGCCAAAGTTTACGCTATTGCCCCCAACCGCGACGCCGCCATCCTGAGTGCCGGCCACGCAGGCGACGGCGCTTTCTGGATCAACAAAACCAACGGCAAGTGGTGTGGAAGTACTTATTACCAGGAATTCCCCGAATGGCTCAACCAATACAACGACTCCTGCTCGGTAGATTTTCGCATTAAAGACATCGTTTGGACGCCGGTAAAGCCGATAAGCGACTATAAATACCTGTCCGACTGGCGTACTGAACCATTCAAATACATTTTTGAGACCGAACGCGAAAACAAATTTTACCGTCTGTCCGCCAGCCCCTTCGTCAACGATGAAGTAAACCTACTCACCGCCCAGCTGCTGAAAAAGAGCGGTATAGGACAGGATAATACAACCGACCTGCTGGCCCTGACCTACTATGCAGGCAATTACAACCACCGCAGTACACGAGAATGTGCCATGGAGATGCAGGATACCTACGTCAGACTAGACCGAAGCATCGCCACGCTGCTCGATCTCATCGACAAAAGAGTCGGTTTGCAGAACACGATCCTATGCATCGCTTCTACCGGCTATGCCGACCCCGACCCTGCCGATACCGGCATCTACCGAATCCCCGGAGGAGAGTTCCATCTGAACCGTTGTGCTACACTGCTCAACATGTATCTGATGGCAACCTATGGAGCAGGACAATACGTCGAAACATTCTATGACCAACAAATTTATCTCAATCATAAACTACTGGAAAACAAGCAGCTCGACCTAAGCAAAATACTAGAGAAATCGGCAACGTTTCTGGTTCAGTTCAGTGGAGTGGATAAAGTCTATTCGTCGCAACGGTTGCTGCTCGGCTCCTGGTCACCACAAATCGACCGCGTACGCAACGGTTACCATCGCAAACGCTCGGGCGACCTACTCATTGAGGTTCTGCCCGGATGGACCATCGTCCAAGAAAACAGCACCGACAGCCGTGCTGTCCGGGCCGCTGAAACACCAGCTCCACTGATACTTATCGGAGGAGGTATCAAGGCCGAAACCATCCGTACCGCCGTCAGTGCCGACCGCATTGCCCCTACCTTGAGCAATGTAATGCGCATACGTGCCCCCAACGGCTGTACTGCTTCTCCACTTAACCTCTGATTTTTCATGACAAAGGCTTCCCTTGCTCCAATTTTCCTCCCTTCAGTTCGCTGTTACCTACAGGAAAGGGCAGATTGACGGAAAAAACTCGGCAGAACGCTGTGTGCTCTGTTGTGAAATGCTTACCTTTGCAGAGGCAAAATATCTATCAATCAAACAGAATAATAATAAAAAAACAATTATAAAATGGGATTCAATGAATTTTTAAGCTCGATTTTCGGCAACAAATCCACCCGTGACATGAAAGAAATACAACCATGGGTGAATAAGGTGAAAGCCGTTTATCCCGAAATCGACAGTCTGGACAACGATGCCTTGCGTGCCAAAACAGAAGAACTGAAGGCATACATCCGCAACTCCGCAGCCTCGCAACGCGCCAAAGTGGACGAACTGAAGGCTACAGTAGAAAACACGGAACTGGAAAAGCGTGAAGAACTCTTTGCCCAGATAGACAAAATCGACAAAGAAATACTGGAGATTTACGAAAAAGCACTCGACGATGTGTTGCCAGCTGCCTTTGCCATCGTCAAGTCAACAGCAAGGCGTTTTACGGAAAACGAGGAAATCATCGTAACGGCCAATGACTTTGACCGACAGCTGGCCGCCACCAAGGACTTCGTCCGCATCGAAGGCGACAAGGCTATCTACAAGAACCATTGGATGGCAGGTGGTAACGAAATCACTTGGAACATGGTACACTACGACGTGCAACTCTTCGGTGGCGTTGTGCTGCACAAAGGCAAGATTGCCGAAATGGCAACCGGTGAAGGTAAGACCCTCGTGGCTACCCTCCCCGTATTCCTCAATGCCCTGACCGGTAACGGTGTACACGTCGTAACAGTGAACGACTACCTGTCCAAACGTGACTCCGAGTGGATGGGACCGCTCTACATGTTCCATGGTCTGAGCGTGGACTGCATCGACAAGCACCAACCCAACTCCGATGCCCGCCGCCGCGCTTACCTGGCCGACATTACATTCGGTACCAATAACGAATTCGGCTTCGACTACCTGCGTGACAACATGGCCATCAGCCCCAAAGACCTTGTACAGCGCCAGCACAACTATGCCATCGTCGATGAGGTGGACTCCGTCCTGATTGACGATGCCCGTACCCCGTTGATTATTTCCGGTCCGGTACCCAAAGGCGACGACCAGCTGTTCGAACAACTCCGTCCGTTGGTAGAAAGACTGGTAGAAGCCCAAAAACGACTGGCTACCCAATACTTGGCCGATGCCAAGCGTCTCATTGCCTCCAGCGACAAGAAGGAACAAGAAGAAGGTTTCTTGGCTCTTTACCGTAGCCACAAGGCCCTGCCCAAGAACAAACCGCTCATTAAGTTCTTGAGCGAACAAGGCGTCAAAGCCGGTATGCTGAAGACCGAGGAAATCTACATGGAGCAGAACAATAAGCGCATGCCCGAAGTAACTGACCCACTCTACTTCGTCATTGATGAGAAACTGAACAGCGTGGATCTGACAGACAAGGGTGTTGACCTCATCAGCGGCAATTCGGCTGACCCAACCCTCTTCGTACTGCCTGACATTACTGCCCAGCTCTCTGAACTCGAGAATGAAAAGGATCTGAGCGAAGAAGAACGCCTGGCCAAGAAGGATGCCCTGCTCACCAACTATGCCATCAAATCGGAACGTGTACATACTATCAACCAGTTGCTGAAAGCCTACACTATGTTCGAAAAGGACGACGAATACGTCGTGATAGACGGACAGGTGAAGATTGTGGACGAGCAAACCGGCCGTATCATGGAAGGCCGCCGCTACTCCGACGGTCTGCACCAGGCTATTGAAGCTAAAGAAGGCGTGAAAGTGGAAGCTGCCACACAAACATTTGCTACCATCACCCTCCAGAACTATTTCCGTATGTATCACAAGCTTTCGGGTATGACCGGTACAGCCGAAACGGAAGCAGGCGAATTTTGGGATATCTATAAACTGGATGTGGTAGTCATACCAACCAATCGTCCTATCGCCCGCAAGGATATGAACGACCGTGTCTATAAGACCAAACGTGAAAAATACAAAGCCGTTATTGAAGAAATCGAAACCATGGTACAAGCCGGACGCCCTGTGCTAGTAGGTACAACATCTGTAGAAATCTCGGAAATGTTGAGCAAGATGCTAACCATGCGCAAGATTCCCCACAACGTATTGAACGCCAAATTACACCAGAAGGAGGCTGACATTGTGGCTCAGGCCGGTCAGAGTAGTACGGTAACCATTGCCACCAACATGGCTGGCCGTGGTACCGATATCAAGCTGAGTCCGGAAGTGAAAGCCGCTGGTGGTCTGGCCATCATCGGTACAGAGCGTCACGAGTCCCGCCGTGTGGACCGCCAGTTACGTGGTCGTGCCGGACGTCAGGGTGACCCGGGTTCATCCGTATTCTTCGTCTCGCTGGAAGACGATTTGATGCGTCTGTTCTCGTCTGACCGCATTGCCGGCGTGATGGACAAACTGGGCTTCAAGGAAGGTGAGATGATTGAACACAGCATGATTTCCAAATCCATCGAACGTGCCCAAAAGAAAGTTGAAGAAAACAACTTCGGTATCCGTAAGCGTCTATTGGAATACGATGATGTGATGAACAAACAACGTACCGTCGTTTACACCAAACGCCGCCATGCCTTGATGGGCGAACGCATCGGTATGGATATCGTCAACATGATTTGGGACCGCTGTGCCAATGCCGTAGCAGCTCCTGACTATGAAAATTGCAAGATGGACATGCTGCAGACACTGGCTATGGAAGCTCCCTTCAGCGAGGAAGAGTTCAAAGAAGTCAAGAAAGAAAAACTGACAGAGAAAGCATTCGATGCAGCTATGGAACTCTTCAAGCGCAAAACTGAACGTATGGCACAGATTGCTTACCCAGTTATCAAACAGGTGTATGAGAACCAAGGTCACATGTATGAGAACATTCTCATCCCCATTACCGACGGAAAGCGTATGTACAACATTTCCTGCAACCTGAAAGCTGCTTACGAGAGCGAATGTAAGGAAGTGGTGAAATCTTTCGAGAAAAGTATTCTGCTGCACGTCATCGACGAAGCCTGGAAAGAAAACCTCCGCGAACTGGACGAACTGAAACACTCCGTACAGAACGCCAGCTACGAACAGAAAGATCCGCTGTTGATTTACAAGCTGGAGTCTGTCAACTTGTTCGACACGATGGTTGACAAGATCAACAACCAGACCATCTCCATCTTGATGCGTGGACAGATACCTGTCCAGGAAGCTCCGGCCGAAAATCAACAAGCACCTCAACGCAACGTAGAGGTACGTCAGGCTGCTCCCGAACAACGTCAGGACATGAGCAAATACCGCGAACAGAAGGTGGACCTGAATGATCCAAATCAGCAAGCAGCTGCGGCAAGAGATACTCGCGAGCAACCCAAGCGAGAACCTATCCGTGCAGAAAAGACCGTTGGCCGCAACGATCCTTGCCCGTGCGGAAGCGGCAAGAAATACAAAAACTGCCACGGCAGAAATCTCTGACAGTAACGCAGGAGTAACAAAACCGATACTCAAAACGTGTTACACCCACTTAACAAAAGCCTTGAACGGTTAAAAAAACGTTCAAGGCTTTTCTTTTATCACCCAAAAGATTATTTTTGCTACTTGTTAACAGAAAAAGAAGCATCCTGATGAAGAAAAATCTACTCTATTGTATGGCAACGATCAGCTTCCTATGTCTGAGTGCCTGCCAAACCGTTGAACAATTGTCTATTGACTATATGCTTCCGGCTGAAGTCAGTTTCCCCGAAAACTTAAAACGGGTAGGTATCGTGAACAACATGCCAGACACGCCAAACAATAAACTCATCACAAGTTCAGAAGATCAGAAGAAAAGCAAAACTGAAATAGCACGCCACACAGACTACTACAACGGCGATCCGCGCATTGCAACTGAAACGCTGGCCGAAGCCATTGCCAACGAAAATTATTTCGAACTGGTAGTCATTTGTGATTCTGCCCTCAGAAGCAAGGACATTACTCCCAGAGAAGCAACTTTGTCTAGTGAAGAAGTTACCCAGCTGACCCAAGATTTGGGAGTAGATTTCCTCATTGCCTTGGAAAATGTTCAGTTCCGCTCTTTACGCAAAGTAAACTACCTTCCAGATTGGAGAGTATTCTATGGAACAGTCGATGTCAACGTATATCCAACCGTAAGAGTTTATCTGCCCAACCGTAAGATACCAATGGTTACAATCAATTGTAGCGACAGTATCTTTTGGGATGCATCCAGCAATAGTGAAACTCAAATATTCAACGAACTGATTGCAGAGAAAGACATGATACAACAAGCCTCCGAATTTGCTGGTACAGTCCCCGTGAAATACCTGCTCCCCTATTGGAAAACAGCTAAACGTTATCTCTTCACAGGAGGCAGTATAAACATGCGCGATGCAGCTATTTATGTTAAAGAAAACAACTGGCCGGAAGCTATACGCTTATGGAAGATGGAGTACGAACAAAAAAAAGGCAAAAAGAAGATGAGTGCCGCTTACAACATCGCCTTAGGCTACGAAATGCAGGACAGTATAAGTACCGCATACGACTGGGCTCTCAAAGCACAAAAGATTGCTCGAGAAATAGACGAAGTGGATAAAAAAGAGGCTGCTCACCTAATGACAAGTGATATTTCCAATTATATCATGATAAGTTCTTACGTAGGCGAACTGCTGGAACGTAAGAACGGATTGATACGCTTAAATGTCCAAATGAAAAGAAATAATGATGATTTTTAGTAAAAACCTGCAATGATTATCATTTTTTTCCTACCTTTGAAAAGCATAACAGAAGACCAAACATTATGAAACTGAGCCAAACTTCCCTCTCCCTATTGGAGAATGCCATAAAGAAAGCTGTAAGCAGATACAATTGTACCTGCGACCAGCCTGTCGTGACAGACATCCATTTGCAAGTAAATCCCAATACCGGTGAAGTATCCCTATATAACGATGACGATGAAGTATTGGCCAGCACCACCATCGAAGAATGGATTTCTTACGAAGACAATAACTTTAATGCTGATATGGAACGTTTCTTTTCCGGACTACTGAACGAGAAGAAGAATGCAGGTGATTTTGACAAGATAAACATCATAAAGCCGTTCTCTTTCGTATTGGTGGATGAAGATAAGGAAACGCTTGCCGAACTATTATTGATGGATGATGACACTTTAATGGTCAATGACGAATTGCTGAAGGGATTGGATGAAGAATTGGACGAATTCCTTAAAAAACTATTGGAATAAACTTTGCTACATACTCTAAATAATGCTCCCCTCCATTTCAGCCTAATGAAAGAAATTGGAGGGGAGTTTTTTTATCCTTTTACAAAGGACAGATATTCTATAGACGATTTAAAGCCTCATGCAGTTCGACCACATCCTGCTCCGGATGATTACGAGCTTCGGGAAGAGCTTCAAGGGTAAACTTGGAAAGCATCTTTTCCAGACGTGCCAACTTACCTTTCTCGCCCTTACGTGTGAATTCCTCACGGAGGATACGTACTTTCTCACACTCCTGTACTCCTTCTATCATCCTTTCAAAACGTATGCTACTGCGCGGACCGGGATAAACACTGTATGTATCGCCTGCCGCCCACGTACGGAAGCGCGAGTCACGTAAAGGATCAGCCGTCCAACTGTTGTATGACCAACGCAAATAACCGTCATATCCCTCGGCTACAGCATGCAGCATGGTCCACACCGCTTCAGCCGGACGGGAAAATGTAAAGGTGTTGGGAAAAGCCTCCGTACAGCAAGTATAATAGGTACTGATTTGTCCCTTGGATTCACGTTTCTGTTTAACATCCGCCGGAAACTTCTGTCCCAACGGGATGCAATAATAATGCAGCTCCGACTCAATTTCCGGATGATAGTTCCCGGCCAAGGTTATCTTGAATTCAGGGTCTGCGCTACGAACAACTTTAATGGCCTCGCGCATGGCTTCCATCGGACGCTCGTCCATCGAAATGGCTGTACGTTCAAACCAACCTTTCTCGCGAAGATGGCGGGCAAAGTCCTTCAGGAAAGTACCCCAATATTCCGCATAGGCAGCATCGCCCGGCTTGGCTTGCAAAAAGAGTACGCGGTTGGTCGCTTCGTCATAATAATCAAAGTTCAGAGCCCAGGGAATCATGGTATAACAACTGATCAGTCCTTTCAAACCGATATCTTCGGTCATGAATTCCACCCATTTGTCAAAGGCCGCATAGCCGAACTCCCATGAACCGTCCAACTTCCTGATACGGGTCACCATACTGTCGAAATGATCCTCCGTCTGGCCGTTCCAAGGCTTGTGCATGATACTGGCCGTAATGGCCTTCTGCCCGGCATCAGCCAACATCTTCATAATGGGTCGCATGGCATCGAAATGCTCCTTGCTCCATAATGGTACCTGATAATAACGAGCCACGGCATACGGGTTCTGCCACAGGTCCAGATCGTACTTCCAGTCCTGCGGAGACGGAAGTACGCGGTTCACCACCTTCACTTCAAAAGGCAGTGACAGCGGCTCCAGACCTTCGGCATTGACCGTCAGACGCGACTTATAAGTACCGGCCTTGACATCAGAAGGAACCCATACCGTCAACCAGATCGGCTGCGAACAGCGTTCTCTGACATCCAATTCCTGAGCGATGTCAAGCACATCAGCCACCAACGAAGAATCCCATTGGGTCTTGTCGGGACGATGGCCGCAACCTCCCTTCCCGTCCTTGTTCAGCTCGTCGGTCATGACATAGCGTACAAAATGAGTCTTCACAGCTGAAGCGGGAATGAGGGAACTGCCATTCTTCAAATCGCCGACCTCGACACGAACACCCTTCAGAGCCTGACGAGTCCACAATACAGCTTGCGCATGCACCCTTTCGCCTTTCCAGGCACTCATCCGAACAGTTCCCTTCTTGGTTTCCAAAGGAATACTCAACTTAGGATAACGTACATCAATGCTGCCCCACGCCAAAGATACAGGAGCCTGCATCTTGTTCCACACTTCTTCACCGTCGTGAGGTTTCGTATCCGTCAATTCTTCATAAGCCTCCAACGGATACTTCTCCGCGGGTTCTTGGGCAATGCCCCACAAACTTGCGGAAAGCGCCCAAACCAATAACAGTCCTTTTTTCTTCATGAGATTTATTTATGTAAGATGTCTTCCAACTTGATGGCCTGGAACAGGATATGAGCCGTACTGCTCTCATAGAGAATGCCGACGGTTTCGCGGTCGATCATCGTCAGGCAGGAATAGCCCCAGCTACCACCTTCGTCCAGCATCAGACGGTTTTCGGGAAGCCATGTCAGCCCATTATCCAAGCTGGCCTTGATGGTCATGCGATGGCGGTTCTTCGGACTGTCGGGGTTGGAGAACAGCAGAAGCGGCTGGCCGGTTACATTGTCCTCGGCCGCTACATGCAGCAGGCTGGCCATACAAACAGGCTCTACCAGTGCCTTGCGCGAAGACGGATGTTCTTCCCAAGTAGCTCCAAAGTCACGGGTCACAGCCACGGCTCGACTGCCTCCCCGATTGTCGCGCATGTTCAGCATCAGTACGCCCGGCTCCACTTCGGCCACCTGCGACTCGGTCGTATTGCTGCGGGCCGGCTGGCTGATGTGCCATGTCTTACCGTGGTCCTTGCTATAGATGATGCAGGCGCAGGGAATACGGTCGGCACCGATGAACTGGCCGGCAAAGACCAGGGTACCGTCCACCATCGAGATACCACGTCCAGGACCCTGAAGCAGGAAATACCATTCGGGCGACTTCACCTGGCTGGTGATGTTGATAGGCTCGGACCACGTCTTGCCATCGTCATCACTCTTCACCAGTACCAGCTGAGCCGTTTGCTCCAGCGTCATACCCTGCCCCGAATTGTTCCAGGCACGGGCATTACCCATACCGTGTGTCCAAGCTGCCATAATCCAGATGGTACCTGTCTGCTTGTCCACCAAGATGGCCGGATCGCCCACACCGTTCTGTGCTTTGGGCAGCCCGCCATATTCGCCAAAGCTCATGGGAATCTGCATCTTCTCCCACGTCTGTCCGCCGTCGGTACTGCGGCTAAGGCCGATTTCGATGTATTCCTGGAGGTCCACACTGCTGTTGTGACGTACGTCATAGACTGCCAGCAGCGTCCCTTTATTACTTGTCACCAGGCCAGGAATGCGATAGGCAGCCACCCCGTCGTCTCCAGCCTGACGAACCCCAAAGCCCATTCGATGGATACGAGGACCGTTGAACAATTTCAGCGAAGCAGCCTGCCCGTCAATTTCGACGGACGATACCGAGGCCGAAAACTTGGCAAGCAACGATGCCTGCGGCTTCATCTGCAAGCTGACCCAAAAATAATTGATACCCGGATAGAGCGACTGATTGACATCGAACACTACCTGACGGCCCGGCGAACGGACTTCACTCTTCAGGATGGAATAAGAAGGATTGGCCGCACGGGTCTGTCCTACGGTATAGGCTGACACATAGGCCACGGGGGCATAATATCCTTTACCGCTACGCTCTGCACACTCCGTACCGCCATAGTACAGCTTTACAGCTTCTACCTGGGTCAGATCGACTTCTGCTCCCAAGTCAAGGGATACCCGATCGAGCTTCTTGCCCTCACCATTATCGATGCGCAGATGGAACAACTCGTTATCCTGACGGTCTATCAGCACAGGAATATTGGTTTCGCGGATGAATACAGTGTCGGCAACGGAGGCAACAGCCTGCCATGCAGGGCAACACAAAGCGGCCAATAACAAAAAAGAAGTGATTTTTTTCATGATACGATCGTTTTAAGATTAAAAAAACAAACGTCGGGCTCTGCTTTCCTTCTACAGAAAGCCGCACCCGACGTTTCTATATTTATTAGTGATGAGCTACAAGCTACAAGTGATGAGCTACGAGCTACAAGTGACGAGCTACGAGTGACAAGCCATAGAACTCGTAGCTTGTAGCTCGTCACTCATCACTACTTCACGCTTTCTTCAGCGCAGCGATGCTTTCCTTCAGCGACTTGATGATGCTTTCGGCATCGGCCTGCTTCTTGCGCTCCAGCTCGATGACGGCGGCAGGAGCGTTGTTCACAAACTTCTCGTTGCTGAGCTTCTTCAGTACGCCTTGCAAGAAACCTTCCTTGTGCTTCAGCTCGGCTTCCATGCGGGCAATCTCGGCTTCCACGTCGATCATGTTGCCCAGAGGTACGGCATACTCCGTCGTACCTACCATGAAGGCAGCAGCTCCGTCGGCCTTGGCCTCGACCACGGCGATGGACGAAAGGTTGCACATCTTCGTGATGATGGCGTTGAAGGCAGCTACAGGGTTTTCGCCCACAGCCTGCAAATCCAGCGCTTCCTTCTGAGCAATGTTCTTCTGCAAGCGGATGGAGCGGACGTTGCTGATGATTTCCTTCACTACCTCAAACTGCTGCACGATAGCTTCGTCCACCTTGCCCGGAGCTACCATGAGGCTCACCATCAGGCTCTCGCCATCCTTGCGGTCCACGATGTGCTGCCACAACTCTTCGGTGATGAAGGGCATGAACGGATGGAGCAGGTGGAGCAGGTTGTCGAAGAAACCGATGGTCGTATCGTAAACGACCTTGCTGATGGGCTGGCCGTAAGCAGGCTTGATCATCTCCAGATACCAGCTGGAGAACTCGTCCCAGAAGAGTTTATAGACAGCCATCAGGGCTTCGCTCAAGCGGTACTTGCTGAAGAGGTCGGCCACTTCGAGGGCTACGGCGTTCTGCTTCGACTCGAACCACTTCATGGCCAGGGCGGCTGCCTCGGGCACTTCGACCTCGGCGCTCACTTCCCAGCCCTTGACGAGGCGGAAGGCGTTCCATATCTTGTTGTTGAAGTTACGGCCTTGCTCGCA
>DXAV01000067.1 GCA_019116805.1 Candidatus Bacteroides merdavium | reverse complement strand
GGACAAAACATGCCTTAAAGAACTGTTTGAGAAGACTAATTTCAACGATGTCAAAGAACTCAATTCTTCCCTTTTTCCGGGATTGTTTGATTAATATTAATTTGTCCCGATTTTAACGGGACACTAATGATAAATTTTAATTGTTGCCGTTTTGTTACCTTATGCTACAATTATCAACTTATATCACTGATAATAGGATATATAGTTATAATATTTATCTTAAAGGGAAAAAGGAATGGCGGATGCCTCAATATTCCACCTTGTCGGCCTTGTCTTCCCATGCCTGGAAAGCGGCTTTGGCTTCTTCGGGAAGCATTTCTTCCATCACTTTCTTGCGGTCTTTCCGCTCCAAGGCCAGTTCGTCGTAGATGAACGAGTCGTCGAAACCGATACGGGCGGCGTCGGTCTTGTTGTTGCCGTAATAGATTTTGTCCAGATGGGCCCAGTAGATGGCTCCCAGACACATGGGGCAGGGCTCGCACGAGGTATAGATTTCACAGCCTTCCAAGTCGAATGTACCCAGTTTCTCGCAGGCGGCGCGGATGGCGCTCACTTCGGCATGGGCCGTAGGGTCGTGGTTGGCCGTCACGCGGTTCACGCCCGTGGCAATCACTTCATCGCCTTTCACAATGACTGCCCCGAACGGGCCGCCACCATTCTTTACATTTTCGATGGAAAGCTCGATGGCTTTCCGCATAAAGTCTTCTTTCTTCATAGTTAACAAATTCTTCTTTGTATGGTTTACAATCTTTATCTGTAGCGTAAAAATAAACTATATCCTCTTTTTCTCCAAATGTTTTCGGAAGAAAGATGAGGAACTGGGGGAGGAACTATCCTTTGGCCTCCTGATAGAGGAAACGCTTGATACTCTTTTTGGCTGTCTTCTCAAATTCTTCGAAATGGATCTTGACTTTCGTAATCTGGCAATAAGCAGGGAGTTGCTGATTCAACTCGATACGGTTCTGTTCCATAGCTTCTTCCACATCCGATTGCTGTAAACCACGTGCGAAAGCTTCATCAAAATCCGGGTAGATGAGGGCTACCAACTTATCTTTTTGCAGGACGATGAGCGATTCGGCCACGTAGGGCATGTTGTTCAGACGGCTTTCTATCTCTTCAGGATAAATGTTCTGTCCACTGGCAGTGAGAAGCATGTTTTTACTGCGTCCACGAACGGTGACGTTACCTTCTGCATCCATTGTGGCCAGGTCACCGGTGTGAAGCCAACCGTTGACATCGACAATCTGGGCTGTAGCTTCGGGATTTTTGTAATAGCCGAGCATTAGGTTTTCGCCCCGGCAAATGATTTCACCCGCACGGTTGGCCGGGTCGGGTGAGTCAATACGTACTTCCATGCGCGAGGCAGCCTTACCGCATGAGGCCAGCTTCAAGTCCTGCCAACGGCTGGAACAGATGATGGGGCCGCATTCGGTCATGCCATAGGCAATGGTATAGGGAAAACCTATCTGTTTGAGGAACCGTTCCACTTCTGCATTGAACGGTGCACCGCCAATAATGATGTCTTCAAACTCGCCTCCGAAGATTTCCATGGCAGCCTTGCATGCATTTGCCTTTATTTTGTCGTTTACCAGAGGAACACGCAATAATAATTTGCCGATAGTATTGTCCACACGAGGAAGAATGTTCTTCTTGATGATCTTCTCTACGATGAGAGGTACGCAAGAGATGATGCGTGGGCGTATTTCGGCGAATGATTGGGCAATGATTTTGGGTGATGGCATGCGTGTCAGGAAATAGAGATGAGCCCCCTGGCATATACCATAAAGAAAGTCATAAACCATGCCGAAGACATGTCCCAAAGGAAGCATCGAAACGATACGGTCACCGGGATAGATGGGGCGCATTTCGCGACAGTAGTCTACGTTGGAACGGATACTGCGGTAGGGGAGCATGACACCTTTCGAATAGCCTGTTGTGCCGGATGTATAATTGATAATAGCCAGTTCTTCAGGCGATTTCTCCCGACGATAACGAACATGTTCGGGGCGGAAGTTTTTCGGATAACGCTGGCCGTAGATAGCATTGCGGTGCTCAAAAGCGTCTGTAAGGCATTCGTCACGAGAAACCACCGGTGTAAAATCGGTCAGAAGGACGATGCCCAACAGATTGGGCATATGGTCTTCATTCAGGTTTTCCCATGCCTGATCGCCTACGAAAAGCAACTTGGCTTCGGAGTGGTTTACAATGTTATGGATATTGTCGGCCTTAAACTCATGCAGAATGGGAACGATGACGGCTCCATAGGTGATGGTAGCCAAAAAGGTAACTGCCCAGTGGGCGCTGTTTCGTCCACAGACAGCAATCTTGTCGCCAGGCTTGATACCTGCTTTCTGCAATACAATGTGGAATTTGGCAATTTTTCTTGCGACGTCCTTATATTGTAGGGTGGCTCCGTTGTAATCGGTCAGGGCATTACGATCCCAGTTTCGGGCGATGCTCTGTTCGATGTACCCGATGAAGCTTGTATTTGATTCCATTGGTTCTATTTTGCACGTTCAGTTTAAAACTGTGCAAAGATAGGGCTTCTGGTTATCTCCTGCAAGCAGTTTAAGTTATTTTTGTTGGCCATCAGAGTTATGAATGTGGTCATAAGTACTTATTCTTTGACCTTTTCGGAGATGAGCAGCAGCTTGTCTCCCTCTTGAAGTTTCAGCGAACCGTTCGGTATCAGGTATTCGTCATTTCGTTTAACAATCATCACCAAAGTTCCTTTGGGCAGGTTCATGTCTTTCAGGGTGGCAGCTTTGGCAAGGATGTCGGCCGTGATGGTCATGTCGTGCAGGTCGGATCCTATTTCCTCGGGCAACTCAACACCGAAGTCGTTGCCGGTCTTGGGTTGGGGCAGGGAGAGACCCAGCAGGCGCGAGAAGCGGGTGATGGTGGTTCCTTGCACGATAAGAGACAGGATGGTGATGAAGAAGACGATGTTGAAAATGCTGTTTGCACCCGGTACTTCGGCCACAACGGGATAAGTAGCAAAGATGATTGGAACGGCTCCTCGGAGGCCTACCCACGAGATGAACAGCCGTGATTTCTGCGTTATCCTTTTGCCGAAAGGCAACAGGCTGAGGTAAATGCTGAGCGGGCGGCCCACAAGTATCATGAAAGCACCTATGAGCAGAGCCACGGCGGCTACTTCGAGCATCTCGTGAGGATTGACCAGCAGGCCCAGGCAGAGGAACATGATAATTTGGAAGAGCCAAGTCAGTCCGTCCATGAAAGTATTGGTCTCCTTACGGTAGGCAATTTTGTGGTTACCAACCATTATGCCTGCCAAATAAACAGCCAGATAACCATTTCCGTTCAGGAGACTTGTAATGGAAAAGGTGAAAAAGATGAAGGCAAGCAGGAGGATGGGGTAAAGAGCTTGGTTGTCAATGTTCAGTTTGTTCAGCATGACAATGGCCAGCTTGCCTAACAGGTATCCGGCCATGGCGCCTACGAGAAACTGGACCACGAAAGAACCTGCAATTTGCATCCATCCCATGCCTGCGGTTTGGGTGAGCTGGATGAGGACGATGGTCAGCATATAGGCCATGGGGTCGTTACTTCCGCTCTCAAGCTCGAGCATGGGGCGCAGGTTGTATTTCAAGTTGATTTTCTGTGAACGCAAAATGGCAAATACGGAGGCTGAATCGGTGGACGACATGGTAGCGGCCAACAGCAGCGAGGGGATGAGCGGGAAGTGGATGTTTGTCCAGCTCATTCCCGACAGCCACCAGATAAAAAGTCCCGTGAACAAGGTGGTGAACAGCACACCTACAGTGGACAGAACAATACCGGGGGCCAGTACTGGTTTGATGTCATTGAATTTGGTGTCCATACCGCCGGTAAACAGGATGATACTGAGGGCAACCATACCAATGAATTGGGCGGCCTTCATGTTATAGAACTGGATACCCAGTCCGTCACTGCCGAACAGCATGCCGACAACGAGGAAAAGCAACAGGGTCGGAACACCGAAACGATAGCCGGTCTTTCCGGCCAGAATACTGACGAACAGCAGAATGGAACCTGCAAGAAGAATATTTTCAGGAGTAATCAACATAATGGTAACAGATATTTGTAATGCAGTTTATGGGTTAATTAAATTTAAGTACAAATGTAGTCTCTTCTCCACCGGACTTCAAGCTGAGACTTCCACCGGAGAGCCGCATGATCTGGCGTGAGATGCTCAAGCCGATACCGCTTCCCCCTTCGTGGGTGGTAAAAAAAGGTACAAAGATATGATTCTCTATTTCAGGTGGAATGGGCGGCCCGTTATTGGTTATTTCGATGATGATTGCTTCTGCTTCATTGCAATATCCTCGAATACGGATGAATTTTTCTTTAGTATCCTTTCCTTCAGCTTCAATGGCTTGCATGGCATTTTTCAGAAGATTGATCATTACTTGTGAAATCAGGTTCTCGTCGGCATACAAGATGAGATCTGTGGGACTGATTTCCGTTTGAAAAGTGATACGGTTGTCGGGGAACTGATGGCGCGCCAGATTGACCATACGCTCCAGAAAATCCTTTACGTAGAACAAGCCGGGCTCGGGTGAAGGAATGTATGTAAATTGCCGGTAAGATTCAACGAATGACAGCAGGCTTCGACCTGTGGCACGGATCGTTTGAAGTCCGCTGCGTATTTCTTCCCGATTGCTGTCGCTGTTCTCTGTCGTGAGGCGTAGTAGTGTGTCGCTTAGTGAAGTGATGGGGGTGACTGAGTTCATGATTTCATGAGTCAATACCCGTATCAGTTTGTTCCAGGAATCCATTTCCTTTTCGTCCAGCTCATTGTGGATGTCGTTCAAGGCCAGTATGCGTAGGTGCTCACCATGAAGCGTGATTTCACTGACGCGTACAGCCAGGTTTTTCGTACCCCGTTCGTTGCTGACAGGAACTTGCAGTTTGCTGCCTGCATGACAATTTTTCAGTTGTGTAGCCAGGTTCTTGTCAATATGCTCCAATTGTACGATATGCGTCAGGATGTCTGTCCCCAGCAGGCGTAGGGCCTCATTGTTCTTGCGGCAGACAACTCCTTTGTCATCGAGTACAATGATACCTGTATCTACACAGCTCAGTATCAGCTCATAATATTTTTCCTGTTGGGCTGTTTCCATCTTCACTTGATACAAAATTTGTGCTACCCGGTTGAGGGCACGGTTCACAAGGCGGGTATCCGGGGCACTGTCTTCTTCAGCGAAATGGATGGAATTGTCATTATTCTCGATCGCATCAAGCAGAAAGAGCACCCGGCGGGCATGTTGCCTGTATTGTTTCAGTTGCCAAATGAAAGAGACAAACAATAGAACTGTCAGGGAGGCGGCCAAAAGATACCAACTTTCAGAAGTTTGAATTTGGGGTGCCTTGATGATGCAGATAGTCCATGCGGCTCCCGTTGCAAGTGCCGTAAGGAGGCTGACACCTGTGCGGAAAAAATAATATCGGGAGAGGGTATGGAATATCATGAGAAAATGTTTTATGGGTTAAAGTCCGTATCTTTTCATTTTGTTGTACAGGGTCTGCCGGCTGATGCCCAGGCTGGCCGCAACAGCCGACAGGTTTCCTTCGTATTTTTGTAATGTCCGGGAAATCATCTGCCGTTCCATTTCTTCCAGGGTTGAAGCTTGCGGAAGCTCTGTCACGGGAGTGGACGGACGTGGCAACTGGAAATTGTCAGCCGAAAGCTTTGTACCGTCACAAATGATGACGGCTTTTTCGATGGTGTGCTCCAATTCACGGATGTTGCCATACCAGGGATGCTTTACGAGTTTTTCACATGCTTCGTCTGTCAGTGTAAGCGGTTCCTTGTGATATTGCTGGCAGAAGCGGTCTGTGAACTGTCCGGCCAATGGCAGTATGTCTTCCACGCGTTGACGCAGAGGTGGTATCTCCAGATGGATGGTATTGATGCGGTAAAGCAGGTCTTCACGGAAGTCGCCCTGCTTCACCATATCGGGCAAGTTACGGTTTGTCGCGCATATCAGGCGGATGTTGACGGGAACAGGAAGATTACTGCCTACCTTAATGACTGTTTTCTGCTGGATGACGGTAAGCAATTTGGCTTGTAAATGGTAGGGTAGATTGCCTATTTCGTCAAGGAACAAGGTTCCACCGTTGGCGGCCTCAAATTTGCCGGTTCGTTCAGTGTGGGCATCAGTAAAGGCGCCTTTCACATGGCCGAAAAGTTCGCTTTCGAACAGGCTTTCGGTCAGGGCTCCCATATCCACAGTAACCATTTCATGATGACGGCGCGATGAAAGCCGATGGATCTCTCGTGCCAGCATTTCTTTACCGGTTCCGTTTTCGCCGGTTATCAGGATGTTGGCGTCAGTATCCGCCACCTTTTCGACCAAGCGGCGCAGGCGGTTCATGGCTGCGCTTTCTCCCCAGTACATCGGCACACCTGTCTGCTTGGTTGGGATTGTTTTAGAAGGCATGGCAACTGTCAGCAGAGTTTCTATCAGTTTTTCGTTCTCCCAAGGCTTGACAACGAAATCGGCAGCTCCTTCCTTTATACCACGTACTGCCAGACCGATGTCTGCATAAGCAGTGAAAAGCACTACAGGCAAATGAGGTTTCATTTTCTTAATCTCGTGTAGCCAGTAGAGTCCTTCATTCCCGTTATTGATGCCGGCCTTGAAGTTCATGTCGAGGAGTACCACTTGCCATTCCCCCTCATTCAGAAGGGTGGGTAAGGTGACAGGGGATGGGAGTGTCTCTATACGGCTGAAATAAGGCTTCAACAATAATTGCAAAGCACTTCGTACACCAGTATTGTCGTCTATAATAAGTATATTACCAGACTTTTTCATGTCTTATGTCTCTGTTTTATTTGCAACAAAAGTACGAATAAAAAGTGATAAACAGAAAAAAGTCGCAAAGTTATCGGTTGATAGGCTTTTCAACCGTCAGCCTCAAAGACCCGCCTCCATTGTTTTATGAAGGATTACAATCATCGCATATCCCGGCGATGTTTTTTTCCGTTTTTCTTGCCTTCTGTAGCAGTTTTTTGTACTTTTGGGGCAACTAAGACAGAAACTTCTAAACGTACATATTATGATGACACCACAAGACAAAGAGATGCTTGAAAAAAAAGGCATCAGTGAAAAACAAATTGAAGAACAGCTTGCCTGCTTTGAGAAGGGATTTCCTTATTTGAAACTGGCTGCTGCCGCATCTGTGGAGAATGGTATATTGGCGCCTGTTTCCGATGAACAGAAAAAATACTTGGATGCATGGGATGCCTATATGCAGACCGATAAGACGGTCGTGAAATTTGTTCCTGCATCAGGAGCGGCCAGCCGTATGTTCAAGAATCTGTTTGAGTTTCTGGGAGCCGAATACGATGTGCCGCAGACTTCATTTGAAAAGACATTCTTCGAAAAGATAGACAAGTTCGCTTTCTATACCGACCTGGACGATGCCTGCCGCAAGACCGTCGGCAAAAGCATTGCCGACCTGATGGCTGCCGGCAATTATAAAGCCGTGGTGGCAGCCCTGTTGGAGTCTGTCGGACTGAATTACGGTTCTCTGCCGAAAGGCCTGCTGAAATTCCATAAATACGAGGACGGCAACCGTACGCCTGTCGAGGAACATCTTGTGGAAGGGGCACTTTATGCTGCCAATAAGAATGGCAAGGTGAACGTTCATTTCACGGTTTCACCCGAGCATCGTGCGCTATTCAAGTCATTGGTTGACGAAAAGGCTATTGCGTATGCCAAGAAATACGGAGTTGACTACAATGTGAGCTTTTCCGAACAGAAGCCCAGCACAGATACTATTGCTGCCGATATGGACAACAAACCGTTCCGTGACAATGGTAAGCTCCTCTTCCGTCCGGGTGGACATGGCGCTCTTATTGAGAATCTGAATGATCTGGATGCCGATATCATTTTCATCAAGAACATCGACAATGTAGTACCTGACAAGCTGAAAGGTGATACCGTATTATATAAGAAACTGATTGCGGGTGTATTGGTAGCCTTACAGCAGAAGGTGTTCGCTTACTTGCAACTGCTTGAAAGCGGTAAGTACACCCACGATCAGGTGCTCGAAATTCTTCAGTTCCTTCAAAAGGAATTGCATTGCAAGAACCCTGAGACAAAGAACCTTGAAGATTCCGAGCTGGCCATTTATCTGAAAAAGAAACTGAATCGCCCGATGCGTGTCTGCGGTATGGTGAAGAACGTGGGCGAACCCGGTGGCGGACCGTTCCTGGCATACAACAGTGACGGTACTATTTCTCTGCAAATTCTGGAAAGCTCACAGATAGACATGACGGATCCTGAGAAGAAGGAAATGTTTGAAAAAGGCACGCATTTCAATCCCGTGGATCTTGTTTGCGCCGTACGTGATTACAAAGGAAATAAGTTTGATCTGGTGAAATATGTAGATAAGGCTACAGGTTTCATCTCTTATAAGTCCAAGAACGGCAAAGAATTGAAAGCGCTTGAATTGCCCGGCCTGTGGAATGGTGCGATGAGTGACTGGAATACTATATTTGTGGAGGTTCCCTTGAGTACTTTCAATCCTGTGAAGACTGTGAACGACCTCTTGAGAGACCAGCATCAATAAGACGAATGAACAACTTGGAGGATGTGTTGAGGAAGGAATACATCCTCCTTTTATATATAGACAGATTTTATAACAATGAAGAAGATTTTATTATTGGGTTCCGGTGAATTGGGTAAAGAATTTGTGATTTCTGCCCAACGCAAAGGACAGTACATTATTGCCTGTGACTCTTATGCAGGCGCGCCTGCTATGCAGGTGGCAGACGAATGCGAGGTGTTCAGTATGCTTGATGGTGATGCATTGGAGCGCGTCGTACGCAAGCATCAGCCAGACATCATTGTTCCAGAAATTGAGGCCATCCGCACCGAACGCCTTTATGATTTCGAAAAAGAAGGAATTCAGGTGGTACCCAGTGCAAGGGCGGTGAACTTTACGATGAACCGCAAGGCCATCCGCGATTTGGCTGCCAAGGAACTGGGACTGAAGACGGCGAAATATTTCTATGCCAAGTCGCTCGACGAACTGAAGGAAGCCGCCGCCAAGATCGGTTTCCCCTGCGTGGTGAAGCCGCTTATGTCGTCCTCTGGCAAGGGACAGTCGCTGGTGAAGAGCGCCGATGAGCTGGAACATGCTTGGGAATATGGTTGCAACGGAAGCCGTGGTGACATTAAGGAACTCATCATCGAGGAATTCATCAAGTTCGATAGCGAAATTACCCTGCTGACCGTTACGCAGAAGAATGGTCCTACGCTGTTCTGCCCGCCTATCGGTCATGTGCAGAAGGGGGGAGACTACCGCGAGAGCTTTCAGCCGGCCTACATTGACCCCGCTCATCTGAAAGAGGCACAGGAGATGGCCGAGAAGGTGACACGTGCGCTGACCGGTGCCGGTCTGTGGGGCGTAGAGTTCTTCCTGAGCCACGAGAACGGTGTTTACTTCTCCGAACTTTCGCCTCGTCCGCACGACACGGGCATGGTGACACTGGCCGGAACACAGAACCTAAATGAGTTTGAGCTTCATCTGCGTGCTGTTCTGGGATTGCCCATACCCAACATCAAGCAGGAACGTATGGGAGCCAGTGCGGTCATCCTTTCGCCCATTGCCAGCCAGGAGCGTCCCAACTATCGCGGCATGGAGGCTGTGACCGAAGCCGAGGATACCTATCTGCGTATCTTCGGAAAGCCTACCACACGCGTCAACCGCCGTATGGGAGTTGTGCTCTGCTATGCACCGCTGGGCAGCGACCTCGATGCCTTGCGCGACAAGACGAAGGCGTTGGCTGCCAAGGTAGAGGTGTATTGATAAGGAGTGAGTACAGATTAATGAGGGTGTATCAATAAAGAGAGACCGACTTCGTGTTATTTTCAGGCACGGATTACGCGGAAAAACGCGGGATATGATAGATATGAATCCGTGAAATCCGTGCCTGAAGAAAACGAACTCTCATTTTTGATGCACCCTCATTTTTTATTGCGTCACTTCAGCGTCAGACGGAACACCTGGCTGCCTGTGCCGAAATCGGCATCGGGTAGGGGTGTGCCGGGAGCGAACAATCCATAGACCGATGAGCCCGAACCGCTCATCGAAGCATAGAAAGCCCCCAGGCGATAGAGTTCTGTCTTGATGTCGCCGATGGCCGGGAATTGCGGGAACACACTTTCTTCGAAATCGTTCACCATACAGTCCTTCCAGCTTTCTACCGGCTGGCCGATGATGTCCTTCAGATTGCGTTCCGGACGGCGCGGACGGATGCGGGCGAAGGCATCGCGGGTGGAGACAAATATATCCGGCTTTACCAGCAACAGCTGCCAGCCCGCCAGCGAGAGTTCTACGGGCGAGAAGATATTCCCGATTCCCTCGGCATACGTGGGTCGGTTGCGGACGAAGAATGCACAGTCCGCTCCCAGCCGTGCAGCATATTCCTCCAGCTGGTCGTCCGTCAGTTTCAGATTGTAAGTCTCGTTCAGCAGCTTCAGCATGAAAGCCGCGTCGGCCGAACCGCCTCCCAGTCCGGCGCCCGAAGGAATGTGCTTGTACAGATAGATGTCTGCGGGAGGCAGGCCACAGGCTTCGTCCAGCAGCTTATAGGCTTTCACCACCAGATTCTTGTCTGCGTCTCCTTCGATAGCCAGTCCGCTCTGCGAGAGCGAATACTTGCCCTCACCTTCCTTGCGGGGGCAGACTTCCAGCGCATCCTCCAGCGGGATGGGGTAGAAGATGGTTTCCAGGTTGTGGTATCCGTCGGGGCGTTTCTCCGTGATGTTCAGCCCCAGGTTTATTTTGGCGTTCGGAAAGGTTATCATATTTGTTTCTTATTAAGATGTTGCGTGCACAAATGTAGCAATAAACCGCCGAACCGCCGCATAATCTTTTTACAAAAAGACACCGCCTGTGTGGCAGCGGAGTTCTGATGGATACGCGGACGACACAGACCGGGCGGACGGACGCAGATTATCATTAAATAAGTGTCATCAGTGTTCATCCGCATCGTCCGCCCGGTCCGCGTATCCATGAAATCAGAAACCTCCGCGTTCCGCTCCCGAAAAAAAACGCCTGTATTTTTTTTCTCCTCTCGCCTTTCTATTATCTTTGCTTCCTCAAAAAAAACGAGAAAAGACCGTGGCAGAACAGAAACGAAACATACGCACGTCGCGCAGCAAGACGCCGCAGCCGGTGACCGACTACGGACGCATTCAGCCCCAGGCTCCCGAACTGGAGGAGGCCGTACTGGGCGCACTGATGATAGAGAAAGATGCCTATTCGCTGGTAAGCGAGATTCTGAGGCCGGAGTCGTTCTACGAACACCGCCATCAGCTCATCTACGCCGCCATCACCGACCTGGCCGTCAATCAGAAGCCGGTGGACATCCTCACCGTGAAGGAACAGCTCTCCAAACGGGGCGAACTGGAAGAGGTGGGCGGCCCCTTCTACCTGGCACAGCTCAGCAGCAAGGTGGCTTCGTCGGCCCATATCGAGTATCACGCCCGCATCATCGCGCAGAAGGCGCTGGCGCGCGAGCTCATCACCTTCACCAGCAACATCCAGACGAAAGCGTTCGACGAGACGCTCGACGTGGACGACCTGATGCAGGAGGCCGAAGGAAAGCTCTTCGAAATCTCGCAGCAGAACATGAAGAAGGACTACACGCAGATCAACCCCGTCATCTCCGAGGCCTACCAGCTGATACAGAAGGCGGCCGCGCGTACCGACGGTCTGAGCGGACTGGAGAGCGGCTTCACGAAGCTGGACAAGATGACCTCGGGCTGGCAGAACTCCGACCTCATCATCATCGCCGCCCGTCCGGCTATGGGTAAGACGGCCTTCGTGCTGTCTATGGCCAAGAACATTGCCGTGAACTATCACAATCCCGTAGCCCTGTTCTCGCTCGAAATGAGCAACGTGCAGCTGGTGAACCGTCTGATATCTAACGTCTGCGAGATACCGAGCGAGAAGATCAAGAGTGGTCAGCTGGCCGACTACGAGTGGCAGCAGTTGGACTACAAGCTGCGCGACCTGATAGACGCCCCGCTCTACGTGGACGACACGCCTTCGCTCTCCGTCTTCGAACTGCGTACCAAGGCTCGCCGACTGGTGCGGGAACATGGCGTGAAGGTCATCATCATCGACTACCTGCAGCTGATGAACGCCAGCGGCATGTCTTTCGGCAGCCGTCAGGAAGAGGTGAGCACCATCTCGCGTTCGCTCAAGGGACTGGCCAAGGAGCTGAACATCCCCATCATAGCCCTGTCGCAGTTGAACCGTGGTGTAGAGAACCGCGAAGGCGAGGAGGGCAAGCGTCCGCAGCTGAGCGACCTGCGTGAGTCCGGTGCCATCGAGCAGGATGCCGATATGGTCTGTTTCATCCACCGTCCCGAATACTATAAGATTTATACCTCGGCCGATGGTACCGACCTGCGTGGTATGGCCGAAATCATCATCGCCAAGCACCGTAACGGTGCGGTGGGCGACGTGCGCCTGAAGTTTATCGGGCAGTACACTCGCTTCCAGAACCCCGAGGACGACCTTATCATCCCGCCTCCCAGCGATGGTGGTGGTGCTACTTTCGGCTCGCGCATGAATGCGCCGATAGGCAGTCCGTCCACACCTCCGCCACCTACCGAGGCGGACTTCAATCCGTTCGGTGGAGTAGGAACGGACGGACCGGTACCGTTCTGATGATAATATAATCTTACAAAATAAAAACGGGCCTGACGGGCCCGTTTTTTGTGCGGTGAAGGATGGTTTCAACCCTAAAGGGCCTATGTTTCAAACATAGGGGTCGAATGTTTCAAACATACCTCCTCTATGTTTGAAACCTACCAGAGAGGGATTGCTGTGTCGAGAGAAAACAACGGGTGACACTTATGCTGATATTTGGTTGTTTTATTTTACAAATATCAGCATAAGATGAAGCCTTCTTACTTTTCATGGGGTATCATCCGCAGTACCCGTACGCCCGTCCAGCTTTTGTTCAGTGGGAACATTTGGGCGAACGATCCTTCGGACAGGACTACCTGCTTGCGGCTGGAAGAGGCGTGGAGCAGCTTCAGCTGCCTGTTGCGATGGCAGGCAAAGCCGAGGTGAACCACGTCCAGTCCGGCAGTACTGGTGGTGATGCAGAAGATGTCGCCATCCTTAATCCAGGCAGGGCCTTCGTCGGTGATTTTGTCTTTGGGCAGGTAGTGGACGAACCGGCCGGAAAGCTTTTTCTCGACTGTTTTCATCTTCTCCACATTCTCAGGCGACTGCTTCAGGTGGCGGTAGGAGTCGGGATGGGTGGACATGAAAGAGAGTTGCAGGAGCATGGTGTCGGGGCTGCACTGGGCTGTGACGTCCTCGATGAAGCCGTTCTGCACGCCGCTCTCTATCCATTCGGCGATGTAGTGCAGGCGCGAGGTGTAGCCGTCGATGCGTCCGTCACGATAGCGGATGCGCTTCAGGTAGTCTTCCATCTCCCCGCCGCGGGTGTCGGCCAGCGACTGGGCCAGCACGTATTCCACGAACGTGGTGCAATCTACCTCCTCCAGATTCACTACTAGTTGTTCCTTGTCGTTCACTTCCAGCGTATGGGCTACATAAGGTTTACCCAAATATGTCAGTGCATGGTCCAATACAATTTGACAGCCAGGCTCTTGGGCCCCGGTTGTCAATGGTAACAAGGCTGCTATGAACAGCAATATACGGATGGAGAAGTTCATTGTCAATCGAATTTAAGTCCTTCACGTAACCATTTTTCCAGTTCACCCGTCCACTGACGCTTATAGGTGAAAGCGTCGCGGAAGCCCCAACCGTGCCCGCCGGTGGGATAGACGTGCAGTGTGGCCGGCACCTGATGCTGGAGCAGGGCCTCGAAATAGTGGATACCATTGGCGGGCGGCACGGCTCCGTCATCGGCCGAGAGCATGATGAAGGCCTGCGGTGTCCGTTCATTTACTTGTTTTTCCAAGGTATATTTATTCTCCAATTCCTGTGAAGGATTCTCGCCCAGCAAGTTCTGGCGCGAGCCACCGTGAGTTATGCCGGGTTGCATGGAAATGACGGGATAGAACAGTATCTGAAAGTCGGGACGCGTCTCGTCGCTGCTATAAAGGGTGGCCAGTGATGCTGCCAGATGTCCTCCTGCCGAAGCACCCATGATGCCGATACGGTCAGGACGGACACCCCATTCTGCGGCATGCTGACGTACAAGGCGGATGGCCTGTTCAGCATCGCTCAGCGGTACTTCGTAATGACTGTTGGGCATGCGGTATTTCAGTACGACGTAGGTGATTCCCTGCGCGTTTAGCCAGGGAGCCATGTCGTGGCCTTCGTGGTTCATAGCCAGACGGGCATAACCACCACCGGGACACATGATGATGGCCATTCCGTTGGGTTGGTTTGCCTTATATACGGTGATGGAGGGGTTGACCACATTGGCCACTCTTCCGCCGTCCAAATCCTCTTCGGTTCCTGTCAGGCCGTTGCTGTTGGGAGCTCCCGCCGGCCATAGCGGGAGTTCCAGTGTATTCTGTGCTGATAGCATGGTTGTGACAAATAAGAGTAGGGTTGTTATAAAGTTTTTCATAATATGCTAGTTATTTGATTTTCATGGAAGCTTTGATGAAATAGAAGATCAGGATGGCATAAGCCACGAGTGCTACAATCTGCGACCACGTGTTGGCAATCCAGGCATCGTTGACCAGGTTGATACCGCCGAAGCGCATGCCTGCGCTGACTACTCCCATCAGCGCGCCGCCAGCAATGAAGCCCGAAGCCAACAGCGTACCTTTCTCGCCGCGTTCGGCATTGACCTTGGCATCCTTGCTGCGGGTTGTCACGTACCAGTTGATGGCACCGCCCACGAGCAGCGGAATGTTCAGTTCGAGCGGGATGAACATACCCAGGGCGAAGGCCAGTGCGGGCACCTTGAGCAGGGTGAGCACGATGGCCAGCACGGCACCGATGCCGTAGAGCAGCCAGGGAGCGGCCACACCGTTCATCAGCGGTTCGATGACGGCTGCCATAGCGTTGGCCTGCGGGGCAGCCAGCTGGCCGCTGGTAAAGCCGTAAGTCTTGTTTAGGATAATCATCACGCCGCCTACCGTGGCTGCCGAAACAATGGTGCCCAGGAACTTCCAGGCTTCCTGCTTGACGGGAGTCGTTCCCAGCCAGTAGCCTATCTTGAGGTCGGTGATAAAGCCGCCTGCCATCGACAGGGCCGTGCAGACTACGCCGCCCATCACCAGTGCAGCCACCATGCCGCCCGGGCCTTTCAGGCCGACGGCTACCATAACTACCGAAGCCAGGATGAGCGTCATCAGCGTCATGCCTGATACGGGGTTCGTACCCACAATGGCAATGGCGTTGGCTGCTACGGTGGTGAAGAGGAAGGCGATGCCTGCCACGAGCAGGATGGCTACGACGGTGTGCAGCAGGTTGCCCTGCATCACGTCGAAGTAGAAGAAGAGGAACACCAACACCAGTGTGATGAGGGAACCGATGGCGATGAATTTCATCGAGAGGTCGCGCTGCGTGCGGATAACGTTGGTTTCGGCTTTCGATTTGCCGCCCATTTCCTTGGCAGCCAGTCCTACGGCGCTCTTGATGATGCCCCACGACTTGATGATGCCGATGATGCCCGCCATGGCAATACCGCCGATACCGATACTCTTGGCGTAGTAGGTGAATATCTGTTCGGGCGACATCTGGCCCACGGTTTGGGTGATTTCAGGGTTCCATTGGTTCAGCACGGCGTCGCCCCAGAAGATGGACATGCCTGGGATGATAAGCCACCACACGGCCAGTGAGCCGAAACAGATGATGGCAGCATACTTCAGGCCGACGATGTAGCCCAGACCCAGCACGGCGGCGCCTACGTTTACCTTGAACACCAGCTTGGTCTTCTCGGCCAGCATCTCGCCCCACGAGCAGAAGCGGGTGGTGAAGTTCTCGTTCCACCAGCCGAAGGTAGCCACGATGAAGTCATACAGACCGCCTATCAGACCGGCTGCCAGCAGCGGTTTGGCCTGGCTGCCGCCCTTCTCGCCCGACACGAGCACCTGTGTGGTGGCCGTAGCTTCGGGGAAGGGGTATTTGCCGTGCATGTCGCTGACAAAATATTTGCGGAAGGGGATGAGGAACAGGATGCCCAGTATGCCTCCCAGCAAGGAACTGATAAATACCTGCGCGAAGGTGACGGCTACATCTTCCGGATAGCTCTCCTGCAGAATGTAGAGGGCAGGGAGGGTGAAGATGGCACCGGCCACGATGACGCCCGAGCTGGCACCGATGGACTGGATGATGACGTTCTCGCCCAAAGCATGTTTGCGCTTGGCGGCGCTCGAAACGCCGACGGCAATGATGGCGATGGGGATGGCGGCCTCGAATACCTGGCCCACCTTCAGGCCCAGATAGGCGGCTGCGGCCGAAAAGAGGATGGCCATGCAGATGCCCCACGACACCGACCACACGTTTACTTCGGGATACTTCTTGTCCGGACTCATCAGCGGGTTGTACGTCTCGCCCGGCTTCAGTTCGCGGAATGCGTTTTCCGGCAAACCGGTCACTTGTTCTTCTTCCTGTTTCATAGTAGAATGTTTGATATTGTTTTTAATAAATTGTACACCTTTTATTTGGAGGTCAAAGAAAGCAAAAAAACGGGAGGTGTCAAAATAATCAATGGTATAAATGGGGGAAGAATGCCGGATACTTCTTCCCCTCAGAAACAGGGGTAGTCCCATGAAGTGCTTTATGAGGGTCTGACGAAGTGCTTTATGAGGGTCTGACGAAGTGCTTTGTGAGGGTGCGACGAAGCACTTCATGAAAGGTCAACGAAGCACTTCGTCAGAATGCGTGGATGTATTTGCTCGAAGGGTGGGAGTGAAGGACGGGAGCTTGTCATAAAAAAGAAGAAGAGGATGCCAAGGGTTCATTGCTTTGACATCCTCTTCGGGTTATTCGTTTGTCAGGTTTCTTATTTCTCGCCTTTCGGAGTCATATCTCCTTCGATGAACAGGCGGAGCATTTCCGTTTTGGCATTGGTACGCAGTGTGATGGACTTCTTGAAGTGACCCGGATATTTACCGGTTCCGTCATAAGTGACCTTGATGGTTCCTGTTTTTCCCGGCAAGACGGGCTCCTGAGTATATTCAGGAACGGTGCAACCGCAGGAAGCAACGGCCTGATGGATAACCAGCGGAGCATCACCGATATTAGTGAAAGTGAAGACACAACTCACCACCGGCTTCTCTTCGGGGAATGTGCCAAGGTCAGCCGTTGTCTTGTCAAACTTGATTTCCGCCTGTGCTGCCGCATATCCGATGCCAAGCACGGCGAACAACATGTATAAAAGTACTCTCTTCATATTCAAAACGTTTTCGGTTGTTTACAGCAGACAAAGATAGGGGTATTTTCCATAAAAACAGCCTCCGATTGTCCGATTTTGTATTTTTTTACCTCAAACTGCCACCGATAATGTCGAGCAGTTCGTTGGTAATGGCCTGCTGTCGGGTCTTGTTGTATTGGAGCGTCAGGTCTTGGATCAGCTCGTTGGCATTGTCCGTAGCAGCCTGCATGGCCAGCATACGTGCGGCATGTTCGGATGCGTTGGAGTCTTGAAGTACAGTGAAGATCTTTTGGCAAAGCACTTTTGGCAGCAGCT
>DXAV01000066.1 GCA_019116805.1 Candidatus Bacteroides merdavium | reverse complement strand
GCCATTACATACAATGTCAGAACCATAAAAACCAACCTTATTGACTAAATTAAATTCATCTTCTGACACAACTTCTGCTGCAATATTTTGATTCAATAAAACTTTAGACAAAAATGGTAATGAATTAGTTTTTACAGAATAAGCTATTAAAGCATTATTCCAATATCTTTCAAACGCTTTTTTAATCAAACGCACTTGATCCGTAAGATGATCAACGTCAAATAAAAAAAAGGGAGTATTAAGTTCAGTAGCGTTTTTGTATTCAATATTTTGCATATCAACCAATTAAACAATTTATGACCCTATCTGTATCTTCTTCCGTCAAACTATGATACATCGGCAAACAAATCACACTGTCCGCAATCCTATGTGCCACTGGCAGATTCTCAGGCCGTGCCGTTTCCAATCCTCTATACGTCGAAAACTCACTGATCAACGGATAAAAATACCGACGTCCCAATACGTTGTTTTCCTTCATTTTAAAATAAAGCTCATCGCGCGACATGCCGTATTCTTCCGCATCGATGAATATCGGAAAATAGGAATAGTTGTGCCGCACGCCCGGCATGTCTTCCATCACGCGGATGCCTTTCACACCACGCAAGGCTTTGCGGTATTTGATGGCTACCTGATGGCGTGCCTCAATGGCAGCGTCCACCTGCTTCAGGTTCAACAAGCCGTAGGCACTGCGCACCTCGTCCATCTTGCCGTTGATGCCCGGGGCAATGACAGTGGTCTCACCTGCAAAACCGAAGTTTTTCAGATAGTCGATGCGCTTCTTCGTCTTTTCGTCGTGGCAAATCAAGGCACCGCCCTCCACCGTGTTGTACACCTTCGTAGCGTGGAAACTCAGTGTGGACATGTCGCCTGCATTCAGAATGGACTGGCCGTTCACCTCCACACCGAAAGCATGGGCGGCATCGTAGATAACTTTCAGACCATACTTGTCGGCTATTTCCTGGATGTGTTCCGTATCACAAGGCTTACCATAGACGTGTACGGGCATGATGGCCGTGGTCTTGGGAGTGATGGCGGCCTCGATCTTGTCAGGATCGATGTTGCAAGTTTCCGGATCGATGTCCACGAATACCGGCTTGATGCCGTTCCACCATAGGGAATGAGTGGTGGCTACGAAACTGTAAGGAGTGGTAATGACCTCACCCGTGATGCGCAAGGCCTGCAAGGCGCACATCAAGGGAAGGGTACCGTTGGTGAACAGGCTGATGTAGGGTACTTTCAGGTACTCGCACAAGGCCTTCTCCAATTCTTGATGGTAGTGACCGTTGTTGGTCAGCCACTTGCGGTTCCATATATCCTGTAAGTAAGGCATGAAATCATCCAAGGACGGAAGCAACGGTGAAGTCACCGTGATTGTTTTCTTTTCCATAAACGTATATGATTGGGGCACGCGGATGACGCGGATTTGGCGGATGACCGCAGATCCTTTTCAAAAAATCGTAAAAATCTGCTCCATCTGTGTTATCTGCGTACCAATGATTAGAATTTCTTTCTTCGGAGAAGCGAGAAGGTCAATTGTTTCACCTCCACATATTCAGGCAGGTGCAAGCGTTCGTAAATGAGGACGGCCAAAATGATGCCCAACAGGCACTGCAATGGCAGGAGTAACCAGTTGGAGAAGGACAGCAAAGTCAGGCTCCACATGACGGCAGCCGTCACGAAAGATACCAGGAAAGTTGGGAGTATATCTTTGACCTGTTCCTTGGTAGGATAGCTAATCAGATTTGCTGAATAATAACTGTTCAGGAAATAGGCGATAAGAGAGGTGCAAACACTTCCCCACAACATATATTCAATACTGAACAACACGCCAAGAATGAGCGGGCCGACGGCTATTATTTTCTTAATGATTTCCAGTTTAAGGAGCAAGTCCGAGCGGCCTTTTACCTGTAGGATATTCAGGTTAATGGCGTGCAGGGGATAGAGCATGCCACTAAAACAGATGATTTGCAGGAAGCCTACAGCAGGAAGCCACTTCTCGCCAATCAGGATAATAAGTAACGGTTTAGCCACGGCAGCCAGTCCCAGCATACAAGCAAAGGTGATCAGCATCGTGCTCTTGATTACCTTGCGGTAAGCCTCACGAAGACGCTCCGATTCATCTTGAATGGAGCTTAAAACCGGATAACTGACCCGTTGAATAACAGTAGTCAGATTGCTGGAGAATATCTGGTTGAACTGACTGGCACGTGTGTATTGGCCTAACTGGGCGGAGGTGTAGCAACGGCCAATTACCAAAGAATAGATTTCTTTGAATACGGTATCCAGCAAGCCGGATAACAAGAGTTTTGAACCGAAACCGAACAGTTCCCGGAAACTTTGTAACGAGAACTCCCAGATGGGACGCCATGTGCTATATACCCAAAGAAACAATGTATTCAACAACTGGCGGGACAATTGCTGTCCGACTAAACTCCATACTCCCATTCCGGCCAATGCCATGCCGATACCAACCACACCGCTGGAAACAGAAGCTATCAGCGACACCTTGGTTTGTGTTTTGAAGTCAACATCCTTGACAAATAAGGTACGGGGAATGATGGCCAGTGCGTTGATGACCAACACCCAGCCGATAACCCGCATCACCTCCACTAGCAAAGGCTCCTTGAAGAACACGCTGATGGCCGGGGCAGCGAAGAACAGCACGACATAGAGCAGGCCGCTGACCACCAGGTTGAACAAGAAGACCGTATTGTAGTCCACCCGTTTGGCGTCCGTCTTGCGAATCAGCGCATTGGAGAAACCGCTGTCGACAATCGAGTTGGATACGGCAATGAATATCGTGAGGATAGCCATGATGCCGTATTCCGAAGGGGTCAACAGGCGGGCAAGTACCAGTCCCACCAAGAAAGTAATTCCCGAACTGGACAGATTGTCGATGAAACTCCAACCGACACCTTTTACAGTCTTATTTTTCAGTGATTCAGTCAAAAACAGAATGTTTTACAGGTTATTACCAATGATATTTCTCCAAGAAAACATCCATGCAGCGAAATAGCGGACGTTCCAACCAACGACTTCGGGCATAGTAAGCGTCCAATTCAGACGCCCCCTGCATTACAGACGGTACGCCCGAAATAAAACTAAAATTCAGTTGATTTTAACAATTCATTTGCACCTATGCCGATGGTTGAAGGCATAAGTTTGCCATAGAATGAACCACAGAGGGAACGGATAAAACGAATCACCACAGATTCTTCGCGATCCAATGCTGTACAATCCGTGTCCCATCCCGTGCTTACATCTGTGTTATCTGTGGTTTAAAGCAAGGATAAACCGCCTTTTCTTCTTGCTTCTATGCCCAAGTATCCAAGGAACCTTCAGAACACCTCCTGCAACCCCTTCTTCCAGCCGGGGAAAGGGCAGTGGTCATAAATCTCATGATAGAGGCGGAAACTGTAGTCTAGCAGGTCCAAGGCCTTGTCCACGGTTCGGGAGTCACCGGGCAAGGAAAGCAGCGGGAGGTCGTCAGTCACGGGAACGGTGCAGCCGACACGCAACTGGTTGTTGCCCCGACTTCTTACCAGCGAATAACCGGACTTGCCCGTCATCAGGTCCACCACC
>DXAV01000004.1 GCA_019116805.1 Candidatus Bacteroides merdavium | reverse complement strand
GATTTGGCAGGAGCCAAAGAAAAAGCAGACGAAAGGGATATTGAAGAACAGCTGGTGAAACACGTTACCCGCTACCTGTTGGAAATGGGCAACGGTTTTGCCTTCGTTGCCCGGCAGAAGCACTTCCAAGTCGGAAACAGCGATTTCTTTGCCGACCTGATTCTATATTCCATTCCGTTGCACGCATATATCGTGGTAGAATTAAAGGCTACCCCATTCAAACCGGAGTATGCAGGACAACTGAACTTCTACATCAATGTGGTGGATGATAAACTGATGGGAGAGAATGACAACAAGACTATCGGGTTGTTGCTATGCAAGGGAAAAGACGAAGTTGTGGCACAATACGCATTGACAGGCTATGACCAGCCCATCGGCATCAGCGATTACCAATTGAGCAAAGCGATTCCCGAGAAACTGAAATCAGCGTTGCCCAGCGTGGAAGAAGTGGAAGAAGAACTGGCCTCTTTCCTTGACAAAGACAATAACACTCAAAAATAGTTGCGTCCATGAAAGATGTAATTACAACGCTGATTCCCCGATACGGAGAATTGAACAGAATATATAAAGACTGGTTTGATAATAAAGGTTTCTCTTTTGAAAAGCAGAAATTCATTACCAAGTTCTATCTGGACTACAATGATGTAACGGTTCTTGAAACAGCCATTCTTGAACTGGTGTTTCATCTTCCACAGGAGCAATACACACTGATTCTGAATAGCCTGAAAAAGGAAGTATGCGAAAACATAAGTTATTACAAGAAAGGATGTATGCCGGATGAACAGACCGTTTACAATATCTGCTTCCGAGTTTCAGAAATCTATAAAGAAGCCATAGAAGAACAGCAATACAAGACGACCAAGCTCCATGCTCCGCTAAACGAAGCATACCACCGATACGATTCCATAGGTTATCGGGAACACACTGCAGAGGATGAAAAGCGTGCGGAAATGGAATATGAACGGTGCAAAGATGAATACGAGGAGAAAAAAAACAAGCTGACCGAACTCTACGATCTGCAAAAACAGACCAGAGAGAAAGCCCTGCAATATGCAAAAAGCCGTTTCAATGAAATCTATCGGCTGGGCTGCCACCTCAAAGAGACATTGGCGAAATATGTATTTGATGAAACAAACGAGCCGGAAGAGCCAGCCGAACAAGAACCAAATGCCCCCAACATACAGGAAGAAGTGCTGGGAACGAAACAGACTGAGTATTTCAATATGGAACTGCTTTCGCTCATTCATGTAACCTGCGTGGGAGAACAGTTCGAGAATATTTCCGAACATGATTTCTATACCTGCATGAACCTGCTACCAAGCGACACCAAACCCCAAATCAGACCGAGAGAAAAAATACGTACCTGCTATCTGATATTCCTGATGAGCGAAAAACTGCCCAAACAGGACAGGGAGAATTGGAAGAGGAATATCCTGAAAATATTGGATATTGAGGAAAGCTACTACAAGTCAAAGTACAAAGAGCCTGTTTCCGATTTCCCCAGTGACAGCAACCGGAAATTTGCCAAAGAAATGGATGGTATATTCCGATAATCTGTGATATGCCCTGACATTTTACGAAACAACCACTTTTACCACTCAAATTAAATTTTTGAGTGGTATTTTTATTATCTGATATTCAGATAAATAACAAGATATTCCATTTATATCAACCACATCCTTACCACTTACAACCCTACCTAATTTTGCATCGTTCGAGAACAGAGATAACAGCCAGTGCGCAGGGCTGATTGTTAAACGACTAAATAGATTGAACGATGAAAAATCTTCAAGAATTATTATCAAAACCCGTCTGGCAGATGACAGGTGAAGAGTTCATATTCCTAAGTAAGCACGCTTCCCGTCAAACGGAAACGCAGCCACAGCCCATTACAGACACAGAAAGAAAATATGTGTACGGAATACTGGGCATAGCCAAACTGTTCGGGTGCAGCCTACCCACCGCCAACCGTATCAAGAAAAGCGGAAAGATTGACAAGGCAATCACTCAGATAGGACGTAAGATTATCGTGGATGTTGAGCTTGCCCTTGAACTGGCTGGAAAGAAAACAGGAGGACGGAAATAACGGGAGGCATGGCTATGGACTATATGAAAGAGACTAAGGAAATATCGGCTGAAGAAGCCATAATCCTTTGGCAAGCCTCACGTTTGAGCCTGTCGAAAAGTTATGAGAAAGCACCTGAAATCCTTAAAGTACATGATTCTGTCATTGGGACATTGGGTAATTTCAGCGCATCCATCGGCAAAGCCAAAAGTAAAAAAACGTTCAATGTATCGGCTATCGTAGCCGCTGCATTGAAGAACGGCACAGTGCTGCGGTATGTGGCTGAACTGCCTGAAGATAAGCGGAAAGTGCTTTATGTTGATACAGAGCAAAGCCCTTACCATTGTCTGAAAGTCATGACGCGCATTTTGCGAATGGCTGGTTTGCCAGATGATAGGGACAATGAGAATCTTGAATTTCTTGCCTTAAGAAAATACACGCCTGAGCAGCGTATCAGGATTGTGGAACAGGCTATTTACAATACACCCGAAATCGGTCTTGTAATTATAGACGGCATACGGGATATGGTGTATGACATCAACAGCCCCAGTGAATCAACACGCATCATATCCAAGCTGATGCAGTGGACGGACGACAGGCAGATACATATCCATACGATACTGCATCAGAACAAAGGGGATGAGAACGCAAGAGGGCACATTGGTACGGAGTTGAACAACAAGGCGGAAACCGTATTGCAGGTAGAAAAGGACAAGGGCAACGGTGACATCAGCCATGTTTCAGCCATTCACATCCGGGCAATGGACTTTGAGCCTTTCGCATTCCGTATCAACGACAAAGCCCTTCCCGAACTCATTGAGGGATACAAACCTGAAACAAAGAAGCCGGGAAGACCCGAAGAAGAGAAGTTCGACCCTTACAGGCATATCACCGAGCAGCAGCACCGTATCGCATTGGAAGCCGTTTTCGGGCTGAAAGAGGAATACGGCTACAAGGAACTGGAAGATGCCTTAATCAAGACCTATATGTCAGTGGGTGTAAAGCTGAACCATAAAAAGGCGGTATCGCTCATCACCATGCTCCGCAACAAACGGATGATAGTGCAGGAGACAGGCAGAAAATACACATTCATGCCTGACTTCCACTATTAGCCCATTTCCCTGCAATCACTTCACTTTATTCTCGGGGTGTATATATTAGGAATATAGTGAAGTGCTTGGGGAATGGGACTAAATCACTTCACTTTATTACCGTATCCTATATATACGAGAATTTAGTGAAGTGATTATAGACCGTACTTCCTAAAAAGGTACGGGCAAAAAGAAAAATAAACCAATTCACCAACTACTAAAACAATCATTTTATGGATATACAGACAGCCAAGCAAATCAGAATAGCGGATTATCTGCATAGTTTAGGATATTCTCCCGTCAAGCAACAAGGTGTCAATCTGTGGTATAAATCACCGTTAAGGGAAGAAGCCGAAGCCTCGTTCAAGGTAAATACCGAACGTGAACAATGGTATGACTTCGGTTTGGGTAAAGGTGGTGGTATCATAGAACTGGCTGCACACCTGTACGCTACCGACCATGTACCTTACATCTTGAAACGGATAGCAGAGCAGACACCGCACGTGCGCCCGGTATCTTTCTCTTTTGGAAAGCAAAACTCTTCCGAGCCGAGCTTCCAACAGTTGGAGATTGTTCCGCTGTCATCTACTGCCCTGCTTGCCTACTTACAAGGTAGAGGAATTAACATAAAACTGGCGAAAAGAGAATGTAGTGAAGCACGTTTCACTCACAACGGCAAGCGGTACTTTGCCATCGCCTTTCCCAATGGTTCGTGTGGATATGAAATCCGCAACCGCTATTTCAAGGGCTGCATCGCCCCAAAGGAAATCTCCCACATCAGGCAGTCGGGAAAAGCGAGGAATACCTGTTATGTGTTCGAGGGATTTATGGACTACCTCTCCTTTTTGACATTGAGACAAGAGAGCTGCCCAAATTATCCGGAATTGGACGGGCAGGACTACATTGTATTGAACTCCGTATCGAATGTAAACAAGGCTCTCTATCCGTTGGGCAATTACGAACGCATCCACTGCTTTTTCGACAACGACCATGCAGGACTGGAAGCACTCCGGCAAATCCGCATGGAATACGGCAGAGAGCGGTACATCCGGGACGCTTCGCAGATTTACAGAGGATGCAAGGACTTGAACGAATACTTACAGAAACAGAT
>DXAV01000065.1 GCA_019116805.1 Candidatus Bacteroides merdavium | reverse complement strand
GAGTTCTGCTACAAGTTCAACAGAAGGTATTTCGGATTCAGGCTTTTTGACAGGCTTGAACTTTGTGCGTGTTCCTATAGGGCGGACTTCAAACATAGAATCTACTAATTGGCAACTTGCGGACATTCATATTTCTTTTTTGAAAAGCACTGTGTAGCGCGGTTATTATCATGTACGCCATCGGTATAGGCATAGCCGACAAGTGCCCGTAAAGTGACCAAATATTTGTTTTGTGCAGTTATCATATAGTTATGATTTTCCATGTAAGCAAGGAATCTGGCCGTAAATTCACGGTTCACCATTTCCCATGTGTACTGGTGCTTTTTGTCAAAGTCGCCGTATAATCTCATGAAACTGTGCCATGACTTAACAGTTCCCGCTGAATACCTGTCATTTCCATTTAAACGCTTTCCCGACTTGATGTCGGCACAGAACTGTGAAAGATAATTCCATATCTTGGCTTTTTCAGCCTCGATACCTTCTTGAATGAGCCGTTCCTGTTCTTGACGGATATGCTCTTCTTCCAATCTCGCTTTCTCTTCCGCCTCTTTTTGCGCCCGTTGTATTTCATATTTATTCGGGTCAGAGATAGCCAATATTTCCGACTTGATATGCTGCCTGTCAAATTGAGGAGCGGACATTTCGCGTTCCAACATAACTTCTATCCTGCCCAGTTTGTCATGCAACTTGGAATTCTGTTTGCGGTGGCGTGCCAAAGAGTCTTCATCGGCAACGGCTGCCTTCCATTCCGCCACGCCGACCTGAATGCGTGTGGTAAACTGCACATCAATCTTTCTATTAGGAGCTTGTACCCTTACAAAAAGGGTGGCCTTTTCTTTGTTTTCGTCCTTTTTGAGGATATAGAATCTTGAAAGCGTTTTTGCCATAACTCAATCGTTTAATAATGGATAATGTTACGACTGCAAAGGTACTATGTTTCCTCAAAAGTTACCTATAAAGTTACCTATAAAACTTGTATTGAATTAAACCACGCTACATTTAATCAAATTGAAAATGCTTTATATACAGCATATTCGTGATTAAATTAATAGAATCTACTTGATTGAAATTTAACTTTAATAGTACTGGTGACACCACAAAAGACAAATCGCTGATAGATTCACTAATCTGTCGGCGATTTTCTTTTACCCCCCTTTAGAAGATTCAGTTATTCAAAAAAACAATCAGGCGCAGACGTCACGGAGCCACGCAAAGAATTTCCTGCATGTGATTTCCGCGCATCTGCGCCCGATTATCCTTCATCGGCCGGCTTGCTCCGGCCTTATTTTCTTTTTTATCCCAGGAACGAGATGAGCACACCGGCAGCCACGGCCGAACCGATAACACCCGAGATGTTGCTGGACATACAGTAGTTCAGCACGTGGTTCTTCGGGTCGTACTTCGTGGCAATCTCGTTGCACACGCGACTTGCCATAGGCACGGCACTCAAACCTGTCGCACCAATCAACGGATTAATTTTCTTCTTCGAGAAGAGGTTTATCAGCTTTACGAACAGAATACCACCCGAAATGGACAGGGCAAAGGCCAGGAAACCTCCGGCTACGATGCCGATGGTCGTCCAATTCAGGAAAGCCTCGCTCGTCATCGTGGCGCCCACACTGAGCCCCAGGAAGATGGTAGCGGCATTCATGATGCTGTTGGCGGCGGCGTCGAACAGACGGCTCGTGTCCGAACCGATTTCCTTGATGAGGTTACCGAACATCAGCATACCAATCAGAGGCACGGCCGTAGGCACAAACAAGGCCACGATGGTCGTCACGGCTATCGGGAAGATAATCTTCAGCACGCGCAAGTTCTTGATTTCAGTTTTAGACGGATAGAGCTTCTCCTGCTCCTTCATATTGATCATCAGCTCCTTCTTGGTGCAGAGCAGCTTCACTACCAGCGGGATGATGACCGGCACCAGCGCCATGTACGAATAGGCCGCAATGGCGATGGGGCCCAGCAGGTGGGGAGCCAGCTTGATGGTAGTAAAGATGGCCGTCGGGCCGTCGGCACCACCGATAATGCCCAGCGCAGCGGCTTCCTTAGGCGTGAAGCTCATCAGCACGGCACAGAGCAGCACGGTAAAGATACCCAGCTGGGCGGCCGCGCCGAAGATGGACAGACGCAGGTTGCGGAGCATGGGGCCGAAGTCGGTCATGGCGCCCACACCCATGAAGATGACGGGCGGCAGGAAACCAGTCTTGATCAGCATGTAGTAGATGAAGTTCATCAGTCCCAGCTCGTGGGCAATCTCGTGCAGAGGCATTTCCCAGATGTTCTTCATCACCCCGTTCACCATCACCATACCGTTCTCGTCGGCCTGGATGACGCCCATTTCGCCGCCCGGAAAGTTGGCGATGAGCACACCGAAGGCGATGGGCACCAGCAGCAACGGCTCGTAGTGCTTCTTGATGCCCAGGTAGAGCAGGACGAAGGCAATGGCATACATCACGAGGAACGACGGGTCGGCAATGATGTTGCTGAACGCCGTCATGTCATAGAGTTTTCCAAATATATCTTCCATTATCCTATCTTCATTAATACGTCGTCTTCTGATACTGAGTCACCCGAGTTCAGGCAGATGGCGGTCACGGTGCCCTCCACGTCGCTACGGATGGCGTTGTAGGTCTTCATGGCCTCGATGTAGCACAGCAGGTCGCCCTTCTTCACGCGGTCGCCCACCTTGAGCGGCGTTTCCTGCGTGTTCTTGGTCAAGAAGAACTTGCCTTCCAGCGGAGCCACTACCGGTTGGCCTTCGCCCGAGGGGGCCACCTTCTCGGTAGCCGAAGCGGGCAGGTCGATGTCGCCGTAGGCCACGGTCACGCGATAGGATTGCCCGTCCACCTGTACGGTAAGGGTCTTGGGCTTGGCGTCGTCGGCCGGCGTGCTGTTTTGCTCGGCGCGGCGCTTCTCCACATCGGCCAGGAAGTCTTCCTTGGCCTTTCCGCTCTTGTAGGCCTCATACTGGGCGGGGTGCATGGCGTATTCGAAGAGTTCTTCGTCGTCTTCGCCCGTATCCCATTTCTTCTCCTTCATCATCTTGCGATACTTGTCCAGGCAGTCGGGATAGTTGTCCTGCGGGTTGCCGGTGAAGAACTTGCGTCCCTCGCGTTCGGCCTTCTCCACGATTTCGGGAGCCAGCTCGCCCGGCAGTTTTCCGGCCTTGCCCAGAATCATGTCCCAGATATCGTCGGCAATCATGCCCCAGCGTTCCTTGCCCTTCTCCATAGCGATGACATTCATCATGGCCAGGTTCTTGACGTACTGGCTGAAGGGGGTCACCAAGGGAGGATAACCCACGCGCGGCCATACGTAAGCCACTTCGTTGAAGAGCTTGATGAGCAGCTCGTCCTGCTTCATGAAGGGCAGGTTGCGTTTAGCCTTGTATTTGTTGATGCTTTCGAGGTTCGTCTCCAGGTCGGCCATCAGCGAACCCATCATGCCGCCCGGCAGACCCGGACCGATGAGCAGGGAGTTCATCAGACGGTTGCGCGGCGAGATGTACAGGCCCAGGAAGTCGTCCATGAACTCCTGGATGAGGGCGCGCACCTTCATGTAGGCCTCCATGTTGATTTCGGGCACCTGATAGCCGGCGTCCTTCAGCATGGCCTGCACGCTGAGCAGGTCGGCGTGACCCGTACCCCACGACAACGGCTCCATGCCCACGTCGATGTAGTCGCATCCGGCTTCACAGACGGCCAGGATGCTGGCCATGTTAAAGCCGGGGCCTGCATGACTGTGATACTGGATGGGGATGTCTTTAATTTGCTTGATGCCAGCCACAATCTTGCCCAGCGTCACGGGGCGTCCGATGCCCGCCATGTCCTTGATGCAGATTTCGTCGGCACCGGCCTCGATGAGCTGCTTGGCCATGTTGACGTAGTATTCCACCGTGTGTACAGGCGAGTGGGTGATGCAGAGCGAGCATTGCGAAATCATGCCGGCCTCGTGGGCGTAGCCGATGGAGGGGATGATGTTGCGCACGTCGTTCAGTCCGCAGAACGTGCGGGTGATGTCAGTGCCCTGCGCCTTCTTTACTTTATAGAAGAGCTTGCGCACGTCGGCAGGCACGGGGCTCATGCGGAGGCCGTTCAGCGCACGGTCCAGCATGTGTGTCTGTATGCCGGCTTCATGGAAAGGTTTCGTCCAGGCACGCACGGCCTTATTCGGGTTTTCTCCAAAAAGCAGATTCACTTGTTCGAAGCCGCCGCCGTTGGTTTCCACGCGGGCAAAGCAGCCCATCTCCACAATGGCGGGAGCCACCTTCACCAGCTGGTCCACGCGGGGAACATACTTACCGGCGCTCTGCCACATGTCCCTGAAGACCAAGCTGAACTTAATTTCTCTTTTCATCGTTGATGCTATTCTGTAAAAATATGAATAATGTGTTTTTTATCTCAGTTTCTCCACCTTCGTCACCTTGCCTTTGTCGTGTGTCACTACGGCAACCGCGGCACTGATGGCCGCCATGATGTTGGCCGGTATCGGAGCGGGTCCCTCCTTCTTGGCAGCCGGCGTCTCTTCGGGCGCATACTTGTTGACAAGCGCTATCATCGCCTTTCCTAAATAGATGACAATCAGCAGGATGGCAAAGACGGTAGCCATGCCCACCACCATCAGCAGAAGTGCAATATTCAAGTTTTCCATATTGATAATTTATTAGTATTTTCCTGCATTGAGTAAAAAATCGCCCGAAATTACAGATAATTACTTAGAATATAACGCGAGAGTGTGATAAAAGATGCTAAAAAAGGAAGGAGAGGAATATCTGAAGACTATTGTCCCATAAGTCTCCGACATCCCTCTCCTTTCTTCATTTCTTCACCAAATCAGCCCTACCTATTACAATGGATTTTGGCTCATACCGCCTTCATTCGAGTCATCCTGACCATCCGACGAGCTGCCTCCTGCCGAAGTAGTGCCTCCCCACTCTTCCCAAAAAACTTTTGTATTGACCATCGAACGGGTAACCACATTATTGTGGCTGTCTCTGCCTACTTCGGGAAGAAAGCGGACACGTATGCCGGTTATTTGCGCAGCAGTAACCTCATCGGCTGTTGCAACTCCCTGTTTGTTGGTGACTGCCGTATAATAGAAAGTACCTACCCCTTCGATTTTCACGGTACGTCCCTGAGCCATATAATTAGCCATAACCGCACCCAAGTTCTTCATCACCGCATACGTATCACCGCGTGTGACAGTAGAACGAATGGACAATTCATCAGCGATTTCATCGGTTGTCACAGGCTTTCCTACGGTAATAGCTTTTGGATACCACAAATCATTCACTTTCTGTTGAGTTCTCTTAAAAAATGCCATAATAATAAGATTTCACTACTGTCCAATAAAAGTTGGCTAATCGGTCTTTGAAATTATTGAAATACAGTCTTTTAAGTAGTATTTCTGAATGAAACGGATTTGAATTTGTAGTTTAGCGGTCAAATTGAAGACCGCTTATGAAC